>NZ_JAGDEZ010000026.1:0-84145 GCF_017498305.1 Pseudomonas sp. OA65
CTGCGGACGCCTCAACCACCTGCGCCTGCCGGACGACAGCCAGCTCAACTACCACCACGCCCCGGGCGGCGCACTGACCGCCATCGACCTCAACGGCACGCGCCTGACCGAACACCGCTTTGACGGCAGCCGCGAACGACAGCGCCAGCAAGGCCAGTTGCTCAGTGACTACACCTACGACAAACAGGGCCGCCTCAAGGCCCAGACCGTGTGGCAGAACCCACAGCAGCAACTGCTCTGGCGCGATTATGCCTACAGCCCCAAGGGCAACCTGCAAACCCTTTCCGACCACCGAAGCCGCCGCAGCTACCAGTACGATTCTCTAGATCGCCTGACTCGCATCGACTTTTCCCACAGCGAACCGCCGGAACACTTCAGCCACGACCCGGCCGGCAACCTGCTGATGCAGGACCGTCCCGGCCCGACCACCCTCAAGGGCAACCGCCTGCTGAAGGAGGGCGACCGCCACTACGACTACGACGCCTTCGGCAACCTGATCCGCGAACGCCGCGGCCAAGCCCTGGTCAGCGCCTACCGCTACGACAGCCAACACCGCCTGGTCGGCGTCACCACGGCGGACGGGCGCGAAACGTCCTACCGCTACGACGCCTTCGGCCGACGCATCAGCAAGACCGTGGACGGCCTGACCACGGAATTTTTCTGGCAGGGCGACCAGGTCGTCGCCGAAAACAGCCCGCGCCATCACCGCAGTTACATTTACGAACCGGACACCTTCCGTCCACTGGCGATGCTCAACGGTGAAGGCCTCGACGCGCGCCCGTTCTACTACCACCTCGACCACCTGGGCACGCCCCAGGAACTGACCAACCCCGCCGGCCAGATCGTCTGGTCGGCGCGCTACAACGGCTACGGCAAACTCACTGAACTCCAGCGCGGCGACGGCGAACAACTGGAACAGCCGCTGCGCTTTCAGGGCCAATACTTCGACCCCGAAAGTGGCCTGCACTACAACCGGCACCGCTACTACAATCCCGAGACTGGCCGCTATTTGACGCCTGACCCGAGCAAGTTGGCGGGTGGGCTCAATGGGTATCGGTACACCCTGAACCCGACGGGGTGGGTGGATCCGTTGGGGTTGGTGGATTGTCCGGGGAAGGGTGGGTGTAGGCCGGGGGTTGGGGAGCAGGATTCGGCGGGTAAGGCTGGGGTGGATGAGGGGGAGCCGAAGCTCCCTCAAACCAAGCCAAAAGATATCTATACCTATCGAGGTGACTCACGAGAGCCTTGGGAAATATTTGAGGCAGGATTCGAACCGTTAGGGTTTAGTACCGATCTATTTTTGCATGCTAAAGATAATCGAAGTCCACCTAGTATTTATGTAAGTACAACTACTTCAAAGGCAGAGGCAATAAAATTCGCGACTGGTTTTGGACTTGAGTCAGGATATGTGTACGTGTTGAAAAATGTGCCGGGTATTGATGTGAATAAAAAACTGGGTTTGATGTCACCGCATAAAAAGGAAGTGGAAATAGCTGTGCCTGGAGGGGTTGATAGGAAAGATATAGTAGGGGCAACGCCAGTGAATGAAGATGGATCCTATGTAGGATACTCAATCCCCAATTTTGACAGGTGATGATATGACTTCTAAAGAGGTGGTAATTGAAATTGATGGCGTCCTTAAGAAAGCGATTTTTAAGTGTGATCGAAAAATTATGGCGATGACCGTAACGATGCCAGATGGAATAGAAAGAAGTTACACTGCGGCGGATTTGTATTTGTGCTTAGGGATGGTTAGGAAAGATTTTCCGGATGTGAGTTTTTTATGTAAGGGAGCCAAAATCAATGTGCATCCCTCGCGAATGTCTTCGCAAATGGCTGGTGGTGTAGTTGCTTATGAAGTCCGTTGGGGAGAGACAGCGGATGAAAGTGACACAGTCAATATTTTTGATTATGAAGATAAGGATTTAACCAACGATATTACAGAGCAGGTTGAATACCATCGGCGGTGGTTGCAATCGTTTAATGCTGGTCCTTGATCGTTCCCACGCTCCCGCGTGGGAATGCATCACGTGACGCTCTGCGTCACATCCAGAAGCGGAACGCAGAGCGTCCCTGGCGACATTCCCACGCAGGAGCGTGGGAATGATCGATAATACTGGCCCTGTGGCGAGGGAGCTTGCTCCCGCTGGCCTGCGCAGCAGCCCCAAAGCCATTCAACGCGGTGACCGGGTAGGTTTACGACTGCTGCGCAGCCGAGCGGGAGCAAGCTCCCTCGCCACGATGATTCGTACAGCCTTTAAGTCCGCGGTCGCCTGTAGGATTGTCGTTCACGCATTCCCGAGGTCTCCACAATTTCCAGTGTGGGAGCGAGCCTGCTCGCGATAGCGCTGTGTCAGTCGCCATCAATGTGGCTGACCTGACCCCATCGCGAGCAGGCTCGCTCCCACAGGTTTCATCAGTGACCTTACGTGTCGCGACTTCGCCTCCAGCCATTAAAAAAACCACCCCTTTGGCACCGATAACATCGTTTCTCGCCCGCCCGGCTTTTCCCTATATTGGCCCTCAGATTCGGTGGATGGCTCAACGTCCACCCCCTCAGTGTGAGTAGCCTCGATGAACAATAAACCTGACAGCACAGGGCTTGATAATGCCGGCGCCGGCACCCGGGCGGTTTGGGGTGGGGAGCAAGTCAGGCACCCCTACAACGCCACGCAAACCCCCATCGTGGCCAGTGCCGCGTACGGTTACGACGACATCGACGTCTGGTACGACGTCGCCCTGGGCAAGGCCCCCGGTTTTATCTACAGCCGCATGAGCAACCCGACCGTCGAGACCCTCGAAGCCAAGATTCGCGAGCTGGAAATGGCCGAGTCCGCCGTGGCCTTCAGCAGCGGCATGGCGGCGATCAGCAGCGTGCTCTACACCTTCCTGGCCCATGGCGATCGCGTGGTGTCGACCAAGGACAGTTACGGCGGCACCAACAAGATTTTCGAAGAGTTCCTGCCGCGCACCGGCGTGGCGGTGACCCTGTGCGAGACCTTCGACCACGACGACCTGGAGCGTGAAATCGCCAAGGGTTGCCAGGTGTTGTACCTGGAAACCCCCACCAACCCGACCCTGAAAATCCTCGACATCCCGCGCCTGGTGGCGGCGGCCAAGCGTGTCGGCGCCGTGGTCGTAGCGGACAACACCTTCGCCACGCCGCTGAACCAAAGTCCACTGGCCCTGGGCGTGGACGTGGTGATTCACAGCGCGACCAAATTCCTCAGCGGCCATGGCGACGTGCTCGGTGGCCTGGTGTGTGGCAGCGAAGCCTTGATGGCCAAGGTGCGGCATTACCGTGAAATCAACGGCGCGAGCCTCGACCCGTTCTCGGCCTACCTGATCATCCGTGGCATGAAGACCCTGGCATTGCGCATGCGCCAGCAACAACACAGCGCTCGGGCCCTGGCCGAATTCCTCTGCACCGAACCGTTGGTGGAGACGGTGAATTATCCCGGCCTGCCCAGCCACCCGAACCACGCCATCGCTTGTGCGCAAATGTCCGGCTTCGGCGCCATCGTCAGTTTTGTCCTGGTCGGTGGCATGGACACGGTCAAGCTGCTCCTGCCGCGCCTGCGCTTCGCCCACTGCGCCGGCAACCTGGGCGCGGTGGAAACCATCTACGGACCGGCCCGCACCACCAGCCATGTCGAGAATACCCTGGAAGAACGCTTGGCCCTGGGCATCTCCGAAGGCTTGGTGCGGGTTTCGGTGGGCATCGAAGACACCGACGATCTGCTGGACGATCTGAAACAGGCCTTTGCGTTCGTCAAAAAGACCCTCGATCCGCAACTCAATGAAGTCCACACCGAGACGGCAAGCTGAAGTTTGAAAGTTGATACCCCGCGACAAGGCTGTCAGCGGGGCGTTCATGAATAGGAATAATAATAAAAGCTCAGCGGCGCTTGTCTGACTCGCGTAGACGTCGATGCGCGCCCTGACATTTCATGAGAACAACCATGTCCATAACAGAACAACAAACCAGTACACGGACCGGCTTCAAGCAGGAAATGCAGACGCGCCATATCGTCATGCTGGCCTTGGGCGGCGTGATCGGCACCGGGCTGTTCCTGACCTCCGGCTATACCGTCAACCAGGCCGGCCCCATGGGGGCGGTGATCGCCTACATCATCGGCGCGCTCATGGTTTATATGGTGATGATGTGCCTCGGTGAGCTGGCGGTACAGATGCCGGAAACCGGTTCCTTCAGCACCTACGCCACGCGCTTCCTCGGCCCCGGCACCGGTTACACCGTGGCCTGGTTGTATTGGCTGACGTGGACGGTGGCCATCGGTTCCGAGTTCACCGCCGCCGGCATCCTCATGACCCGATGGTTTCCCGACACCCCGGTGTGGATCTGGAGCGCGCTGTTCGCGGGCGTGGTGTTCCTCACCAACGTGGTGTCGGTGCGTTTGTTCGCCGAGACCGAGTTTTGGTTGTCGTTGATCAAAGTCCTGACCGTGGTGGTGTTCCTGCTGATCGGTGGTGGTGCGATTCTCGGCCTGTTGAACATCGACCAGGCCCACAGCATCGGCTTGAGTAACTTCACTCGCGAAGGACTTTTTCCTACGGGCTTTATGCCGATTGCGATGACGCTGCTGGCGGTGTCCTTCGCGTTTTCCGGCACTGAACTGATCGGCATCGCCGCCGGCGAAACCAAGGACCCGCAACGCAACGTGCCCCGCGCCATCCGCACCACTGTGCTGCGTCTGGCGGTGTTTTTCGTCGGGACCATTTTTGTCCTCGCGACCTTGCTGCCCCGCGAGCAGGCCGGTCTGGTGGAAAGCCCCTTCGTCACGGTGTTCACCTACATCGGCATTCCGTACTCCGCCGACATCATGAACTTCGTGATCATCACCGCGCTGTTGTCGGCGGCCAACTCCGGCTTGTACGCCGCCTCGCGCATGCTTTGGACCCTCAGCGACCAAGGCCACCTGCCCAAGCAGTTCTCGGCCCTGACCCGCATGGGCACGCCGCTCAACGCGATCATCGTCAGCATGGCCGGCGGCGCGGCGTCGTTGCTCAGCAGCGTGTTTGCCGCCGACACCATCTACCTGGCGCTGGTGTCGATTTCCGGCCTGGCCGTGGTGGTGGTGTGGATGAGCATTGCCGCGAGCCAGATCGCTTTCCGCCGTCACTACGTGGCCAACGGCGGCGACATCCGCGACCTCAAGTTCCGCGTCCGCGGTTATCCGTGGGTGCCGCTGGGGGCGCTGGTGTGCTGCAGCCTGGCGTGTATCGGCATCGCGTTCGACCCTGAGCAGCGAGTGGCGCTGTACTTCGGTCTGCCGTTCATCGCCTGGTGTTACTTCGTGTATTACATTACCCGCAAAAGCCGCGAGCGACGCTTGTCGGTTGCCCTCGTGGCACAACCGTCCGACGCGTTCTAAACCGCGTCGACGGGGCGGGCAAACGGGCTCGGTGCGTGGGGGTCAGCGAGGTAAGAGCATGAAGCAAAAAACGTTGCCCCCGTTGAACTGGTTGCGGGCATTCGAAGTGTCGGCCCGTTGCCTGAACTTCACCCACGCCGCCGACGAATTGTTTTTGACCCAGGGCGCGGTCAGCCAGCAGATCCGCCAGTTGGAAAGTCACCTGGGGGTGGCGCTGTTCAAGCGCTTGCCCCGTGGCCTCGGTCTGACGGAAGAGGGCCAGGCCTACCTGCCAGTGGTGCAGGACGCAATCACGCGACTGGCGGTGGGCACCAACGAAATCTTTGGCCAGCACAAACGCCGGCCGATCAAAGTGCGCGGCAGCCTGGCGTTTTTCGTGCACTGGCTGGCGCCGAAGCTGGTGGACTTTCGCCAGGCGCACCCGCACGTCGATATCCGCTACATCAGCAACATCTGGGTCAAGGAACTCGATGGTGAAGACGACATGGAAATCCGCTGGGGCCACGGCCAATGGCCCGGCCTGGTGTCGCAGCGGCTGACCTGGGACACCTTGTTCCCGGTGTGCTCGCCAGCCTTGATGGCGACGCTGAAGGCGCCGGCGGACGTGGCCAGGCATCCGTTGCTGCACGTGCTGGGTTACGAAGAAGGCTGGGGTTACTGGCTGAAAATGGTCGGTGCCGACTCGGTGGATTCCTCGACCGGCATGCAGTTCGACACGCTGGTCTGCACCTTGCGCATGGCTGAGCTGGGGCAGGGCATCGCCCTGGCGCGGTCGTCGATGGTCAGTGACATGCTCGGCGACGGACGCCTGGTCGAACCCTTCGCCCAGCGCATCGAAGCCAGCGAATCGTTCTACCTGGTGCGCAGTTCCGGGGCCGAACAACACCCGGACGCGGCGCGGTTTTCCACCTGGCTGGTGGAGCAGGCGCACCGTTTCAAATGAACTGTTTTATGTGAGTCTGCGGAGTTGACCATGCGCTATGTGAGTACCCGAAATTCCGCCGTGCAGGTCGATTTCGAAAAAGTCGTGCTGTCGGCCATCGCCGAAGATGGCGGGCTGTTTGTCCCTGTCGAACTGCCGCTCTTCGAACCCCAGGACATCGCCAACTGGTCCACATTGCCCTACGACGAACTGGCCTACCGAGTGATGCGCCCGTTTGTGGGCGAGGCGATCCCCGAGGCCGACTTCAAGCGTATTCTCAAGGAAGCTGGCAGCCAGTTCAGCCATCGCTCCCTGGCGCCGCTGCATCAAGTGGATCGCAACGAATGGGTCCTGGAATTGTTCCATGGCCCGACCCGTTCCTCGAAGGATTTTGCCGCGCAGTTGCAGGCGCGGCTGGTGCAGTACTTCCTGCGTAAACGCGGGCGTCGCGCTGTGGTGATAGGTGTCACCAACGGCGACACCGGCCTGGCCGCCATCGAGGCGTTCAAGCATTGCGACGAAACCGACGTGGTGGTGATCTATCCCGAGGCCGGCGTACCGCAAGACCAACTTCAAGACCTGCAAGCGACGGCGCACCCGCGGGTGCATCAAGTCGCCGTGGTGGGCAGTTTCGATGAATGCCAGACCCTCGTCACCCAACTGTTCCGCCAGCATGCGGCGATCAGTTTCAACTCCAGCAACTGGGTCAGCGTCATGGCGCAGTTGGTGTTTTATTTTCACGCGGTGTTGCAACTGGGCGGCGGTCAGCGGCCCATCGGTTTCAGCGTGCCGGCGGCGAGTTTTGCCGAAGTCTATGCCGGCTACATCGCCCAGAAGATGGGCTTGCCGATCACGCAGATGATCGTCGCCACCAACCAGAATGACGCGCTGCATCAGTTCTTTTTGAAGAACCACTACTCGCGGTTGCGTGCCAGCAAGACCCTGTCGCCGGCCATGGACTTGTCGATCTTTTCCAACCTGGAACGGTTTCTATGGGAGCTCTATGGGCATGATGATCAAGCCGTGAGCGCGCTGATGCACACCTTCGAAACCGACGGCGAAATGAGCATTGGCAACGAGTTCTGGTTACAGGCGCGGATGATCATCGACTCGTACGCGGTGAGTGATGAGCAGACGCTGAACGAGATTACGTCGCTGTACCGCGACACCGGTTATGTCATCGACCCACACACCGCCACCGGCGTGCTCGCGGCGCGCCTGTACCGACGCAGCCTGGTGGCGCCGATGGTGACCCTGGGCGAGATCTCACCGATTAAATCGGCGGTGTTGCTCGGTGAGTTGGGGATCCCCGTGGCGGCGCAACAACGTCCGATGGCCGAGCAGGGCCCGGCGCAGATCCATCGCATCCAGCCGGACGACCTCGCTGTCCTCCATCAACTGCTCGGCACCCTATAACCGGAGGCCCCATGAAGCGAATCCTCGATCCCCTCGACGAACGCATCATCGCCGAACTGCGCCTCAACGCCCGCGCCGCCCACGCCGAGCTGGCGGCCAAGGTCAACCTTTCGCGTAACGCCGTACGCCAACGCATCGAACGGCTCGAACGCGACGGCGTGATCCAGGGCTACACGGTGCGTACGGGGGAGGGCGCGCAAGCGTCGTCGAACATCAACGCGGTGATCTTCGTCTACCGCTACGACCGCATGCGCGGGGCCGAGGTGTTGCAAGCGTTGCAGGCGATGCCGGAAGTGCTCCAGTGCGATGTGATGAGTGGCGAGTTTGATTTGATGCTGAGGGTCGGCGCGGCGAACCCGGAGCGGGTGCATAAGGTGTGGAAAGAGATCTCGGCGCTGCCGGGAGTGGAGAACACTGTGACGTCGTTTGTGTTGTCGTCGGTGGTCTGAAGCCTCACCACTGGACCCTAGGCGCAGAACTACCTGTGGCGAGGGGATTTATCCCCGCTGGGCTGCGCAGCAGACCCCACCAGGTTGACCTCAATCAACCTGACCCACCGCGCTGGATGATCTGGGGCCGCTTCGCCGCCCAGCGGGGATAAATCCCCTCGCCACAAATGGACCTCACCAATCTGAGATACAAGTCGGTTTTTTCCCTACCCACCACTTCGCCCATCCCCTGGTCAAAACGCCCAGAAAATAGAGCAAATTGGCATATTTCACTGCCCGCGCCACCTCCCTAACCTAGATCCCAACAACTCCAATCACCCGGATCAAGGGACACAACAAAAATGACTGAATACAAACTGGCTCTGGTCGGCTTCGGCGGTGTGAACCGGGCATTGGCTCAACTGATTGCCGAGCGCAACCAGCAGTGGAAAACCGAACTCGGCTTCACCCTGAAAATCGTCGGCGTGACCGACCTGTTCCTCGGTTCGGTGATGGACCGCCACGGCCTCGACGCCGCATTGCTGGCCAAACTGCCCACCACCAAAGGCGCCATGGCCCAACTGCCCGGCGGCACCGTCGATGCCCTCAATGAAGCGGTGATCAAAGACTGCGGCGCCGACATCATCGCCGAAGCCACCTTCACCAATCCGGTGGACGGCGAGCCTGCCACCTCGTTCTGCCGCTGGGCCCTGGAGCGCGGCAAGCACGTGGTCACCACCAACAAAGGCCCCATCGCCCTGCACGGCGCCGAACTCAAAGCCCTGGCCCAGCGCAACAACGTCGCCTTCGAATACGAAGGCTCGGTCATGAGCGGCACCCCGGTCATTCGCCTGGCCAAACAAGCCCTGGCCGGCAGCGCCATCACAGGCTTCGAAGGCATCCTCAACGGCACCTCCAACTTCGTCCTCACCGCCATGGAAGGCGGCCTAGGGTTCGCCGAAGCCGTCAGCCAGGCCCAAGCCCTGGGCTACGCCGAAGCCGACCCAACCGCCGACGTCGAAGGCCACGACGTCCGTCTCAAAGTCGTCATCCTCGCCAACGAACTGCTCGACGCCAAACTTACCGTCAACGACGTCACCTGCAACGGCATCGCCTCCCTCAGCCTCGACGACATCGAAAAAGCCCGCCGCGACAACGCACGCTGGAAACTCATCGGCGCCGCCACCCGCAATGCCGACGGCTCCATCAGCGCCAGCGTCGAACCGCGCCTGCTCAGCAACAACCACCCGCTGGCGAGCATCAGCGGCGCCACCAACGCTGTGTCGTTCACCAGCGAACTGCTCGGCGCCGTCACCGTCTCCGGTCCGGGCGCAGGCCGCATCGAAACCGCCTTCGCGCTGCTGTCGGACATCATCCACATCCACCAATCGGCAACCCGCAAACAGGAGCACACCCTGTGAACGTATCGCGCCTGGCCCTGGCGGTCGTCGAACCGCACATCGAAGTCCTCAACCCATTTGACGGCAGCATCGTCGGTACCGTCGCCGACCTCAAAGCCTCAGAAGTCCCGCAACTTCTGGAGACCGCACGCAGCGGCGCAAAAACCTGCGCCGCACTCCCACGTCATCGCCGCGCCAGCATCCTCGAACACGCCGCCCTGAACATCGAACGCGACGCCAAAGCCTTCGCCCGACTCATCGTCGACGAAGCCGGCAAGACCCTCAAACAGGCGGAAAAAGAAGTCAAACGCTGCGTCAACACCCTCAAACTCTCCGCCGAAGAAGCCAAGCGCAACGCCGGCGAAATCGTCCCGTTCGACGCCTACGAAGGCGCCGAATCGCGCCAGGGCTGGTTCACCCGCGAACCCCTGGGCCTGATCGTCGCCATCACCCCCTACAACGACCCGCTCAACCTGGTCGCCCACAAACTCGGCCCGGCCATCGCTGGCGGCAACGCGGTCATCCTCAAGCCGTCCGAACTGGCGCCGTTGTCAGCCCTCAAGTTGGTCTCCTACCTGGTCGCCGCCGGCCTGCCTGAAACCGTGGTCACTGTCGCCACCGGTGGCGCGGAGCTGGGTAAAGCCCTGGTGGCCGCCCGCGACGTGCGGATGATCTCCTTCACCGGCGGCTTCGTCACCGGCGAACAAATCGCCCGCACCGCCGGCCTGAAAAAACTCGCCATGGACCTCGGCGGCAACGCCCCCGTCATCGTCATGGGCGACTGCAACCTCGACGCCGCCGTCGACAGCTGCGTCTCCGGCGCCTTCTGGGCCGCCGGGCAAAACTGCATCGGCACCCAACGCCTGCTCATCCACGCACCGATCTACGCAGCCTTCCGCGAACGCTTCGTCAACCAGGCCCAAGCCCTCGTCGTCGGCAACCCACTGCTCGCCAACACCGACATCGGCCCGATGATCACCCAACACGCCGCGCAAAACGCTGAGCAAGTGGTGAACGAAGCGCTGCAACAAGGTGCCACGTTGCTTTGCGGGCATCGGCGTCAGGGCAACTGCTACGCCGCCACCGTCCTGGAAAACGTCGATCATTCCAGCCGGATCTGGCGCAACGAAGCCTTCGCGCCTGTGGTGGTGTTGCAGCCGTTCGACACGTTTGATGAAGCCATCGCGTTGGCTAACGAACCTGAATACGCGCTTCACGCCGGGATCTTCACAAATGATTTATCCACGGCTATGAGCGCTGCACGACGGATCGAAGCAGGGGGCGTGATGATCAATGATTCGTCGGATTTCCGGTTCGATGCGATGCCGTTTGGCGGATCGAAGTACGGGAGCTTGGGCAGGGAAGGGGTGCGGTTTGCATACGAGGAAATGACCCAGCCGAAGGTGGTTTGTTTGAATACGTTGGGGTGAGGGGCGAGTCAGTCCCAAGAAGTCGCTTTATCTGTCATGTCGCTAAAACGCCATTTTGACGACACGTTTTGTTCTCATGTCGCCGGTAGCGACATGAGAATGGAACGTGTCGCAAAAATCAAAAAACAGCGACACGTTGTGTCGGCCCTCTGTGGAAGCAGGCCTGTTCACGAAAAGGCCAGCAAACCCAACCCCGCAACCAAGTCAAACCCTTGTGGGAGCAAGGCTTGCCCGCGATAGCGCAACACCAGCCACATCAAAACAACTGACCCACCGCCATAACAGCCATACCACGCCCAACTGTGGGAGCGAGCCTGCTCGCGATAGCGCCAAGCGCTCAGAACACCAAGCGTGCCGGCAACATCGGCGATCTCCCAAAAAACTAACTTCTTCAATCGCTCAAAGCTGAAACGTATCAGCTACGAGAAAAAACCAAAGTATGCGCAAATGCATTTTTATGCTTGACTGCATAGGCAAGCCTCGATAAGGTGATTTCACTGTATGCACATACAGTATTTTTAAATCACCACTTATTTAAATCCATTCATGGACGAGGCTCTAACTCATGAAAACCACCACTGAAAAATTCGGTGCAACCCCCCATCAACCCAGCCTCTGGACCCGCGCCGACGCGCTGAAAGTCCGGGCCGATGACCCCACCACCACCCAGCCGCTGGTCAGCGCGGATTTCCCGGTCCTGAACAACGACGTGTTCATCTGGGACACCATGCCCCTGCGCGACCTGGACGGTAACGTGACGTCCGTCGATGGCTGGTCGGTGATCTTCACCCTGACCGCCGACCGTCATCCAAACGACCCGCAGTACCTCGACGAGGACGGCAACTACGACATCCTCCGCGATTGGAACGACCGCCACGGTCGGGCAAAGATGTACTACTGGTTTTCTCGTACCGGCAAGAACTGGGAATTCGGTGGCCGCGTGATGGCCGAAGGCGTTTCGCCCACCGCCCGCGAATGGGCCGGCACGCCGATCCTGTTGAACGACCGAGGTGAAGTGGACCTGTATTACACCGCTGTCACCCCAGGCGCGACCATCGTCAAGGTGCGTGGCCGGGTAGTGACCACTGAACACGGTGTCAGCATGGTCGGCTTCGAGAAGGTCAAGCCGCTGTTCGAGGCCGACGGCAACCTGTACCAGACCGAAGCACAAAACGCCTTCTGGGGCTTCCGCGACCCATGGCCTTTCCGCGACCCGAAAGATGGCAAGCTCTACATGCTGTTCGAGGGCAACGTCGCCGGTGAGCGCGGCTCCCACAAAGTAGGAGAAGCAGAAATCGGCGACGTGCCGCCGGGTTATGAAGACGTCGGCAACTCGCGCTTCCAGACCGCCTGTGTCGGCATCGCCGTGGCCCGCGACGCGGACGGTGACGACTGGGAAATGTTGCCGCCACTGCTGACCGCCGTCGGGGTAAACGACCAGACCGAGCGCCCGCACTTCGTGTTCCAGGATGGCAAGTACTACCTGTTCACGATTAGCCATACCTTCACTTATGCCGACGGTGTAACCGGGCCGGACGGGGTGTACGGTTTTGTCGCGGACTCGCTGTTCGGCCCTTACGTGCCGCTGAACGGTTCCGGCCTGGTGCTGGGCAACCCGTCCTCGCAGCCATTCCAGACCTACTCGCACTATGTCATGCCAAACGGCCTGGTGACCTCCTTCATCGACAGCGTACCGACCGACGAAACCGGCACGCAGATTCGTGTCGGCGGCACCGAGGCACCCACGGTGGGCATGAAGATAAAAGGGCAGCAGACGTTCGTGGTGGCCGAGTACGACTACGGTTACATCCCGCCGATGCTTGACGTCACGCTCAAGTAACAGCGACACCGGGGTTTCAGGCAGCGGGTTTGCGGTCGATGGCAAAACCGTCGTGGATAGGATCGAGATATCCCGCCTGATTCACTGCGACGTTGCTCGCAAGCCCCATTGAACAACGTGTCGTAACCCTCTTCGCGACTGGCTGCAAGGATGCAGCCAGTCGCGCATGCATTCCCCCTGCGACATATGCACACATGCTGCTCCTCTGTGGGAGCGAGCCTGCTCGCGATAGCGGTGTGTCAGTCAACATTTCGGCCAGTTGTTTATCGTGATCCCACGAGACCAGCCACGACCGACATCACCTTGCGCCATTGCCTACAACTACGCCAGAATCCGCCGGCTTGTGCGTTTTGGGGGCCGTCGGTAGTTTGAACCTGTCACTGAGCATCAGTGATCGGGTTTCGCAGCCCGGACTCTATAGGCGCACAACGTCACCTTCGAAAGCAGATTACCCATGTCTGTGATTTCGTCAGAGGTGGCTGTGCGTGGGAGACCCCATGGGTCTGCCGGTCCCTAGAGTCCCGGTCTGCGAACCCGCGTACAGCTGCCACCCCAACTTCGTTTCGCAGCGAATGGTGGTAGCTCCAACAGACTCTAGGAGCTTTACCATGGCTAAAATTACACCGAACCCGCCAGCTACAGATGAGCATGTATCTCGCGCTCAGTCTGCTCGTAACAAGAAGCTCGATGAAGCTGCTGAACGGGCTTTGGATTTTTATCTGAAGCCTACGCCGAAGAAAGAAATATCTGACAATCCCAACAGTATCTTTCGTATCGCGCCTGATGTTGATTCGGAATGTCTGCTTGCCAGTCTCAGTGAAAACCTGGCTGCGGCCAATGCCATGATCAATGATCTGGCGTTTGACCTTGAGGGTTCGCGACGGCGTGTTGCGATGGGGATTTTGCAGGTGATTGAGGTGAGTGAGCTGCTGGCGAATCGGGCTCTGGATATTGTTGAGGTGAGGTAACAAGGGGCCGCGCTTACCCCGGGTATGAAGAAAGGTCTTGCTAGGCAAGACCTTTTTGTATCCCGCGAGTCCCGAAGCGACGAGCGCCAAAATTGTCCAACAACCTGTTGGATAATTGTCCACGTCAGCAGACATCAGTGGGTGCGGTGAGTGGCAAGCCCGCTGGGTCAATCTTCCACGAAGTAATCGCTATCCAAGTGCTTCACTTCGTAAACCTGTTTGACGTTGCAGCCGAGATTGTTTTCGACCATCAGCCGTGCCAGCTCCAACCCCTCGATCAAGACCACTTTGATATCCAGGCTCATGGCGGCCTCACGGGCTCCGTTGGAAAAGTCCGAAGTAGTAATGAACACACCCTTACGGGCGCGTTGGCGGGTGAGGGCGCCGATGAACTTGTCGATTTCCGGGCGGTGTACGGTGTTGGTCCAACGCTTGGCTTGCAGGTAGATGACGTCCAGGCCGAGCTTGTCTTCTTTGATGATTCCGTCGATGCCGTCGTCGTTGGTTTGTTGCGTCGCTCGACCTGCTTCCTTACGTGAACCGCCGTAGCCCATGGCGATCATCAGATCGACTACCAGTTGCTCGAAAAAAGTTGGTGAAGCTGCACGCACTAGGGCCAGCAGTTCATCCGCCAATGATTGCGTCAGCGCCTGGTGTGCTGCGGCCAGTTGCTCGTCGGGAGTAGCTTGTTCGACCGGTTCGTTCTGCAAGGCTAACGCTGGGTCATCGGCGGGACTGGTCGTATGGAACGCGGCGAATTCAGGGTATTGCTTGAGCCACCTAACGGTAATACGTGCCGGCCCGCTGTTCAGCGCCTCTCGACCGCGTTCGGTGATTTGCACCAATCCCTTTGCCGGAATGCTCAGCAGCCCCGCCTTATTCAGATAGGTGCGCGCCCAACCGACTCGATTGTTAATGACCGTTTGTTTGCCGGAAGGGAGGCGTTCACTGCGCTCCTCCTCGGTGAGCTGAAACTCGGTGGCAATACGCTCGCGAAGTTCGCTTAGGGCTAGCGGAGTGTTGTCGGCGACGGTGGCCAGGATCGGTCGCATGACGCTCTGAAAGTCCGGAATGGGCATAAGTAACTTCCTGTTCAGTTGGCGGGGCGTATTAAAGCAGGTGCGGATCCTGGTTGTCGTGCGCCTCGACCTTCACCTAAATAGTGACTGATGTGGTTGGGCCGGGGACTTACTGATATCGAGCGTCTGCAGCATCAGTGGATACCTGCCTGATCTGCGCAAGGTATGTTCCCCTGCCGCTTTGTGGTGGCGCGATCGACCTTAAGCCTGAGTTCGAAAGGTCACGAGCAAGAGAATACTTCAGACTCCTTCAACTTCGATCCCATGTTCTGCCAGCCATGTCTTGCGCTGTGCGTAGTCAGGCATGACGCGCTCCAGGCGGAGCCAAAACTCTGGGGTGTGATGTGGCTCTTGCAGATGCACCATCTCATGCACCACCACATATTCCGCAATGGGCTTGGGCAGCAGGATTGTTTTCCAATGGAAATAGAGCTGAGCGCCTTTGCCGCAGGAGCCCCAGCGATAGCCCAGATCCTGCACACGCACACCGCTGGGGACCAGGTCCATTCGGGCTTGGTGGTTCTTGACGCGTAAGGCCAGCCAACTGCGGGCATGTTCGCTGTACCAACGGATGAAATGTTCGCGGGCTCGTGGTAGTTCGCTACGCAGCAGGCGGAAGCGACCGGCAGAAAGTTTCAACGGCACATCCTGCTCATCAACCAGTTTGAGGCGATAACTTCGCCCCAAATACAGAAACCCCTCTCCGTCGACGTATTCCTTGGTGGGGATTGAGCGCTGCAGGCGTTCCTTTTCGGCAAGACGCGAGTAAATCCAGAAGCTTTTTTCCGCTACGAATTGCCGCAGCGCTTGCTCCTCAACCTCTGGCGGGGCAGACAGGATAAGTGCGCCGTCACGCTCGACAGTGATCTGTAGCGTCTTGCGCCGCGCGCTGCGGCGTAGCGTCAGTTGCAGATCGTTTACGGTGAGGGTTTGATTGCTCACAGCTGCATCAACCGTTCATGGCTGGCTCTCGCTTGATCCATAAGGCGGTCAGACAGCACCCCCGCAGTATCGCTATCCACCAAGGGCGGACGCAGTCGCATCAGATAATCGAATAGCTGCCCGGCCAGCTCCTCCTGTGCCGCTCGCTTGCGCGGGCTCCAGATATCGCGGTGGCTTTGGAGTTCGCCCACCAACAGGTCGACCAGTTCCACTGTCACATCTTTCAAACGCAGCAGCTCGGCGGGCTGCGGATTGGCGTCGGCACACACCACATCCAGCAGGGTGCGCAGGAAGGGGGCATAGTGTTCGGGCAAATCCAGGGGGTTGTAGTCATCGCTCATTTGACCGCTGCGCAGCTCGTTGATGATCTTCTGCATCTGCTCAACCAACTGATCCCACTGCTCGCCCAGCGACTTGAGCAGCTCGTTCAGGCGTTCGGACAGCTTGCGATAAAGCACTGGATCTTCATCAGTATGCTTGCGCACATGCGAGCGAATGGCGTGCTCCATCTCTGAGGCCTTGGCACGGTCGTTGACGCTACGCGACAACTGCTTCTCGAAGTCTGCATCGGTGAGTTGGATTGGCGGAATCTTCGGGTCGATGCCCAGCGAAATAACATGATCGTCGATCAGCTTGCGCACCTTGGCGCCGACATCCTTGCCCAGTTGCGGCAGGTCCTTGTAACGCCTGCGCGCACGTGCATGGATATAGGCCAGGCGCTTGGCATCCTTGACGAAGGGCAGGGCCTCGGGGCGTGGCAGTACGGTGTCCAATGAGTTGAGGAACGCTTTGAGTTTTACCGCAAATTCGGCGCGCACCTTTTCCGACTCCAGTGCGGCAATGCAGGCTTCGGCATCTTCCAGCGACTCGACGCCCTGGCGACGCAGCACATCCACCACGCGAAGATGACGATCGCGCAGTACCGGCACCTCGTCCTTGATGCTGCTCAGCGCACCTTCGATATCCTCGTCGGCATAGGCTGCCAGCGCTTCGCGCAGGTGGTTGGCGACCCCGTAGTAGTCGACCACGATGCCGCAGCGCTTGCCGAAACCAGTACGGTTGACACGGGCAATGGCTTGCAGCAGCTCGGCCTCTTTGATTGGCCGGTCAAGGTACATGACCCCTTCGATGGGGGCATCAAAGCCGGTGAGCAACATAGACTTAACGATCAGGAAAGCCAGCGGGTCGGCCTTGCCCGGCTGCTCATGATTCAGGGGCTTCTTGAAGCGCTGGATCAGCAGCTCGTGCTTGCTGCCATCCGTCCAGGTTTTCCACTCGGCCGGATCGTTATTTGAGCCAGAAATAATCGGCGCGAACTCCAGGCAGCGTAGCCTGTCGCGATAGCGCCACGCCTGCACGCGCGCCTGCAGCTTGGGTGGACGCTGGCACAGTGCTTCATCGTCGAGGTCCTTGTCGGCTGCTGGCAACGCTTCGGCCTCGGCCAGCAACTCATCGCGGGCGGCCTGCAGCGCGTGGAAATAGCGGATTGCCGCAATCCGGCTGTAGGCTACAACCTGTGCCTTGTAGCCATTGGGTAGGATATTGGTGACGTAATGTCTGAGGATGTCGCGCGCCTTATCAGCGATCAGCGCGGGGGCATCAAAAATATGGCCCTTGGTGGCGTACTTTCTCTTGATCAGTTCCAGCTCGTCCTGGCTGTGCTCGCGGAATAAATCCTCGAACAGCTCATCCAGGCTCGCCCCATCTTTCAATGCACCCTGGGCAGTGCGTCCTTCGTAAAGCACCGGCACTGTAGCGCCATCTGCCTCGGCTTCCTTGATGGTGTATTTGTCGATGAACGCGCCGAAAATTTCGTGGGTGCGTTTCTTATCGCCCATGATGATCGGTGTACCGGTAAAGCCGATGCGCACGCAGTTGGGCAGGCCCGCCAGCAGGTTCGCCTGCAGATCGCCGGCCTGGGTGCGGTGCGCCTCATCGATCAATACCAGAATGCTTTCGTCGTGGTTGAGCACCTCGAATGGTTTGCTGACCAGATAAGGCGCGCGCTTTTCGGCGGCTTTGAGGGATGTCGCAGCTTGCGCAGGGATCGGCGCCTCCCCATCTTCCTCCTGCTCGGGATTGCGATACTTTTGGATGGTGGCGAATACCAGACCGGGGCCCTGGCGACGTGCCAAGGCTTTAACACCCTCGATATTGGAGGCCACCTCCGGCAGTTCACCGCTCAGGGTGGCGGTGGCGGCGAGCTGGCTTTGAAGGTCTTTACGGTCAGTGACCACGATGACTTTGAAGCGGCGCAGCTGTGTGTCCGTGCGCATCTTGCGCACCAGAAATACCATGGTCAGGCTCTTGCCCGAACCCTGGGTGTGCCAAACGATGCCGCCGCGCTGGTCGCTCTCGCCATGCTCGACGCGTGTCTGGCCGTGTTTCATGCGGATCACCGTGCGGTTCACCGCGCGGTACTGCTGGTAGCGGCAGACCGTCTTGATGGTCTGCCCGCCAACCTGCATAAACAGCATGAAATGCCGGATCAGATCGAGCAGATGGGCCGGCGTCAGCATTCCTGCCACCAGGCGCTCCTGCTCGGACAGTTTGGCTTTGCCTAGCTGCTCGGCTACTGACTGCTCGCTGCCGCTACCTTCCGGGCCAACCACGGTTTTCCATTGGGAGAAATGCCCGAAGCCGGCCCCAATGCAGCCCACCCGTGCTTCGTCGTAGCTACTGGCGACCAACAGCTGCACGCTAGCGAACAGTGTTTCGTTGCCCTCGTTGTCCTCGACTTCGAAGGCTGCCTTGCGCTGGTTGCTGTAGCGGCGCAATTGATCGACAGCTTCGGCCAGCGGTTCTGGGATGGAGGGGCTCTTGCACTCCACCACTACCAGCGGGATGCCGTTCACCAGCAACACCAGATCCGGGACGATAAATTTCTTGCCGCTGCTGTACCCCGGTGGGCAATCCACTCGGAACTGGTTGATCACGCTGAAGTGGTTATTGGCCGGGGTGGCCCAGTCGATGTACTGGATGGTCTGGCCACGCCCGCCTTCCCAGCCCTGGAGGCCGTCGACAGTAATGCCTTTGAGCAGCAGCTCAGTGACTGTCTGGTTGGCTTCCATCAGCTTGCCGGCGCCCACGCGGGTAATGGCCGCCAGTGCTTCGGCAATGCGCTGCTCATCCAGCCAGGGCTGACCGTCGCGCAGGTTGATGGCACGCAAGCACTCGGCCAGTGCGGCCCGCTGAATCACTTCACTGAAACTGCTGCGGCCAGTGATGGCCGGGTCGTCGAGGCTGCCCTCGGTATGCTTCCAGTTCAGCCCCTGTAACTGAGTCACAAAGGGTTTTTCGACGTCATCCAATTCCCAGCCCACGGTTACTCCTTTAATCCAGTTCAGGCGTGTATGGGGTCATACAGGCTCATAGTGGCTCATTCCGGCTCATTCCCACTCATTCCCGCACATTCCCGCACATTCCCGCACATTCCCACGCATTCCCACGCATTCCCACGCATTCCCGCACATTCCCACGCATTCCCGCACATTCCCGCACATTCCCGCACATTCCCGCACATTCCCACGCATTCCCGCACATTCCCACGCATTCCCGCACATTCCCACACATTCCGGCTCACTCCAATGTGCCAAGGGTGTAGGTTGCCCCTCGATTCTTGCCGCTCTGTGCAATGGCGCCTTTATCTTTCAGCTTTTTCAGCAGCTTGGCCGCCTGGTCAGTTGATATGCGACATAGCCCCATGACCTCGGCACGTTTGATTTGCCCATGCTGCTGCACATAGTTCAGCACCATCTGCTCATGCTGAATCGGAGCGAAGCCTGCCTGGCGGGTATAGCCGGCCTTGTCGCCCACAGCCTGATACAGGCTGGCCGACAGGGTATAGCTGCGCCCTCGGGTAGAACCGTGGGCCTCGACCAATCCGGCTTCGGTCAGGGCTTCCAGGGTGCGTTTGGCACTGGCGGTGTCGCGCTGGATCTGTACAGCCAGTTCGTCGGCCTTGACGCGCTTGGTTTCACGCAGGGCGGCCAGGGCGATCAGGCTGTCGATGGGCAGCTCGGCGTGGGTGGCGCGCTCGTGTTCGACTACCAGCCGACGAAAGTCCAGGTCGGCCTCGGCTGTGGGCAGGCGCAGCACAACGCTCTGGGCGGTGGTGTAGCCGTAATCCGGGGCCGGGCGGCCGAACTTGAGCATGCCGCGGAAAATCTTGTCCACGCCTCGGCCGGAGCGTTCGACCACACCGATGCGCTTCATGGCGTCGGCCAGGGCCGGGTTGCGCGGGCGCGGTTCGGTCACCAACAGGTTGGCCAGGGTGACGCCATCGACCAGGCCACCGGGGTTGCTGACCACCAGGGCGTCGTCCTCCAGGCGCACATGCACCGCGCCTCTGCCGTGGTAGTCGCGATGCACCAAGGCATTGGCTACGGCTTCACGGAAGGCACCGAGGTCGACCTTTGGCACTGGCACGCGGAACAGGCCAACCTGCAGTTCTTCCTCTGGGTTGTAGGGGCGGAAGTTGGTTTCCAGCCAGTCCAGTGCCTTGAGCAATGGGAAGCGGCGAAACTCGTTGAAGCGCACTGCCTGCTGGGCCAGCACCTGGAAAGCGAACTCGTGGGTGGGTACTAGTTGGCGAAGGGAGGTTTCCCTACCGATCAGTAGCAGGCCGGTGAGGGTTGGCACGCGCGTACCGTCTGGCTGGCGCGCAGTGAGCAGTAGTGCGCCGTCCAGAGCTTCATCGTCCAGTTCCAACAGCACGCGGTCGCCGCCGTATTGCTGTACTGCCTGGCGCAGACGTTCGCGTTCCAGCGGGTCGAGGTCGGAAAGGGTGGCGCCTGACACCGGCTGGGCAGAGACATCGAGCAGGCCGAAGTTGCTTGCGCGGCTGTTGCGTTCATGGGGCAGCATGGCTACGCATTCGGGAGTGCCGTCGTGCTTCAAGCGGCGGCGCAGGTAGACGCCGCTGGTGGTGGCCACCTCGCCCTGGGCCTTGGGCACATGGATGCGAGCCACGGTCACTCCATTCAGGTCGATCGCCTCGGCCTGTACGTTCAGCGACGGCGAGGTACGCGCTGCGACCATGCCGGCCAGGCCTTCCAGCAGGCGATGCTCGGCATGCAGGCCGGTGGGTGTGCCGTCGTCCTCGACACCCAGCCATAGCTCGCCGCCCTCGGCATTGGCCAGACAGACCAGCGCCTCGATCAGTTCGCGGTCGGGGAGCTTGCTGCGGTCGCTTTTGAACTCGACGGTGAGGGACTCGCGGGACGGTAGGCGCTGGGGCATATCAGACTTCCGTTGGTGCAGCATGCTGAAAAGACTCCAGCAGCAAGGTGACGTGCACGCGGCCGGTCAGCAGATCGTCCATCACGCCGGATTTTTGTCGATTTAATTTTGAAAGTAACGATTCTTCATTTTCTAGTCGCGCTGTCATGCCCGAGATCCGCGATACAATGGCATTCATCTCATTTTCCTCTGGCCAAGGAGTACTCATCCCTGCCAACTTTGAGATGTATAAATGCTTGATCGTAGAGCCACCAGAATCAGCCAGCATTCTCTCTTGACCGATAGGAGACTGGAGATAGGTTGCAAGATAGGACGAGTCAGCGCCGGTTTTGGGCGAAAGAACAGCGACAGATTGATTCACGCAGACGTCATCACGGTCGAGAACGGCAACACGGCCGAGAGTTCCGTCCTTGGTAACAAGCACATCGCCAACGTTCGGCCGGCTCTTTGCTGAGAGCAATCGAAATGCGCGTTCAGTGGTATGACGTGCTTGCTCGTACAAAATTCTGCTTTCCGATACGTCAGTGGCTGTCAGCATCCACGGGCCTTCATCGGTTGTCGGCATTGGGCTTGTAAAACCATAGGTAATCCTTGCCAAACGCTTAGCCAAATCTGTGCATTGCCACTCCCTCGGAATCCAACCCAAGGGTGACTCCTTGTAGAGTTGCGGCGCTTCGCTCTGTGGTGGTCGCAGTTGGCCGTTGGAGTCGATGCCTCGGGTCAATAAGTCGTGCAGCAGGCCCTGCTTGACGGCCTTGAGCTTGTCGATCAACGCCTCGGTTTCGCGTATGGCGGTGTCGAAGGTGTCCAGTATTTGGGCAATCTTACGCCGCTCTCCGAATTCTGGTCGGTAAACCTCCAGCTCATAAACATCCCTCCGGTTCAATCCTGGGATACCGGTAGATGTATCCAGTAGATGAAGGGGCAACCAAGACAATACCCAATACACCCAACGACGCTCTTCTGGCGGACAATTCACCCAATACGTCGTATCAATGGGCCAGAAATTTTCATCAGACCAAGTGACCTTGCCAACGCTGCCCTTACGACCGACAACAATCCCCGGCCCAGCGATCAGTGCCGATCGATGGCGACCAACCTCACCATTTGAGCCAAATACGGGAAAGCCGTGTCCAGTGCGGCGTTCGGCAGGTAGCGGTTCACCATATTCAAGAGAGAGGAGCGCGTCGAGCTTAGACATACTCCAACCCCTTCAGGAACCCATGTAACGCCTTTGCCGCAGCATCGCGCTTCTGCTCGATTTCGTTCAGCGTTACCCGGTACTTGTCCCACCAGTTCTCGAAGGCGGCGACTAACTGCTTGCGCTGGGCGGCGATATAGCGTTCGACGATGGCCTGCATATCGTTGTGCAGGATGGTCAGCAGCAGTTCAGCGGCTTGCTGCTCGTTCAGCCCGTCGACGGCCTGATTCAGGTGGCTGGCGAAGTTTTCTTGCCGATTCTTGAGCTGTTTCTTTACCTTGGTCAACTCGGCTTTCCAGGCTTTGAGCTGGGCTTCGTCGACGGTGTTTTCTTCGTCATCGGTATCCGTTGCGTTGTCGGCCTCGTCAGCCTCTTCCCCCTTGGTTGGGGATGCGGCCTTGAGCTGACTATCCAGTTCGGTCTTTTTTGCTTCCAGCTCGGCCAAATCGGCAACGAAATCGCCGAGCAGGAATTTCACCAGCTTGTGCTCCAGCGGGCTTTGCTTGCTGGTCTTGTCTTCCAGAGCGGTGACTATGCCGGTGCGCCAGGCATCAATCACGCCCCGGCTGCCGCGGGCCATCAGGCCGAGAAAGTCATATTTGCTCTGGTACCAGAAGCCTGCGACGATGCCCCGAATCTGGAAGGGGTCGAGCAGGCCAATGCTTTCCAGCGTCTGGCTAAAACTGGCTAGCAGTTCGCCGCGCAACTCGACCAGGGCAGCGCTGTTATCCAGCTTCCCAGTCAGGGCGGTGATACGCGGGCTGTGTTTGTACCACCAGCTCTCGAAGGCATCACGGAGGGCAGCCTCCTTAGCCAGCAGGCCGGCGTTACCTTCGACGGCCGGCTTGAGGTCGGCGCGACGGTTCAGCTCGCCGCTAAAGTCTAAATACAGCGCATCGCGTGCCACGAACAGGTCTTGCGGGTCGAGACCCTGGGCGGCAAATAGCGGAGCTTTCGCTTCGACTTCGGCCTTGGGCACGCCACCCAGCAGGTGGGCACGCACATCATGCGGCTCGGGCAGCGGTGTGTTATTCACATAGCGGCGGATATTAAGGTTGTAGTCGTTGTCGCGCAGTGTGGTGATATCCACCACGTCGCTAAAACCATCGACCCGGCGAAATTCGTTGAAGGCGGTAGTGATTTTCTCGATATGTTCGGGCAGCAGGTAATTCTGCGCGCGGCCTTCGAAGTATTCGCGGTCGGCGTTGATGAACAGCACCTTGC
The DNA here is from genome assembly GCF_017498305.1 of Pseudomonas sp. OA65. Lineage (NCBI taxonomy): Bacteria > Pseudomonadati > Pseudomonadota > Gammaproteobacteria > Pseudomonadales > Pseudomonadaceae > Pseudomonas > Pseudomonas sp. OA65. The sequence continues at coordinate 23,485 of NZ_JAGDEZ010000026.1, forward strand.
CTTGGCGCGCTGCAGGTTTACTGCTGATGCGGTTGGCGCCTTCCTGCTTTTGTTGGCGCAGGATGAGGATACAGGCGGGGATGCCGGTGCCATAGAACAGGTTGGCCGGCAGGCCGATTACGGCCTCCAGCAGATCGTTCTCGATAATGCCAGTGCGAATGCTGCGTTCCTCACCGCTCCGGAACAGCACGCCATGGGGCAGTACGGTGGCAACCATGCCCTCGTCGCGGGTCACGGAGAGCATGTGCTGGAGGAACATCAGGTCGGCTTTTTTCGAGCCCAACGGCACTTCGCCGAAGCGGAAACGCTGCTCGCGGAATGTCGGGTTCCAGGCCAGGCTGCCATCCGGACTTTTCTCGGAGTGGCCCCAGTTGATGGAGAACGGCGGGTTGGTGAGGATGCGGTCGAAGCGGCGCAGTTCGCCGCCCTCGATATGCCGAGGGTCGGCCAGGGTGTCTTCGTTCTCCAGCCAGGCGTTGCTGATGCCGTGCAGCAGCATGTTCATCTGCGCGATGGACCAAACGGTGCCGTTGAATTCCTGGCCGAACAGGTTTGCCTTGCGGCCGTCCTCGCCGTGCTCGTCGATATACTCCTTGGCAGCAATCAACATACCGCCCGAACCGCAGCAGGGGTCATAGATATCGTGGGCTAGGGTCGGCTTGAGCAGTTGCACCATCAGTCTCACCACCGGGCGAGGCGTATAGAACTCGCCGCCTTTCTTGCCGGCCGAATCGGCGAACTCTGCTATCAGGTATTCGTAGGCAGCACCCAGCAGGTCGGGAAATTCGAAGTCACTGTTGCGAAGGCGCACGTCACCGAAGTGGGTGATGAGTTGGCGCAGCTTCTGATCGGGAAGCTTGCTCTGGCCGACCTTGCGGGTGAAGTCGATGTGCTCCAGCACCCCTTCCAAGGAGACGTTATTTTCCTCAATGCCACCCAGCGCCTTGTTGAGCAGGTTGCCGACATTGATGTGCGCTTCGTTGAGCAAATACTTGAAGCGCGAATGGCTGGGCACCCAAAAACTACCATCGCGCTTGTACCATCGCGGGTTTTCCGCCGTGACAAAGGCTTCGGCCTTGCTCTTGCCAGCGTTTATCTCATCGACAACGACCTGCTCATAGCGCTCCTCGAATACGTCGGAGCAGCGCTTGAGGAACAGCATGCCAAAAATGTATTCCTTGAATTCCGAGGCATCCATCTTGCCGCGCAGAATATCGGCAGCTTTGAACAGATGGCGTTCCAGTTGTTGCAGCGTGAGGGGCATTGCGGAATCTCTTGTGGGCGCTCAGGGAGCGAATGCCGATCCTGATGGTATTAAATGCCGGGGATTGTATCCCAATCCAAGCCTGGCACTGAGCAGTCTCGGTTGTACGGGGTCAGGTTGTGTGGCGCAAGACAGGATGCCCGGATGCTTACGCTTAAATGCCGTCGCTGCGAAGGTAGGTACAGATTTCAGACATTAAAAAAGCCGGCTTATGGCCGGCTTCTCGTTGACTGATTCAGCTCGTTTTTGACAAACCTTACCAGCCTTCAAAACGTACATCCGGCTCTTGCGGCCGGCTGTGGGACTTGGTCAGAAAGTGATCTGCCTTGTCGGTGCGAGGCGTGGGCTCGCAAATGTGGGGCGGAGGATACGCGGGTTTGCTTTGGAATCCCAGTGGTAAGTGGTGTGGAATCATTGGGTTAGGGTGATTCAGGGGGAAAGCAGGGGGCTGCTGCGCAGCCCAGCGGGAGCAAGCTCCCTCGCCACGAAAAGCGATCCCTGCCGTTGGGGAGTCAATCGAACACCGGCGGTCTCTGTTTGTTGAGGGTTGACCACCAGAACACCCAGCCGATCACGTGGATGTGTTGCGCGTCGATCTGTTCGGCACTGAAGACCTCGTCAGGATACGCAGCACTGTTATGACTACGCAGGCGCAGTCGATTACCGGGGATTCGGTGCAGGTATTTGATGCGGAGCATGCCGTCATGTTCGAGGGCATAAATTTGGCCGTCGACAATTTGCGTCAGGCCGCGGTCGATGGCGAGGGTGGAGCCGTCTTCGATGCGTTCGGCCATGCTGTCGCCGACCATGGTGATGCAAATGGCGTCGCTGGGGTCTATTTCCAGGGATTCGAGGTGGCTGCGGGGTAGGCGGATGGATTGGTCAGGGATTTCGACGATGTGGGTTTTGGTTTCGCCGGGGGCGATGGGGACCTCCTTGTAGAAAGGCAGTTCGATGTCCGTGGGTTCGGCCACGCTGTAGACGCCGTCGTTTTCGGCCGCTTCATAGGTGGTGCCGGGGCCGAGGCCCAATGGGGTTTGCGGGCCTTCGCCGTGGGCGAGCCATTGCGGGCTGACGGTCAGCAGGCTGGCGATGGAATGGATGCGCCCGGGCGGGATGCCACGGTTGAACCAGTTGTTCACGTGTTGGGATTTCACGCCATATAACTTCGCAAAGTCGGCGGAACGGATGTTCGCTTCTTTTAGAAGGGCTCGGAAGCGGTCGCCACTGGACTGTATTTTCATAAACGGGAAGTTTAGGGGCGACGATGTTTTCGGCAATAAACAGCTTGTTCAAATATATAAGATGATCTTTCCGTTTGCAGGAATTGAAAGGCGCGGGCTAAACGGGTTTAAACGATGTTAATACGTGTATGTATTAAGTCCCATTAAGGCATAAAAAAACCCCGGCGCAAACCGGGGTTTTTTATTCAAATACAGTTTCAGCCTTTGTAGGCGGCAACCGACTTGGTGATCGCTTCGCGGGCGGCGTCTGCGCCGGCCCAGCCTTCGATTTTGACCCACTTGCCTTTTTCGAGATCTTTGTAGTTCGCGAAGAAGTGTTCGATCTGTTGGATCAGCAGCGGTGGCAGGTCGGTGTATTCCTTCACGTCGACGTACAGTTGCGACAGTTTGTCGTGTGGCACTGCGATGACTTTGGCATCGCCGCCGCCGTCGTCGGTCATGTTCAGGATGCCGACTGGACGGGCACGGATGACCGAGCCTGGGGCCACTGGGTATGGGGTCACGACCAGCACGTCGAGGGGGTCGCCGTCGTCGGCCAGGGTGTTGGGGATGTAACCGTAGTTGGCCGGGTAGAACATCGGGGTAGCCATGAAACGGTCAACGAACAGGCAGTCGCTGTCTTTGTCGATTTCGTATTTGATCGGGGCGTGGTTGGCCGGGATTTCGATTGCGACGTAGATGTCGTTCGGCAGGTCTTTGCCAGCCGGAATCTTGCTGTAGCTCATTGGGCGGTGCCCCCGTTAGTTGACCAAATGACTGGTCGGATTGACCAAAAAGTGGCGGCGATTATAGGCATATTCGGCCGCTGTTGCCACGTTACCAGGGTCTTAGAGACCTTAGTATGACGCCTGATAGACCGGATCTTCGGCCTGAAGTTGCCGCAGCCGGGCCAACGGATCCTGGCGATAGAACGCTTTGAGCTGTTCATACACCCGTGGATAGGCCTGGTGCAGCAGGTCCGGGGCGCTGAAGAAGTATTCGCTGGTGACGGCGAAGAACTCGGCCGGGTTTTCCGCGGCGTAGGGATCGATGGCGGTTTGTGCGTCGGGGTTGTGGTCGAGTTGGCGGTCGAGGTCGTCGAAGGCTTGCTGCATGGCGTCGGCCCAATCGCTGACGCGCATGTCGGCGTGCAGCGGTGGCAGGCCGTTGGCATCGCCGTTGAGCATGTCGAGTTTGTGCGCCAGTTCGTGGATCACCAGGTTGTAGCCGTCCCAGCCGCCGCTGGCCATCACGCCATCCCAGGCCAGGATGATCGGGCCTTGGGGCCAGGCTTCGCCGCTGTGTTCGCCGTCCCATTCGTGCTCGATGCCGCTGGCGTCGCGGTAGCGCTGGGGGCTGAGGAAGTCGTCGGGGTAGAGGACGATTTCGTGGAAGCCCTGGTACCAGTTCAGCTCGCCGAGGTGCATCAGTGGCAATTGGGCTTGGGCGGCGAGGAGCAGGCGTTGTTCCTGGTGCAGTTCGACGCCGGGCAGGGCGGTGAGGTGTTTGTCGTGGAGGAACAGCACGCAGGCTTCCCGCAGCCATTGGTCCTCGGCGGCGCTGATGCCGTCGAGGAAGCTCAATTGTTGGCGCACCCGCTGCCAGGTGTCCTCGGCCACGGGGTGTTTGGCGAGGGTGCGTCGGCGGCGCCAGTTGCTCAGGGACCACATGGGCGATCAGCGCGGTTGGGCTTTCGAGGCGCGCTGGTTCAGTTTGCTGCGCACCAGGCTGATGATCATCGGCAGCAGCGACAGCAGGATGATGCCCACCACCAGCAGCGACAGGTTCTGCTTGATGAACGGCACGTTGCCGAAGAAGTAGCCGAGGGTCACCAGGCCGCCGACCCACAGGATGGTGCCGAGCACGCTGAAGCCGAAAAAGCGTGGGTAAGGCATTTTGCCGACGCCGGCGACGAAGGGCGCGAAGGTGCGGATGATCGGCAGGAAGCGCGCCAGGGTCACGGTTTTGCCGCCGTGTTTGTCGTAGAAGTCGTGGGTTTGCTGCAGGTAGTCGCGGCGGAAGATTTTCGAGTTGGGGTTGCTGAAGAGTTTTTCGCCGGCGGTGCGGCCGATGAGGTAGTTGGTGCTGTCGCCGAGGATGGCCGCGAGCATCAGCAGGCCGCCCAGCAAGACGGGGTCCATGGCGCCACCGGCGGCGACGGCGCCAGCGATGAACAGCAGGGAGTCGCCGGGCAGGAAGGGCATGACCACCAGGCCGGTTTCACAGAAGATCACCAGGAACAGGATGGCGTAGACCCACGTCCCGTAGTTGGTCACCAGCATGTCGAGGTAGACGTCGAGATGCAGGATGAGGTCGAGGGGGTTGAAATCCATGTATGGCACCTGTGGTGGCGGCCCGACTCGGCAGGCGGGTGGGTCTGGCTTTGAATATGGGCTACAGGGTGTGTAGCTTTTTCTTACAAGCCGGGAAGAGCGGCATTATACGGTGGGGCGGGGGGAGTGCGGGGGGAGTTTGTAGCTGGGGATTTCTGAAGGGTGAAACACCCGTGGGAGCAAAGCTTGCTCGCGATGGCGGCTATTCGGTCACCATTGATGGGCCTGACAGACCGCTATCGCGAGCAAGCTTTGCTCCCACATTAGCTCCTACAGAGTGATCAGTCCGCGGTCATCAGGTCAAATCTTCGCTGATCGGCAACACGTAGTTCTTGAACTCGGTGTCTTCCTTGAACCCAATCGATTCGTAGGTCTTCTGCGCGACTTCATTGTTGCTGCTGGTAGAGACGCGCATGCGGACGGCGTTGGTTTCCTTGGCCATTTTTTTTGCGGTGCGGATCAGGTTGTCGGCCACCAGCTGGCGGCGGGCGTCTTCGGCGACGTAGATGTCGTTGAGGATCCACACGCGCTTGAGCGACAGCGATGAGTAGCTCGGGTAGAGCTGGCAGAACCCCAGCAGCCGGTTGTCATCGTCATCGGGCAGGGCCAGGTAGATCACCGACTCTTTGCGGCGCAGGCGCTTTTCGAGGAAGGCTCGGGACGAATCCGGGTAGGGCAGTGAGCCGTAGAATTCTCGGTATTTGACGAACAATGGGGTCAGCAGGTCCAGGTGTTCCAGGGTTGCTTGGATAATCCGCATGGTAGGTCTCGTCTGCAAAGGTCGACAGATATTCAGACAACACTGTCGCGCTGCCGTGCTTTTGATGCTGCCTGAAAGCGGATCAAAAACGCAATCGGATAAACGGATCAGTCGCGGGGCGGCGCCAGTAGGAAATTACCTTTCATATCGGCAGCGTTTTCCGACTCTAGAGTGTTTAGCTGGGCTTCGTCCTTCAGATTGACCCCCGAGAGCTGTCGGCGGCAGGCCTCGCGCATCAGGTAGATCAGGCGATGGGCCGCCATGCCGTAGCTCAAGCCTTCGAGGCGAACGTTGGAGATGCAGTTGCGATAGGCATCGTTCAGGCCGACCTTGGGGGCGTAGGTGAAATACAGCCCCAGGCTGTCGGGAGAACTGAGGCCGGGGCGTTCGCCGATCAGGATCACCGACATCTTGGCACCGAGCCGTTCGGCGACTTCATCGGCCACGGCGACGCGGCCTTGTTCCACCAAAACGATGGGCGACACCGACCAGCCTTCAGCAGTGATCTGTTCTTCCAGCCGCGCTAGGAACGGCAAGGTATGCCGATGCACGGCCAGCGCCGACAGGCCGTCAGCCACGACGATGGCCAGGTCCACGCCGCCAGGGTGGGCCGCCGCGTACGCGTCCAGGATGTGCGCGGATGCCTCATCGAGCCGTCTGCCCAGGTCCGGGCGCTGTAGATAACTGTTGCGGTCGCTGGCCGCGCTGTGGAGCAGCAGGCTTTCACGGCCGCGTTCATCCAGTTGTGCGCGAATGCCCTGGTGGTCGAACGCCAGATGCACCGCATCGCGGGCCTGGGCGTGGGCGAATTGGAAGTCCAGTTGCGCCGAGGTCGGCAGACTGGTGCCGGTGCGGCCCAGGGCGATGCGCGCCGGGGTGAGGGTGCGCAGGTTCAGCCAAGGGTTTTGTGGATCGACAGGTGATTTATCCATGGCAGGTCTCTTATCCCAAGTGCGCTAAGGCATGACGGAACGCCGGTGGCAGGTTGTCGCCGAACCGCACCCGGCCATCGGCCTGGGTGAAGATGCCCATGTTCGCCAGCCACGTTTCGAATTCCGGCGCCGGCTTGAGGCCCAGGGTCTGGCGGGCGTAGAGGGCGTCGTGGAACGAGGTGGTCTGGTAGTTGAGCATGATGTCGTCGGAGCCGGGGATGCCCATGATGAAGTTGATCCCGGCCACGCCCAGCAGAGTCAGCAGGGTGTCCATGTCGTCCTGGTCGGCTTCGGCGTGGTTGGTGTAGCAGATGTCGCAGCCCATCGGCACGCCGAGCAACTTGCCGCAGAAGTGGTCTTCGAGGCCGGCGCGGATGATCTGTTTGCCGTTGTAGAGGTATTCCGGGCCGATGAAGCCTACAACCGTGTTCACCAAAAACGGGTTGAAATGTCGCGCCACGGCGTAGGCCCGGGTCTCGCAGGTCTGTTGATCGACGCCGTGGTGGGCGTTGGCTGACAGCGCGCTGCCCTGGCCGGTTTCGAAATACATCAGGTTGTTGCCTAAGGTGCCGCGATTCAGGCTGAGCCCGGCGTCGTAGCCTTCCTTCAAGATGTTCAGGTTGATGCCGAAACTGGCGTTGGCCGCTTCGGTGCCGGCGATGGACTGGAACACCAGGTCCAGGGGCACGCCCCGGTTTGCCGCTTCGATGGAGGTGGTGACGTGGGTCAGCACGCAGCCCTGGGTAGGGATGTCGTAGCGCTGGATGATGGCGTCGAGCATTTCCAGCATGGCGCAGATCGAGGCGGTGCTGTCGGTGGCCGGGTTGATGCCGATCATGGCGTCGCCGTTGCCGAAGAGCAGGCCGTCGAGGATGCTCGCGGCGATGCCGGCGGGTTCGTCGGTGGGGTGGTTGGGTTGCAGGCGCGTGGACAGGCGTCCGCGCAGGCCGAGGGTGCCGCGGAACTTGGTGACGACGCGGATTTTCTGCGCCACCAGCACCAGATCCTGCACGCGCATGATCTTCGACACGGCGGCGACCATTTCCGGCGTCAGGCCGGGGGCCAAGGCGCGCAGGCTCTGTTCATCGGCGGCTTCGCTGAGCAGCCAGTCGCGAAAACCGCCGACGGTGAGGTGGCTGACGGCGGCAAAGGCTTGTTTGTCGTGGGTGTCGACGATCAATCGGGTGACTTCGTCGACCTCGTAAGGAATCAGCATTTCTTGCAGGAAATGGCTGAGGGGCAGGTCGGCCAAGGCCATTTGCGCGGCTACGCGCTCGCCATCGTTGAGGGCGGCGATCTCGGCGAGGAAGTCCCCGGAACGGGCTGGGCTGGCCTTGGCCATCAGGTCTTTGAGGCTGTCGAAGCGGTAGGTCTGGGCGCCGACCGTGTGTGCAAAGCTGGCCATACAGGTTCTCCGTGACGGCGCCGCTGGGCGGCGCCGTGGTTTTCGGCACGTTACGGCTTAGTGCAAGGCTTCTTCGGCTTTTTGAATGGCCGCGAATTCCTCTTCGGGCGTGCCTGCGACCAAGTGATGCCGACTGTAGAAAGCAAAGTAAGCAATTAACACTCCATAGATGATCGCGGCGCCGATCACTACCCGAGGATCGACCAGGAAACCCGCCACCACGGCGATGCACGCCAACACCAGGGCCACGCCCGAGGTGAAGATGCCGCCCGGCGTGCGGTATGGCCGGTCCATTTTGGGGCGACGGATGCGCAGGGTGATGTGCGCGGCCATCATCAGCACGTAGGAAATGGTCGCGCCGAACACGGCTACCAGAATCAGCAAGTCGCCCTGGCCGGTCAAGGACAGGCCGAAACCGATGATGCCGGGGATCACCAAGGCCAGGACCGGTGCCTTGCTTTTATTGGTTTCCGAGAGTTTGCGTGGCAGGTAGCCGGCGCGGGACAAGGCAAAGATCTGCCGCGAGTAGGCGTAGATGATCGAGAAGAAACTCGCGATCAAACCGGCCAGGCCGACGAGGTTGACGAAGCTGCCCATCCAGGTCGAGCCACCGTAGGCCTTGGCCAAGGCTTCCACCAGCGGGTTGCCCGAGGTCATCAGCGCGTTGGAGCCGGCGCCGCCCGGGCCGATCACCAGGATCAGCAGGGCGAAGGCCACCAGCACCAACATGGCGCCGATCAGGCCGCGTGGCAGGTCGCGCTTGGGGTTCTTGGTTTCTTCAGCGGCCAGGGGCACGCCTTCCACGGCGAGGAAAAACCAGATGGCATAAGGGATCGCCGCCCAGACGCCGACGTAGCCGAAGGGCAGGAACGGACTGGCGCCCACGGCTTCCTTGACCGGAATGTCCAGCAGGTTGGCGACGTTGAAGTGCGGCACCATCGCCACCAGGAAAACCCCCAGCGCCAGGGCGGCGACGGCGGTGATGATGAACATCAGCTTGAGCGCTTCGCCAACGCCAAATATGTGGATGGCGATGAAGATGATGTAGAACGCCAGGTAGATCATCCACCCGCCAATGCCGAACAGCGACTGGCAATAGGCGCCGATGAACACGGCAATCGCCGCCGGGGCGATGGCGTACTCGATCAAAATCGCCGTGCCCGTGAGAAACCCGCCCCAGGGCCCGAAGGCGCTGCGGGCAAAACCGTAGCCGCCGCCGGCGGTGGGGATCATCGAGGACAGCTCGGCGAGGGAAAAGCACATGCACAGGTACATCGCGGCCATCAGCAGCGTGGCGAGGAACATCCCGCCCCAGCCGCCCTGGGCCAGGCCGAAGTTCCAGCCGGCGTAGTCGCCGGAAATGACATAGGCCACGCCCAGGCCCACCAGCAGGACCCAGCCCGCCGCGCCTTTTTTCAGTTCGCGTTGTTGGAAATATTCGGAGCCGACTTTTTCGAAGTCGACCGAGGACGTTGCCGATTGCGGGTTTGCATGATCGCTTGGCATAAGGGTTTACCTGTTTTTATTGTTGTTTTATCCAACCTGATCGCCGGAGTGGCGCATGACCCCTGTGGGAGCGGGCTTGCTCGCGAAAGCAGTGTGTCAGTCACTTAGATGTTGAAGGTACGGCCGCCTTCGCGAGCAAGCCCGCTCCCACAATGGATCTGTTTCAACCCTGGAAACGAGTTATCCACAGATCCCTGTGGGAGCGAGCCTGCTCGCGAAGGCGATCTAAAGGGCCAGGCAGAATGACCTGCCTGGCCCCAAGGGGCTTAGAAGAACCCCAACGGATTGATGTCGTAGCTCACCAGCAGGTTTTTGGTCTGCTGGTAATGGTCGAGCATCATCTTGTGCGTCTCACGACCCACGCCGGACTTCTTGTAGCCACCGAACGCGGCATGCGCCGGGTACAGGTGGTAGCAGTTGGTCCACACGCGACCAGCCTTGATCGCCCGGCCCATGCGGTAGGCGCGGTTGATGTCGCGGGTCCAGAGGCCGGCGCCGAGGCCGAACTCGGTGTCGTTGGCGATCGCCAGGGCTTCGGCTTCGTCCTTGAAAGTGGTGATGCTCACCACTGGGCCGAAGATTTCTTCCTGGAACACGCGCATCTTGTTGGTGCCCTTGAGCAGGGTCGGTTGGATGTAATACCCGGTCGCCAGGTTGCCCTCGAGTTTTTCCACCTTGCCGCCGGTCAACAGCTCGGCGCCTTCGCCCTTGGCGATTTCCAGGTACGAAAGAATCTTGTCGAATTGCTGCTCGGACGCCTGGGCGCCGACCATGGTGTCGGTGTCCAGCGGGTCGCCGCGTTTGATCTGCAGGACTTTCTTCATCACCACTTGCATGAATTCGTCGTAGATCGACTCCTGCACCAGGGCCCGGGATGGGCAGGTGCAGACTTCGCCCTGGTTGAAGAACGCCAGCACCAGGCCTTCGGCGGCCTTTTCAATGAAGCTCGGCTCGGCTTGCATGATGTCTTCGAAGAAGATGTTCGGCGATTTGCCGCCCAGTTCCACGGTGGACGGGATGATGTTCTCAGCGGCGCATTTCATGATGTGCGAGCCCACCGGAGTGGAACCGGTGAAGGCGATCTTGGCGATGCGCTTGCTGGTGGCGAGGGCTTCGCCGGCTTCTTTGCCGAAACCTTGCACCACGTTCAGCACGCCGGGTGGCAGCAGGTCGCCGATCAGCTCCATGAGCACGCAGATGCCCAGTGGGGTTTGCTCGGCGGGCTTGAGCACCACGCAGTTACCGGCGGCCAGGGCCGGGGCGAGTTTCCAGGCGGCCATCAGCAGCGGGAAGTTCCACGGGATGATCTGCCCGACCACGCCCAGCGGTTCGTGGATGTGGTAGGCCACGGTGTTGCCGTCGATCTCGGCGGCGCTGCCTTCCTGGGCCCGCAGGCAACCGGCGAAGTAGCGGAAGTGATCGGCGGCCAGGGGGATGTCGGCGTTGAGGGTTTCGCGCACGGCCTTGCCGTTGTCCCAGGATTCGGTGATCGCCAGCACTTCAAGGTTGGCTTCGATGCGGTCGGCGATTTTCAGCAGGATCAGCGACCGGGCCTGGACCGAGGTGGCGCCCCAGGCATCCGCGGCGGCGTGGGCGGCGTCCAGGGCTTTGTCGATGTCTTCGGCCGTGGAGCGCGGGAATTCGGCGATGGGCTGGCCATTGACCGGGGATGTGTTGGTGAAGTACTGACCTTTGACAGGCGCGACGAACTCGCCGCCGATGTAGTTACCGTATTTAGCCTTGAACGAAACGATAGCGCCTTCAGTACCGGGGTGAGCGTAACGCATGATGAGTTCTCCTTGGCTTTTGTGCTTATTAGGGAGCCGCGCAAATTCGCGCTGGTACTTAAGCCTAGAGCAAAGGTTGGGCCATTGCCTTGCAGGGCCCGGAAATCAAGACTTTAGGAGGAGTTGGCCGGACAAACGGAGGGGCTGTGTGACGCTTGCGATACAGCGGGTGTGACAGTTTGTGCCAGATGCGAGACAGTCTGTGACCGGCAGGTCGCGCCAGCATTGCAAAGGCGGTTGGGCTGGAGGATGCTGGGCCTCACGAAGTTGGCCTGCCCAGCACATTGTGGCGAGGGGATTTATCCCCGCTGGGCTGCGCAGCAGCCCCCAAAGCAGCCAGCTCGATCAATCTGATCCACCGCATGCTCAGGTTTCAGGGCTGCTGCGCAGCCCAGCGGGGATAAATCCCCTCGCCACAGGTTAAGTGTCGAACACGGGTTAAATGTTAAACAGTTGCTCCAGTGAGGCAGGTCCTTCAGGGGAGAATAATAAGAACATGCACAGCAACCACTTGAGTCGCCATGCCCAGCAAGTCCTGACGGTCACCCAGGGCAAGGCCCATTTGCAGGGCCCTGGCAGCGATCCGTCGATTGCCCGTTCCTGGCTGCGCTGCCTCGAGGACTATCACCTCGATCCGGCCCAGAACCTGGCGCCGACGGTGCTCGAGCATGGCCGGGTGCTGGAGAGCCGTGAGCGCTTGCAGCAGGTGCTGCACATCGCCGGCAATGAAATGACCAGCCTGCACCAGCAACTCTCCGGCGCTGGCCACGCGGTGCTGCTCACCGATGCCCGGGGTGTGATCCTCAACTGCGTCACCGCCCCCAGCGAACGGAAGATTTTCGAACGGGCCGGCCTCTGGCTCGGCGCCGACTGGAGCGAAGCCTGCGAAGGCACCAACGGCATCGGCACCTGCCTGGTGGAACGCCAGGCCCTGACCATTCATCAGGAAGAACACTTTCGTGGCCGCCACACCGGCCTGACCTGCTCGGCCAGCCCGGTGTTCGATCCCCAGGGCGAGTTGCTGGCGGTGCTCGACGTCTCTTCGGCCCGGCCGGACGTGTCGCGCCAGAGCCAGTTCCACACCATGGCCCTGGTCAATCTCTCGGCGAAGATGATCGAGAGCTGCTATTTCCTGCGTTGCTTCGAGAATCAATGGCTGCTGCGCTTCCACTTGCAGGCCGAGTCGGTGGGGTTGTTCAGCGAAGGCTTGATGGCCTTCGACGGCGAAGGGCGGATCTGCGCGGTCAACCAGAGCGCGCTCAATCTCTTGGGACATATTCGCGGTGGCTTGCTCGGTCAGCGGGTCGAGGACTTTTTCGACTGTTCACTGGACGAGTTGCTGGGGCGGGCCAGCGCCCAAGCCAGCGCCAGTTGGCCGTTGCGCACCCGTGACGGCCGGCATTTGTTCGCCGTGTTGCGTGGCCAGCCCCGCAGCGTGCCGGTGCCGGTCGCGCCGTTGCTCAAGGCCATCGAGCCCGCCCGCCTGCCGGGTATCTGCCTGGGGGACGCGGCGTTGCAGGAGCATTTTCGCAAGGCGCTGCGGGTCTACGAGCGCGATGTGCCGCTGCTGATCCAGGGTGAAACCGGCTCCGGCAAGGAGGCCTTCGCCAAGGCTGTGCACCACGCCAGCCAGCGCGCCGGGAAAAACTTCGTCGCCCTCAACTGCGCGGCCATCCCGGAAAGCCTGATCGAGAGCGAGCTGTTCGGTTATCGCGGCGGCAGTTTCACTGGCGCACGCAAGGAAGGCATGCGCGGCAAGTTGCAACAGGCCGACGGCGGCACGCTGTTCCTCGATGAAATCGGCGACATGCCCTTGGCCTTGCAGACGCGCTTGCTGCGGGTGTTGGAAGACCGCCAGGTGGTGCCCATCGGCGGCGAGCCCGAGCCGGTGAACGTGCGCATCATCAGCGCCACCCACCGGCAGTTGCTCGACCGGGTGCGGGACGGCAGTTTCCGCGAGGATTTGTATTACCGCCTCAACGGCCTGGAAATCCCGCTGCCGGCGTTGCGCGAGCGCAGTGACAAGTCGCAGTTGCTGGATTTCCTGTTGGCTGAAGAGAGCGGCGCCGAGCCGGTGTTCATCGACGAACCGGCGCGCCAGGCATTGCTGGGGTTCGACTGGCCGGGCAACGTGCGGCAACTGCGCAATGTGCTGCGTACGCTGGCTGCGTTGTGTGACGGCGGGCGGATTGGGTTGGAAGACTTGCCGGCGATGATCCGCCAGCGTCCGGTTGCGCCGGTTGAAACGCTGGCGGAACGGCCACTGGAAGACGCCGAGCGCCTGGCGCTGCTCGATGCCCTGGAGCGCCAGCGCTGGCACATGACCCACACCGCTGAGCAATTGGGCATCAGCCGCAACACCCTTTACCGCAAGCTGCGTAAACACGCGATTGCCCGCTGAACCACTGATAATTAATCTGCTGACTGCTGACTGCTGACTGCTGACTGCTGACTGCTGACTGCTGACTGCTGACTGCTGACTGCTGACTGCTGACTACTTGGCAACTGACTGCTTTTGTGGCGAGGGAGCTTGCTCCCGCTGGGCTGCGCAGCAGCCCCAAGCTTTTTTTTCACCCTGAAACCGAAGGCGACTGCTGCGCAGTCGAGCGGGAGCAAGCTCCCTCGCCACAAAAGCAGCCGGTAGCAAGCCGGGGTTGTGCGGTCAACTGTGGGAGCGGGCTTGCTCGCGAAAGCGGCGGCATCTTCAACATCTATGCAACTGACCCACCGCTATCGCGGGCAAGCCTTGCTCCCACAGGAGGCCGTCTGTGCACCGGGGGGCTCAAACACAAGGTGCGATTTTCCCCTCCCTACGCTAACCTGCGGCCATGTTTACGAGGTCGACTATGCACATCCATATTCTCGGTATTTGTGGCACTTTCATGGGTTCGATGGCGGTCCTGGCCAAGGAGTTGGGCCATCACGTGACCGGTTCCGACGCTAACGTCTACCCGCCGATGAGCACGCAGCTGGAGGCCCAGGGCATCGAGCTGACCCAAGGTTATGACCCGGCGCAACTGGAGCCGGCGCCAGACCTGGTGGTCATCGGCAACGCCATGTCCCGTGGCAACCCGGCGGTGGAGTACGTGCTCAACAAAGGCCTGCCGTACGTGTCCGGGCCGCAGTGGCTGGCCGATCACGTGTTGCAGGGCCGTTGGGTCCTGGCCGTGGCCGGCACCCATGGCAAGACCACCACCAGCAGCATGCTCGCCTGGGTGTTGGAACACGCGGGCATGAGCCCGGGCTTCCTGATCGGTGGCGTGCCGCAGAATTTCTCGGTGTCGGCGCGCCTGGGTGGCACGCCATTCTTCGTGATCGAAGCCGATGAGTACGACAGCGCGTTTTTCGATAAGCGTTCGAAGTTCGTCCACTACCGTCCACGCACGGCGATCCTCAACAACCTTGAGTTCGATCATGCCGACATCTTCCCCGATCTGCCGGCCATCGAGCGGCAGTTCCATCACTTGGTGCGCATCATCCCCAGCGAAGGCCTGGTGATCCACCCGACCACCGAGCCGGCGTTGCAGCGCGTCATCGAAATGGGCTGCTGGACCCCGGTGCAAACCACCGGCGCGGGCGGGCAGTGGCAGGTGAAATTGCTCAAGGATGACGGTTCGCAGTTCGAAGTCATGTTCGAGGGCCAATCCCAAGGCGTGGTCGAGTGGGACATGACCGGCCAGCACAACGTCGCCAACGCCCTGGCGACCCTGGCGGCGGCCCGGCATGTCGGCGTGGTACCGTCCATGGGCATTGCCGCGTTGAGCGCGTTTAAAAGCGTGAAGCGGCGGATGGAGAAAGTCGCCGAGGTCAACGGCATCACCATTTATGACGACTTCGCTCACCACCCGACGGCCATCGCCACCACCCTCGACGGTTTGCGCAAGCGCATCGGTGACGCGCCGTTGATCGCCATCATCGAGCCGCGTTCCAATTCCATGAAGCTCGGCGCCCACCGCGACGGCCTGCCGGAAAGCGTGGTCGATGCCGACCAGGTGATCTGGTACGCACCGGCCAACCTCGGCTGGGACCTTGGCGCCACCGCCGCGCTGTGCACGGTGCCGTCGATTGTCAGCGATTCCCTGGAAGGCATCATCGAGCGCGTGAAGAGCCAGGCCCAGCCCGGCACCCACGTGGTGATCATGAGCAACGGCGGCTTCGGTGGCCTGCACGGCAAACTCGCCGAGGCGCTGAAATGAACACTCGTTTGGAGGGCTATGGCCCCGAACGCATCACGTTGGCGATGACCGGTGCGTCCGGCGCCCAGTACGGCTTGCGCCTGCTCGATTGCCTGGTGCGCGAGGACCGTGAGGTGCACTTCCTCATCTCCAAGGCCGCGCAACTGGTGATGGCCACCGAGACCGACGTGACCCTGCCGGCCAAGACCCAGATGATGCAGGCCTTCCTCACCGAATACACCGGTGCGGCGGCGGGGCAGATTCGTGTGTATGGCAAGGAAGACTGGATGTCGCCGGTGGCATCGGGTTCCGGCGCGCCAGCAGCGATGGTGGTGGTGCCGTGTTCCACCGGGACGCTGTCGGCGATTGCCACCGGGGCCTGCAACAACCTCATCGAACGGGCGGCGGACGTCACGCTCAAGGAGCGCCGTCAGTTGATCCTGGTGCCGCGGGAAGCGCCGTATTCGAGCATTCACCTGGAGCACATGCTCAAGCTGTCGAACATGGGCGTGACCATCCTGCCGGCCTCGCCGGGTTTTTATCACCAGCCGCAGACCATCGACGATCTGATCGATTTCGTGGTCGCGCGAATCCTCAACCTGCTGAACATTCCCCAGGACATGTTGCCGCGCTGGGGCGAGCATCATTTGAGCTGTGATGAATAAGCTGCTGATCGTGCTGCTGGCGCTGCAACTGACCGGCTGCGCCACCGCCCGCACCCTCGACGCCGCCAAACCGGGTGCGCCAGTGGTGTACGCCGGGACGCGCCTGGATCTGTACGCCCTCAACGGTGGTTGCTGCGCCAAGGATCGCTTTGGGGCCGAGGCGCCGAGCTATCCAGGGCTCGATCTGCCGGGGAGTGCGCTGTTGGATACCTTGTTGTTGCCGTTGTCGTTGTTCACGGCATTAGGCGTAGGGTTCCGGGCGACAGGCGGGTTGTAGCAAACACCACAGTGCTTGATCTGCCTGGAACCTGTGGCGAGGGAGCTTGCTCCCGCTGGGCTGCGAAGCGGCCCCAAGCTTTTTCCCCCTGAAATCCAAGGCGACTGCTGCGCAGTCGAGCGGGAGCAAGCTCCCTCGCCACAATGAGTGCTTGGCTTTGGATTTGGTAGCGAGCCCTTCGCGAGCAGGCTCGCTCCCACATTCGACCTCATTCTTCCTGACGGAACTCGGTCAACTGTGGGAGCGAGCCTGCTCGCGAAAGCGTCCGACTAGGCGCCACATGACTATTTGCCAAGCCTGCGCAACTCATCCGACTCCACCACCCGCACCCCATCCTGTTCTTCCAGCGCCAGACGCCACATGGCCCGGGCCAGTTGGCAGGCTTCGATGCCGTGGTACTTGCCTGGAATCAGCTTCGACAACGGCCCGGCCAGTTGTTCGGCCAGGCGCGGTTCGACGCGGTCGCCCAGCAGCAGGGAAGGGCGGCAAATGGTCAGTTGCGGCCAGTCCTGGGCCTTGAGGGCCGCCTCCATTTCGCCTTTGACGCGGTTGTAGAAGATCGATGACTGGGCGTCGGCCCCCAGGGCGCTGATCACCACCAGGTGCCGTGCACCCAGTTCCCGGGCGCGCTTGGCAAACGCCACGACCAAGTCCAGGTCCACCGCGCGGAAGGCTTGCTCGGAGCCGGCTTTCTTGAGGGTGGTGCCGAGGCAGCAAAAGGCGATGTCGACCTGGCCGCTGAGTTGGGGCAGTACTTGGGCCGGTTCCCCAACCGGGTTTTCCAAGTGTGGATGCTCGGCCAGTGGCCGGCGTGACGGCGCCAATACGCGGGTGATGGTCGGCTCGTTGAGCAGCCGGTCCAGTAGATGTTCCCCGGTCAATCCGGTCGCACCGGCGAGCAAAACATGCTGAGGCGTCAAGTACATAGTGTTTCCCCCTTGATACGGTTCAGCTTAGTTGCTCTTTGTGGCCTCGTCGTTCAATGCCGCACTTTGCAATGCTTTACGTGCCTGCTGTTTGCGCAGCAATTGCCAGTGGGACAGGACCGTCCTCGGCGCCCAGATCTGCGGTTCCGAGGCTTCGAAATTGTCTGCCTGCTCGCGCTCGGCAACGATGCCCTTGGCCCGTTTGAAGGCCTGCTCCAGGTCGTCGGTCTGGTTCAGTGCCTGGGCGAACAGCGCATCGCCGAAATAGGTGAAGTTGGCTTCCTCGGAGCAGCCGAAGGACACCCGGTCGGCCCGGGAGGCGGTCATGATCAGCGTGCGTTCGTCCTTGAGCGCCGGGATGAAACCGCCGGAATAACAGGCCGAGATCACCACGATCTTGTCGCGATTCTTCAGCGGTGCGAGGACCACCGCCAGTTCATCGGCGGGCAGGTCGGCCAGTTCCATGCGCGGCTGGTCGAGCACCAGTTCATGCTCGCTGGTGCCGTGGCTGGTCAGGTAGATGAAAATCAGGTCTTCCGGGCCGCTGCGTTCGGCCAGGGTAGCGGCGGCGCGGCGCAGGCTTTCACGGCTGGCCATGGGCCGGTCGCCGAGGTGGTCGCGGTGGTTCACCAGGCGGATCTGCCCGAACGCGCCGAAGCGGCTGGTGAGCATGTTGGCGACGTAGTCGGATTCGCGCAGGAACACGCTTTGCTTGCCGTCGCCGCCCAGGGTCAGGCTGTACAGCTCCACCGCCGGGGTCGAGGCCGGGATGTTGGCCAGGGCGTCCTCGAGCAGGCGGCCCTGGGCCAGCAGGCCGAGTTCGAGGACATCCGGTAGCAGCCTGCCGTCAGCGTCGCGCACCCGCTGGCCGTTGGCCCAGGTGCCGCTTTGCACCGTGCCATCGGTGAGCACCAGGGTGCCGCGCCCGTGATAGCTGTCGGCCTCGAACTGGCCAATGTAGAAGCTGCCGTCGGGCAGGTTCAGGCGGCCCTCGCCGGTAAAGCGCCAATCATTGAATTGGCCGAGGTAGTGGCTGCCGTCGGCGCCGATCAGTTCGCCCTTGCCGGTCAGTGCGCCGTCCTTGAACTGGCCGATCCAGACATCGCCGTCGGCATTTTCATAGCGACCGCGACCGTTGAGCTGGTTGTTCCTGAATCCGCCGATGTAGACATCGCCCTCGGCGCTGTTGAAGGTGCCCTTGCCCTGCAATTGCCCGTCGACAAAGTGCCCGGTGAACTGGTTGCCGCTGGCGTCGAAGCGCTGGCCTTCACCGTTGGGCTTGCCGTTGACGAAGGGGCCCTGGTACTGGCTGCCGTCGTCGAGCTCCAGGCGACCGAGACCGGAATAACGGTCGGCCTTGAACTCGCCCCGGTAGGTCATGCCGTTTTCCTTGAGCGTCCCTTCACCGTCCCGACGCCCCAGCTTGAAGCCGCCGGTGTAGCTGCTGGTGGGTGTGGTCAGGCTGCCCTGGCCGTGGAACAGGCCTTGGTGGAACTGGCCGCGATAGACCTCGCCGTTGCTGCCATGCCATTCCCCGGTGCCGTGCCATTGGCCTTTGTCGAACTGCCCGGCGTACCAGCTGCCGTTGGGGTAGTCGATGCGCCCCTGGCCTTGCAGCAGCCCGTCCACCAGGTCGCCGCGATAGCGGCCGCCGTCGGGCAGGCGCGCGTCGGGAGGCAGCGGTGATTCGCCGGCGCCACAGGCGGTGAGCAACAGGGTCAGGGTCAGTGGGACGAGTAAGCGCATAACGGGATCCAGGTCATCAGGCCACGAGTATGCCGCAGCTTTGGCTCCTGGATATAGAGAAGCGATGCGAAACTGCCTGGACGGTTTCGCATGTGCGCAGGTTTACACGAAGCAGAGCGACAGCGGTTCGGCGATGTAGGCCGGTTTTTCCGAGCCTTCGATTTCCAGGGTGGCGGTGGCCTTGAGCAGCCATTGGCCGGGTTTTTTCTCGGTGACTTCCACCAGGTCGACCTTGAGTCGGACCTTGGAATCGACCTTCACCGGTTGGATGAAACGCACGCTGTCCAGCCCGTAGTTGACGACCATCTTCACGCCCTCGGGCAGGATCAGGATGTCTTCCATCAACTTGGGGATCAGCGACAGCGACAGGAAACCGTGGGCGATGGTGCTGCCGAACGGGGTCTGCGCGGCCTTGACCGGATCGACGTGGATGAACTGAAAGTCGCCAGTGGCTTCGGCGAACAGGTTGATGCGGTCCTGATCGATGGTAAGCCAATCGGAACGTCCAAGTTCCTTGCCGACATAATCTTTGAGCGCTGCAACGGGGACGTAGGGCATTGAGACTCTCCTTGGGTTCATCGTTTTACTTTTTCTGGAACGGGGATTTTGCGTCCCCGGAGAACCACTGTAGATCAACATGGCGGGGCGGGAAGGTCATCGACCATGCTTTTTACGAATGCCGAACCATAGCGTGGGCATGCTTATAATGCCGGCGCATTCTTTGCAATTCGGTTCATTCAACGTGCGTGTTCGAT
Source organism: Pseudomonas sp. OA65 (assembly GCF_017498305.1). Classification (NCBI taxonomy): domain Bacteria; kingdom Pseudomonadati; phylum Pseudomonadota; class Gammaproteobacteria; order Pseudomonadales; family Pseudomonadaceae; genus Pseudomonas; species Pseudomonas sp. OA65. Next base: position 43,239 of record NZ_JAGDEZ010000026.1, read on the forward strand.
TGTGGCGAGGGAGCTTGCTCCCGCTTGACCGGGCTGGCGCTCCAGTGCGAAGCGCTCATAAAATGGGGCCGCTGCGCAGCCCAGCGGGAGCAAGCTCCCTCGCCACAGAGTCATGTCGTGAACCGAATTGGCGCGTTCATTGGGGCTGTTGCGGGGGGATAGAGCGGATGTTGCTACGGGGGCTGACCTGGTTGGTGCTGTTTCAATTGCTGGGCACTGCGATCAATCATTTGTTCCTGCCGGTGCTGCCGGGGCCGATCATTGGTCTGCTGTTGCTGCTGGGGTATCTGGTGGTGCGCGGCGAAGTCAGTGAGCCGTTGAACCTGGCCGCGGGCAGTCTGTTGCGTTACCTGCCGTTGCTGCTGGTGCCGCCTGCGGTCGGGGTAATGGTTTATGCCGGGGCGATTGCCGCCGATTTCTGGGCCATCGTTGGCGCGTTGACCTTGTCGCTGGTGCTGTCCGTGGCGCTGACGGGCGTGCTGATGCAGCGCCTGGCTCGCCGTCACGTCGCCGCCCCGGAGGACGGCCAATGATGCTCGACTGGCAAGGCGCCTGGACCTCGGTCATCCACCATCCGCTGTTCGGCATCGGCATTACCCTGGGCGCCTATCAACTGGTGCTGGCGGCGTACGAAAAGACCCGCTGGGTATTCCTGCAACCGGTGCTGATGTCGATGGTGCTGTTGATCGGCGTGCTGGTGGGCTGCGGCATCGGCTATGCCGAGTACCGCAAGAGCACCGAGATCCTCAGCATCCTGCTGGGCCCGGCCACGGTCGCCCTGGCGGTGCCGCTGTATTTGAACCTGCGACGGATCCGGCAGCTGTTCTGGCCGATTTTTACTACGCTGGTGATAGCCGGGGTGTTTGCCACGGGCTCTGCGGTGGTGTTGGGCTGGGCCTTTGGCGCCGAGCACATGATCCTGATGACCATGGCGCCCAAGTCCGTGACTTCGCCGATCGCCATGCTCGTAGCCGAGCAGATCGGCGGCGTGGCGGCCATGGCGGCGGTGTTCGTGTTGATCACCGGGGTGCTTGGGGCGATTCTCGGCCCGAGCATTCTGACCCGGTTGGGTGTCCATACCCCTGAGGCCCGAGGCATGGCCCTGGGCTTGGCGGCCCATGCGGTGGGCACGTCGGTGGCATTGCAGGAAAGCGAGGAGTCGGGTGCCTTTGCGGCGCTGGCAATGAGTCTGATGGGCGTGGCCACGGCGGTGTTGCTGCCGTTGGTGGTGTCGATGACGGTTTAAGGAATTGGTTATGAGCTTGCCGCTTTTCCCGTTGAACACCGTGTTGTTCCCCGGTTGCATCCTCGACTTGCAGATTTTCGAGGCGCGTTACCTCGACATGATCGGGCGCTGCATGAAAAAGGGCGAAGGCTTTGGTGTGGTGTGCATCCTCGATGGCGAGGAGGTCGGCGTCGCGCCTGAAGGCTACGCGCGGGTCGGTTGTGAGGCGCTGATTACCGATTTTTCCCAGCAGGACAATGGCCTGCTGGGGATTCGCGTGCAGGGCGGACGGCGTTTTCTGGTGCACAGCAGCAGCGTCCAGGCCGATCAACTCACGGTGGCCGAAGTCGAGTGGCTGGAAGACGAGCCGGAACAACCGCTGCAAGACGAAGATGCCGACCTGGTGGCGCTGCTCAAGGCCCTGGCCGAGCACCCGATGGTCGAGGCCCTGAACATGGGCACCGAAGCGACCGGCCAGCAATCGCTGGCCAATCAACTGGCCTACCTGTTGCCGTTCAATGAGCTGGACAAGATCGACCTGCTGCAGCTCGATGATCCCCAACAGCGGTTGGATGCGATCCAGGCGTTGCTCGATGAGTTGCAGGGTGAACTCTTCGCCTGATCCCTCATATCCACTGAACAACACCGTCCCCCTGTGGGAGCGAGCCTGCTCGCGAAAGCGGTGGGTCAGCTTGCATCAAGGGTGACTGTGCCGCCGTCATCGCGAGCAGGCTCGCTCCCACAGGGGATCTTCAGTGCCCACAAATAGTGTGTTCAATAGGCATACCGCAACATCGCATGGGGCAAGTGCCGCAGGGCGAAGAAGCTGAACACCGCCACCAGCGCCGGCAGGACCAGCCACCAGACTTTCGGTGGCATCGCCGGCAGTGGGGTCTGGCGCTGGCTCAGCCACAGGGCGGCCGCACAGATGCTGGCGGCGAGCATCGCCCCGGCGACGATGTCGCTCGGCCAATGCGCGCCCAGGTAGACCCGCGACAGGGCGATGGCCAGGGCCGGCAAACAGCCCAGCAATAGCCAGGTCAGGCGCAGGCGTGGCGGTTGGCCGCGGCCGGCCAGGACGGCGAGGGACAGGAACAACGCGAATGCCCCGGAGGAATGGCCGCTGGGCATGCTGTAGCTGGTCAACGGGTCGGTGAGGATTTCCGGGCGCACCCGGGCAAAGAAGTGTTTGCAGCCGGTATTGGCCAGGGCGGTGAACAGCATCGTGCCGCCGGCAAAGATCGCCTGGCGCCATTGCCGTGCCAACAGCAGCAACCCGGTCAGCAGGCTGCAGACAATCAGCATGTAGCGGAATTCGCCGATCAGCGTGAAGGTCACGGCGATTTCATCCAACGTCGCGCTGCGGTGCTCCTGGACCAGGGCCATCAAGCCCTGGTCGAACGCCGTCAGGTAGCGAAAGCCGATAAACAGGCCGATCAGGATCACCAGGCCGATGCCGGCGATCAGCGCCGTGGCATGGCGATGGCGACGCAGGGTGCTGTTGACGCTCAGCCCGATCATCACCGCGATGCTGCCGATGACCACACCGGCCTGCGGCCAAAAACCGTCGGGCAGCGGCAGGCGAAACGCCGCCCCGGTGGCCCAGCCCGGCAGCAGGTACGCCACCGTCCAGCCTGCCGCGGCCAACACGCTGACGGCGGCGAAGCGCGGGAACGGCATGTCGCACATGCCGGCGACCATCGGCAGCATGGGCCGCAGCGGGCCGATAAAGCGGCCCACCAGCAGGCTGGCGATGCCGTAGCGCTGGAAATAGCTTTCCGCCGCGCTCATCCATTCCGGGTGATGCCGCAGCCCCGGCAGGCGCCGGATGTTCTGGTGGAAATGCCGACCGAGGAAATACGACACCAGGTCCCCCAGCAACCCGCCGAGCAAACCCAGCAGCAACGTCTCGCCCAAGGACAGCGCGCCGCTGCCGGCCAGCACGGCAATCGCAAACAACAGCACCGTGCCCGGCACGATCAACCCGGCGATGGCCAGGCATTCCACGCAGGCGACGATAAATACCGCCACCGCCAGCCATTGCGGGTTGACGGTCAGCCAGCCGGTGATGCTATCGAGCCATGGGCCCATAAGAACAACTCCATTGAATAGTGATGGGCATGCATTTTTTACTGTGTGAACGAAAACTCAAGATCACTGAAGCTTCAAACTGTGGGAGCGGGCTTGCTCGCGAATGCGGTGTGTCAGATAGGTCAATATCAATTGACACACCGCATTCGCGAGCAAGCCCGCTCCCACATGGGAATTTCGGGTGTAGCAAATTTCGTATCCACTGAAGATCAACTGTGGGAGCGAGCCTGCTCGCGATAGCGGTGTGTCAGTCGCCATTTAATTCACAGGCCTGGCGCCATCGCGAGCAGGCTCGCTCCCACAAGGGGCCCCAGGGTCATGCAGTGTTTGTGTTCATGAAAGCAAGAAATAATCCCGCCCTTCGACCTGTCCGCGCCGCAGCGGGTTGCGGGTGCACCATGGGGCGTAGGCAGCGTCGACGAAGCGGTAGGGCAAATGCTCGTCCCTGCCCAGGGGAATGCCCAGGCGGGTGGTCTGGATCGCATTGACCGTTGGCACGCCGACGTCTTCCACCAACAAGCGCTCGGGGTCGAAGCGCTTGGCGTCCCAGTCCGGCACTTTCAGCCCCAAAGCTTTGCACAACAGGGTCTGGCCGGCACAGAGTTTTTGCGGGGTGCGTGGCCGGCCTTGGGCGTCGGGGTTGTTCAACAGCATCTGTGCCAGGCTCGCCGGCCCCGAAACGGCATCGACCCACGGGTAGGCCGACTTGATCAACACCGCGTTGCCCGGGCCCTGGGCGCTGAAGTTCAGCGAATCGCCGCCCCGGGCGTAGTACATATAGATGTGCCCGCCATCCAGAAACAAAGCCTTACGTTTTTCCGTGTAGCCCAGGGAGGCGTGGCTGCCTTTTTCGGCGAAGTAATACGCCTCGGTCTCGATGATCCGCGCGCTGAGCCACAGGTCGCCGACCTTGTGGCGGATGACTTTGCCCAGCAGGTCCTTGGCGAGGACCTGGGCGTCGCGATCGAAAAAGGCGTGGGGCAGGGCGTTGGGCGATAGCAAATCGGTCATGGCGATAGACGAAGTGAAGGCCAAAGGAAGGGCGATGATAGCAATGGAAAGCTTAATCACCGCTGAACACTCGTTTCAACCGTAATGCCGTTCACTTAGGAAAAATGATGACCCTGTGGCGAGGGAGCTTGCTCCCGCTCGGCTGCGAAGCAGTCGTAAACCGGCGGGTGCGGTGTGTCTGATACGCCGCAATTGGCAGGTTTTGGGGCCGCTTCGCGGCCCAGCGGGAGCAAGCGCCCTCGCCACGGGTTTGTCGATTGCCTTAAGTGAACAGCATTGCGTTTCAACGGGCTGTTTACGGCTGTTTTGCTTCTCCGCCGGTCACCACTGCGAGTCCATGCTGTTAGTCGAGGGTTACGACAGCTATAATCTGCCGCTTTCCCCATCGCCAAGACCACACAGACCATGACTGAGTCCGTTCTTGACTACATGACCCGCCTGGGTCGCGCCGCTCGTGAAGCGTCGCGCATCATCGGCCGGGCCAGCACCGCGCAGAAAAATCGCGCGTTGCAGGCCGCCGCCAATGCGCTGGACGCTGCGCGCGCCGAGTTGTCCGCTGCCAACGAGCTGGACCTGGCCGCTGGCCGGGCCAACGGTCTGGAGCCGGCCATGCTCGAGCGTCTGGCGCTGACCCCGGCCCGCATCGACGGCATGATCGTCGGTCTGCGCCAGGTCGCGGCCCTGCCGGACCCGGTCGGGGCGATCCGCGACATGAGCTACCGCCCGTCGGGCATCCAGGTCGGCAAGATGCGCGTGCCCCTGGGCGTGGTCGGGATTATCTACGAGTCGCGGCCGAACGTAACCATCGACGCCGCGAGCCTGTGCCTGAAGTCGGGTAACGCGACCATCCTGCGGGGCGGCTCCGAGGCCATCCATTCCAACCGTGCCATTGCCGCCTGCATCCAGCGCGGCCTGGCCGAGGCCGATCTGCCGGCGGCCGTGGTGCAAGTGGTGGAAACCACCGACCGCGCCGCGGTTGGCGCGCTGATCACCATGCCCGAGTTCGTCGACGTCATCGTGCCCCGTGGCGGCAAGGGCCTGATCGAACGGGTCAGCCGTGACGCCCGCGTGCCGGTGATCAAGCACCTGGACGGCATCTGCCACGTCTACGTCAGCGCCCACGCCGAATTGCCGAAGGCCCAGCGCATTGCCTTCAACGCCAAGACCTACCGCTACGGTATCTGCGGCGCGATGGAAACCCTGCTGGTGGACCAGGCCGTTGCCGAGGACTTCCTGCCGTCGATGGCCACCCAGTTCCGCGAAAAAGGCGTCGAACTGCGCGGTTGCGAGCGCACCCGGGGAATCATCGAGGCCGTTGCGGCCACGGCAGAAGACTGGGACACCGAATACCTGGCGCCGATCCTGTCGATCCGCGTGGTCGACGGGCTGGATCAGGCCATCGAGCACATCAATCGCCACGGCTCGCACCACACCGACTCCATAGTCAGTGAAAACCTGGGTGAAACCCGGCGCTTCGTGGCCGAAGTGGATTCGGCGTCGGTGATGATCAACACCCCGACCTGCTTCGCCGATGGCTTTGAATACGGTTTGGGTGCCGAGATCGGCATTTCTACTGATAAGCTGCACGCCCGCGGCCCGGTGGGCCTCGAAGGCTTGACCTGCGAGAAGTACATCGTGGTCGGTGACGGCCAGTTGCGCGGACAGGAGCCGGTCTGACTTGGGCGACCTCGACCCGTCAGCCGCAGTGACGATAACCCTGCCCCGGCGCATCGGTATCCTGGGCGGCACATTCGACCCGGTGCACATCGGCCATTTGCGCGGTGCGCTGGAAGTCGCCGATGCCCTGGCCCTCGATGAGCTACGCCTGACGCCCAGCGCCCGGCCGCCTCACCGGGATACGCCGCAGGTGTCGGCCCGGGACCGCCTGGCGATGGTCGAGTGCGCGGTGGCCGGTGTGGCGCCGCTGGTGGTGGACGCCCGCGAATTGCAGCGGGACAAACCGTCCTACACCATTGATACCCTGGAGCTGATGCGTGCCGAACTGGCCGTTGATGCCCAGGTTTTCCTGCTTCTGGGCTGGGACGCATTTTGCGGCCTGCCCACTTGGCATCGCTGGGAAGAGTTGCTCCAGCATTGCCACATCCTGGTGCTGCAACGCCCGGATGCCGACAGCGAGCCGCCGGATGCCTTGCGCAACCTGCTGGCGGCCCGCTCGGTGAGCGACCCGCTGGCCCTGAAAGGGCCGAGCGGACAGATTGCATTCGTCTGGCAGACGCCGCTCGCGGTATCCGCCACCCAGATCCGTCAACTGCTGGCCAGCGGTAAGTCGGTACGTTTCCTGGTGCCCGACGCGGTCCTGGCCTACATCGATGCGCACGGGCTGTACCGTGCGTCGAACTGAAAAAGGCGCGCTTCAAGGCACGTGAATGCGTGTAGCGAAGCGCCCGAACATACGAGCAAAACGAGTTTTATATGACTGACAAAGACGTAAACAAAGTAAAGCGCAAGGGCACGTTCAAGAGCGCCCCGCTGCCTGTAGAGGCCCACACCGGCGTGGCGCTGGTTGGCGAAGAACTGGTCAAGGTGGCCGTCGCGGCCCTGGAAGACGTCAAGGCCCAGGACATCCAGGTGATCGACGTTCGTGACAAGCAGAGCATCACGGACTACATGATCATCGCCACCGGTACCTCCAACCGCCAGATCGGCGCGATGCTGGACAAGGTCCGCGAAGCGGTCAAGGCCCAAGGCGTCAAGCCATTGGGCGAAGAAGGCAAGGGCGACAGCGACTGGGTCCTGTTGGACATGGACGATGTCATCGTGCACATGATGACCGCCTCGGCGCGCCAGTTCTACGACCTGGAACGCCTGTGGGCCGGTGCCGAGCAGAGCCGTTCGGCCAGCGCCGCGCACCACAGCCCGGAAAACCCCCATGAGCACTTCACCAAGCTCAACAAAGACCAGCAATAAGGGACCGCTGTGCGACTGCGCCTGATCGCCGTCGGTTCTCGCATGCCCAAGTGGGTGGAAGAAGGCTGGCATGAATATGCCAAGCGTCTTCCGTCCGAGCTGGCCCTGGAACTGGTGGAAATTCCGCTCAACACCCGTGGCAAGAACGCCGACGTGGCGCGCTTCATCCGCCAGGAAGGCGAAGCCATGCTGGCCAAGGTCGGGCCGAACGAGCGCATCGTCACCCTCGAAGTCCACGGCAAGCCCTGGAGCACCGAGCAACTGGCGGTGGAGCTCGATCGCTGGCGATTGGATGCGCGCACGGTCAACTTCATGGTCGGTGGCCCGGAAGGGCTGGCGCCGGAAGTCTGCGCCCGGGCCGACCAGCGCTGGTCATTGTCGCCGTTGACGTTGCCGCACCCGCTGGTGCGGATCCTGATCGGCGAACAGCTGTATCGTGCCTGGACAGTCCTGTCCGGGCACCCTTACCACAAGTAATCCTGCCCCCATGCCCCAGCCGATCCGCATCAAGGACCACGAAAAAGACGCCCGCCTGGTGCGCGGTCGCGTCGTGTTCGGCGCCATTGCGGTGGTGACGCTGATCGGCGTGCTGATCGCGCGGTTGTATTTCCTCCAGGTGATCCAGTACGAGTATCACTCGACCTTGTCGGAGAGCAACCGCGTACACGTACAGCCGATTCCGCCGACCCGCGGGCTGATTTTCGACCGCAATGGCGTGGTGGTGGCGGATAACCGGCCCAGCTTCAGCCTGAGCATGACCCGCGAGCGTTCCGGCGATTGGCAAAAAGTCCTCGACGTGATCGTCGAAGTGCTGCAGTTGACGCCCGAGGACCGGGCGATCTTCGAGAAGCGCATGCGCCAGGGCCGGCGTCCCTTCGAGCCGGTGCCGATCATGTTCGAGCTGACCGAAGAGCAGATCGCCCTGATCGCGGTGAACCAGTTCCGCCTGCCGGGCGTCGAGGTGGTGGCGCAACTGGTGCGGCATTACCCCCAGGGGCCGCACTTTGCCCACTCGGTCGGCTACATGGGGCGGATCAACGAGAAAGAGCTCAAGACCCTCGATCCGGTCAACTACAGCGGCACCCACCATATCGGCAAGACCGGCATCGAGCGTTTCTACGAGGCCGAGCTGCACGGGCAGGTGGGTTACGAGGAAGTCGAGACCAATGCCCGCGGCCGCGTATTGCGGGTGCTCAAGCGCACCGACCCGATTCCCGGCAAGGACATCGTCCTGAGCCTGGACATCAAGTTGCAGGAAGCCGCCGAAGCCGCGCTGGGTGGCCGGCGCGGCGCGGTGGTGGCGCTGGACCCGAACACTGGCGAAGTGCTGGCGATGGTCAGCCAGCCAAGTTTCGACCCGAACCTGTTCGTCACCGGCATCAGCTTCAAGGCCTACGCCGAGCTGCGCGATTCCATCGACCGGCCGTTGTTCAACCGTGTGTTGCGCGGCCTTTACCCGCCGGGCTCGACCATCAAGCCAGCCGTGGCGATTGCCGGGTTGGATGCTGGCGTGGTCACCGCGTCGAGCCGGGTCTACGACCCGGGGTATTACCAACTGCCGAACTACGACCACAAGTACCGTAACTGGAACCGCACCGGTGACGGCTACGTGGACTTGGAAACGGCGATCATGCGCTCCAACGACACCTACTTCTACGACCTGGCCCACAAGCTGGGGATCGATCGGTTGTCGTCCTACATGAACAAGTTCGGCCTCGGTCAGAAAGTCTCCCTCGACATGTTCGAGGAGTCGCCGGGCCTGATGCCGTCCCGGGAATGGAAACGGGCGACCCGTCGCCAAGCCTGGTTCCCGGGCGAAACCCTGATCCTGGGGATCGGCCAGGGCTACATGCAGGCAACGCCCTTGCAACTGGCCCAGGCCACCGCGCTGGTGGCGAGCAAGGGCAAGTGGTATCGCCCGCACCTGGCCAAGACCATCGAAGGCCAGAAACCAGTGGACCCGGACCCGATGCCGGACATCATCCTGCGCAATCCGGCGGACTGGCAGAGGGTCAACAACGGTATGCAGGCGGTGATGCACGGCGCCCGAGGCACCGCGCGCAAGGCGGCCCTCGGCGCGCAATACCGCATTGCCGGCAAGAGCGGTACGGCCCAGGTCGTCGCCATCAAGCAGGGCGAGAAGTACGACCGCTCCAAGGTCCAGGAACGCCACCGCGACCACGCCTTGTTCGTCGGTTTTGCGCCGGCCGAGAACCCGAAGATCGTCGTGTCGGTGATGGTCGAGAACGGTGAATCCGGTTCCGGCGTCGCCGCGCCGGTGGTGCGCCAGATCATGGACGCCTGGTTGCTGGATGAGCACGGCCAGCTCAAACCTGAATACGCAAGCCCCATCAGCGCGGAGGCTACGGCCCGTGAAGAATAATTTCGACCGGATCCTGTCCAGCGAAGACGTGATGCGCCGCCGTGCCACCTTGTTGCAGCGCATGCACATCGACGGCCCGCTGCTGATCCTGCTGCTGACCCTGGCCGCCGGCAGCCTGTTCGTGCTGTATTCGGCCAGCGGCAAGAGCTGGGACTTGCTGGCCAAACAGGCGACCTCGTTCGGCATCGGCCTGGTGTCGATGATCGTCATCGCCCAGCTCGAGCCGCGGTTCATGGCGCGCTGGGTGCCGGTGGCCTACATCGTCGGCGTCGGTTTGCTGGTGGTGGTGGACATCATGGGCCACAACGCCATGGGGGCCACCCGCTGGATCAACATTCCCGGGGTGATCCGCTTCCAGCCTTCGGAATTCCTCAAGATCATCATGCCGGCGACCATTGCCTGGTACCTGTCCAAGCGCTCGTTGCCGCCGCAGCTCAAGCATGTGTGCATCAGCCTGTTGCTGATCGGCATCCCGTTCATCCTGATCGTGCGCCAGCCGGACCTCGGCACCTCGCTGCTGATCCTGGCCGGCGGCGCCTTCGTGCTGTTCATGGGCGGGTTGCGCTGGCGCTGGATCCTCAGCGTGATCGCCGCCGCCGTGCCAGTGTCGGTGGCCATGTGGTATTTCGTGATGCACGACTACCAGAAGCAGCGCGTCTTGACCTTCCTCGACCCGGAAAGCGATCCGCTGGGCACCGGTTGGAACATCATCCAGTCCAAGGCCGCCATCGGTTCCGGCGGGGTGTTTGGCAAGGGTTGGCTGATGGGCACCCAGTCGCACCTGGACTTTTTGCCGGAAAGCCACACCGACTTCATCATCGCCGTGATGGGCGAGGAATTCGGCCTGGTGGGCATCTGCGTGCTGCTGCTGATCTACTTGTTGCTGATCGGCCGGGGACTGGTGATCACCGCCCAGGCCCAGACGTTGTTCGGCAAGTTGCTCGCAGGCAGCCTGACCATGACGTTTTTTGTTTATGTTTTCGTCAACATCGGTATGGTCAGTGGCCTGTTGCCGGTCGTGGGGGTGCCGTTGCCTTTCATTAGCTACGGAGGAACTTCGCTGGTGACACTACTGTCAGCGTTTGGGGTTTTGATGTCGATTCATACGCATCGCAAGTGGATCGCGCAGGTTTGAATAAGGTGAAGAGTTCAATGCAAGCAATGCGTGGCTGGTCGACGCGATGTGCGCCGTGGATCGGCCTGGTCGGCCTCCTGGGCAGTGCGCCGCAGGCCTTGGCCGGTGAATACGAAGGCTCGCCACAGGTGGCCGAATTCGTCGGCGAGATGACCCGCGACTACGGTTTCGCTGGTGAACAACTGGTGGGGGTGTTTCGCGAGGCCGAGCGCAAGCAGTCGATCCTCGACGCGATCTCCCGGCCCGCCGAGCGGGTCAAGCAGTGGAGCGAGTACCGGCCGATGTTCATCACCGAGGCGCGTATCGCCCGGGGCGTGGACTTCTGGCGCCAGCACGAGGCGGCCCTGACCCGTGCCGAGCAGGAATACGGCGTGCCGGCCCAGGTCATTGTGTCGATCATTGGCGTCGAGACCTTCTTTGGCCGCAACACCGGGAATTTTCGGGTGATCGACGCGCTGTCGACCCTGGGCTTCGATTACCCGCCGCGTGCCGAGTTCTTCCGCAAGGAGCTGCGCGAGTTCCTGCTGCTGGCCCGTGAAGAGCAGGTCGATCCGCTGACCCTCAAGGGCTCCTACGCCGGGGCCATGGGCCTGCCGCAATTCATGCCTAGCAGTTTCCGCGCCTATGCGGTGGACTTCGACGGCGACGGCCACATCAATATCTGGACCAACCCGACCGATGCCATTGGCAGTGTCGCCAGCTATTTCAAGCGGCACGGCTGGGAACCCGGCCAGCCGGTGGTCAGCCGGGCCGATGTGCGCGGCGAGCAAGTGGACGAGGGCCTGACCGAGGGCATCGAACCGACGAAAACCGTCGGGGAGTTGCGGGCGTTGGGCTGGTCGAGTCATGATGCGCTGCGTGACGATATGCCGGTCACCGCGATGCGCCTGGAAGGCGAACAAGGCCCCGAATACTGGATGGGCCTGAAGAATTTCTACGCGATTACGCGTTATAACCGCAGCGTGATGTACGCCATGGCCGTATATCAACTGTCTGAAGAGCTAGTCAAAGCACGGGGCGTCAAATAATGCGGGCATTGCCTACCTATCTACCCCTGAAGCTCGTGGCGTTGGCCGCGCTGTCGCTGTTGGTCGTCAGTTGTTCGACCAGCCGCGCGCCGGCCCAGAAAAACTCCACCGCCGTGCGCGCGACGCCGGGCCTGGACATCAACCGGGCCCACAAGGACGGCGCGCCGTGGTGGGACGTGGACGTCTCGCGCATTCCGGACGCCACGCCGACCCTGCACACCGGCCCGTACAAGGCCAACCCGTACACGGTGCTGGGCAAGACCTATTTCCCGATGGCCGAGTCCAAGCGCTACGTGGCCTCGGGCACGGCGTCCTGGTACGGCACCAAGTTCCACGGCCAGAACACCGCCAATGGCGAGGTGTATGACCTGTATGGCATGAGCGCGGCCCACAAGACCTTGCCGCTGCCCAGCTATGTGCGGGTGACCAACCTGGACAACAACAAGACCGTGATCCTGCGAGTCAATGACCGTGGGCCGTTCTATTCCGACCGCATCATCGACCTGTCGTATGCAGCGGCAAAAAAACTCGGTTACGCTGAAACCGGCACTGCCCGGGTTAAAGTCGAAGGCATCGACCCGCAGGAATGGTGGGCCCAACGTGGCCGTCCGGCGCCTTTGATGCTCAATGAGCCGAAAGTGGCGCAAAATGCCGCGCCCACCGTGACGGCGTCCACCGGCACGGTCGAGCAGTGGACGCCACCGCCGCAGCAACACGCCGCGGCTGTGCTGCCGGTGCAGATCGAGGCAAAAAAAAACGCTTCTGCAACAGCGTCTGGCCAGTTTCTGCAAGTGGGCGCGTTCGCCAACCCGGACGCTGCCGAGCTGCTGAGGTCGAAGCTCAGCTCGATGGTGAGCGCTCCGGTGTTCATCAGCTCGATCGTGCGCAACCAGCAGACACTGCATCGGGTGCGCCTGGGGCCGATCGGTTCTCCGGGTGAAGTCCAGAAGGTGCAGAACAGTGTGCGCCTGGCCAATCTCGGCTCGCCGAGCCTGGTCACGGCGGAGTGATTTGATTGAGGGCCCGCTTGCGGTTTGGGCGGGTCAGGTTGTTGGCTCCATGAATAACAAAAGCCCGGCAAGGGTTGTGAGTGAGCAACTTAAATACGCGGCAGCTCGTTAGAAAGCTGCCTGTTTAGTTTTTGCCTTCGGGCAGTCCCATTAGCGATTTCGAGAGACGGATGAACATCACCACCTTTGCCAAACGCCTTTGCCTGCTAGTCCCGCTGCTTCTCTCACCGGCCGCGTTCGCGGTCGAGATGATGCCGGCACCCCCTCAATTGGCTGCTAAATCCTTTGTGCTGATGGATGCCAGCAGCGGCGAGGTGCTGGTAGAGAACAACGGTGACCAGCGTCTGCCACCGGCCAGCTTGACCAAGCTGATGACCGCCTACATCGCGACCCTGGAAATCCGTCGTGGCCAGATCGGTGAAAACGATCCGGTGACCGTCAGCGAAAACGCCTGGCGCACCGGCGGTTCGCGGATGTTCATCAAGGTCGGTTCGCAAGTGACCGTCAGCGACCTGCTGCACGGCATCATCATCCAGTCCGGCAACGACGCCAGCGTCGCCCTGGCCGAGCACATCGCCGGCAGCGAAGATGCGTTCGCCGACATGATGAACAAAACCGTGGCCGATCTGGGGATGACCAACAGCCACTTCATGAACCCCACCGGCCTGCCGAACCCTGAGCATTATTCGTCGGCTCACGACATGGCGATCCTGGCCCGGGCAATCATCCATGAAGACCCGGCGCACTACGCCATCTACTCCCAGAAGGAATTCTTCTGGAACGGCATCAAGCAGCCTAACCGCAACCTGCTGCTGTGGCGCGACAAGACTGTCGATGGCTTGAAGACCGGTCACACCGAAGAGGCTGGCTACTGCATGGTGTCTTCGGCCGTGCGTGACGGCATGCGCCTGATCGCGGTCGTCTTCGGCACCAACAGCGAAGTGGCCCGTGCCGCCGAGACCCAGAAACTGCTGACCTACGGCTTCCGTTTCTTCGAAACCCAGACCTTCTACCAGAAGGGCACCGAACTGGCCCAGGCCCAGGTCTGGAAGGGCTCGACCAACCAGGTCAAGGCCGGCCTGGCCCAAGACCTGACCATGACCCTGCCTAAAGGCCAGCTCAAGAAGCTCGCTGCCAGCATGACCATGAACCCGCAACTGACCGCTCCTATCGCCAAGGGCGACGTGATCGGTAAAGTCGAAGTCAAACTGGACGACAAAGTGGTGCACAGCGCTGACCTGATCGCTCTGGACGCGGTCGAGGAAGGTGGTATCTTCCGCCGCATCTGGGATAGCATCCGTCTATTCTTCTACGGCTTGTTCAACTGATTGAAGTGTTGACCTGCATGGCCTCGTTCCCCTCCGGAGCGGGGCCATGTGCGTTACCACGGCTTACGAGGCCGTTACGCCATGACAGATTCTGAAGTAAAGGCGCCAAAAATCGAATTTCCCTGCGCGGATTACCCGATCAAGGTAATCGGCGACACCGGTGTGGGTTTCAAGGACAAGATCATCGCGATCCTTGAAAAACATGCCACCGTTGACCACAAGACCCTGGCCGAGCGCCAGAGTACCAACGGCAAGTACACGACGATCCAGTTGCACATCATTGCCACCGGTCAGGAACAGCTCTACGACATCAACAGCGAGCTGCGCGCCACCGGTTTCGTGCACATGGTGTTGTGATGCCGGGCACGCTGGGCTTTCGCGAGTTGGGCACGATGGCTTACGAGCCGGTCTGGCATGCCATGCAACGCTTCACGAACGAACGCGGCACCAGCGCCGACGATGAGGTCTGGCTGGTGGAACATCCGCCGGTGTTCACCCAGGGCCAGGCCGGCAAGGCCGAGCACCTGTTGCTGCCGGGGGATATCCCGGTGGTGAAGGTCGACCGGGGCGGGCAGGTGACCTACCATGGTCCTGGCCAACTGGTCGCGTACCTGTTGCTGGATGTGCGCAAGCTGGGGTTTGGCGTGCGCGAGCTGGTCACCCGCATGGAGACGTGCCTGATCGAGCTGCTGGCCAGCTACGGAGTGACGGCGGCGGCCAAGCCGGATGCGCCGGGTGTCTACGTCGATGGGGCGAAGATCGCGTCCCTGGGTTTGCGGATCCGCCACGGCTGTTCGTTTCATGGCCTGGCGTTGAACGTGGACATGGACCTGGCGCCATTCCGACGGATTAATCCCTGCGGCTACGCGGGACTGGCGATGACCCAGTTGAGCGAGCACGCAGGATCGATTGAATTTGCCGAGGTAAGTGCCCGGCTGCGCGCGCAGCTCGTCAAACACCTCGACTATGCTGAGCAGACGACCCTCACGGGCGGAATCGACTGATATGACTACTGATGCAGTGCAAACCATGATCCCGACGCTGGACGTCACCGAGCGTCCGGCCCCGCGTGCCAAGGTAGAGGCCGGCGTCAAGCTGCGCGGCGCCGAGAAGGTTGCACGCATCCCGGTCAAGATCATCCCTACCACCGAATTGCCGAAGAAACCCGACTGGATCCGCGTGCGCATCCCGGTTTCCCCGGAAGTCGACCGGATCAAGGCCCTGCTGCGCAAGCACAAGCTGCACAGCGTCTGCGAAGAAGCCTCCTGCCCGAACCTGGGCGAGTGCTTCTCAGGCGGCACCGCCACGTTCATGATCATGGGCGACATCTGCACCCGTCGCTGCCCGTTCTGCGACGTCGGCCACGGCCGTCCGAAGCCCTTGGACACCAACGAGCCGGAAAGCCTGGCCATCGCCATCGCCGACCTGAAGCTCAAGTACGTGGTCATCACCTCGGTGGACCGCGACGATCTGCGTGACGGCGGTGCCCAGCACTTTGCCGACTGCATCCGCGAGATCCGCAAGCTGTCGCCGAACGTGCAGCTGGAAACCCTGGTGCCCGATTACCGTGGTCGCATGGACATCGCCCTGGAAATCACCGCCGCCGAGCCGCCGGATGTGTTCAACCACAACCTGGAAACCGTGCCACGCCTGTACAAGGCTGCGCGTCCGGGTTCGGATTACCAGTGGTCGCTGACCTTGCTGCAGCGCTTCAAGCAGATGATGCCGCACATTCCGACCAAGTCTGGCTTGATGCTGGGCTTGGGTGAGACGGATGAGGAGGTTATCGAGGTCATGAAGCGCATGCGTGAGCATGACATTGACATGCTGACCCTGGGGCAGTATCTGCAGCCGTCCCGTAGTCACTTGCCGGTGCAGCGGTTTGTGCACCCGGATACCTTTGCCTGGTTTGCTGAGGAAGGGTACAAGATGGGGTTCAAGAACGTGGCTTCGGGGCCGTTGGTGCGGTCTTCGTATCATGCGGATGAGCAGGCTAAGTTGGTCAAGGCTGAGCTTTTGGGGGCCTGATTTTTTTGGGGTGGTGTGTATATCCGTTTCTTCGGTAACGGCTACTTATGGTTCCGCCCTTACGGCGGGTCACTTTTGAAAAGCGCAAAAGTAACCAAAACGCTCTTGCCCCACCACTCGGTGCCTCGCCTAGGCTCGGCATGCCCTCACTCCGGCATTGCTCCGTGGGCCCGCCGCGAAGGGCCATCCATGGCCCAGCGCGGCTATCCCGGCATCCATGCCGGGATACCCACTCCACAATGCCTGCGTTCGGCCATCGTGGTTTAACGGGGCGCCCCAGATCAAGATCAAGATCAAAAGCCAAAGCCAAAGCGAGGCGGCCTGATAGCCGACCTGGCTCTGGCAGTCGTACTTCGATCCAATTGTGGGAGCGAGCCTGCTCGCGAAGGCGGTGGGTCAGTTTGCTGCGATGTTGGATGTGCCGGCCTCTTCGCGAGCAGGCTCGCTCCCACAGGTTTTTGCGGTGTATATGGGGTTTGTGTCTGCTGCAGCTCCAATGTGGGAGCAAGCGGTGTATATGAGTTTTGTGTCCGCTGAAGATCTAATGTGGGAGCGAGCTTGCTCGCGATAGCAGTGGTGCAGCCACACAAATGCCAGCCCCGACCGCTTTTGCTTTGCTTTGCTTTGCTTTGCTTTTGATCTTGATCTTGATCTTGATCTTGATCTTGATCTTGATCTTGATCTTGATCTTGATCTTGATCTTGATCTTGATCTTGATCTTGATCTTGATCTGAGACGCCCCGTTAAACCACGCTGGCCGAACGCAGGTATTGCGCAGTGGGCACCTCGGCATGGATGCCGAGGTAGCCGCGCTGGGCCATGGATGGCCCTTCGCGGCGGCCCACGGAGCAATGCCGGAGTGAGGGCACACCGAGCCTAGGCGAGGTGCCGAGTGGTGGGGCAAAGCGTTTTTGGTTACTTTTGGCGCTCTTCCAAAAGTGACCCGCTGTAAGAGCGGAACCCTAAGTGGCCGTTACCGCAGAAACGGATATACACGCAAAAGTACGCCTACAAACCGGGAAACCCATGGAAGCCACCCAGACTCTAACCCCACACCACCCCGTCCCAGCCCTCCCTAAAGAAGGCCTGATCGCCGTAATCGCCCCAGCCGGCCCCGCCCCCCTGGACACCGAAAAAGCCACCCAATGGATGCGCGCAAGGGGCCACGAACTGCGCATCTTCCCAGGCGTCTACGAAAAAGACGGCTACCTCGCCGGTAGCGACGACACACGCCTCAACGACCTGCACGCCGCCTTCGCCGACCCAGAAATCAAAGCCATCATCTGCCTGCGCGGCGGCTACGGCACCCCCCGGCTGCTGGATCGCATCGACTTCGACCTCATACGCCGCAACCCCAAGCCATTCATCGGCTACAGCGACATCACCGCCCTCCACCTGGCCATCAGCCGTTACGCCGGCTTCGTGACCTTTCACGGCCCGATGCTCAACGCCGATCTGCTGGGCGACAAGGAACCCCCAACCGTCACCTCGTTCTTCAGCCTGCTACGTGGGCAGGTGAAAGCCGGCAGCCTGCTGAGCCACCCCGCCGCCTACCCATTGACCACCGTCGAGCCAGGCATCGCCCACGGACGTCTGCTGGGCGGCAACCTCTCGATGATCGCCGCGACCATGGGCACGCCTTATCAAATCGACGCCGAAGGTGTGATCCTGTTCATCGAAGATGTCAACGAACCGCTGTATCGCATCGATCGTCTGCTGACTCAATTGCGACTGGCGGGCACCCTGGCGAAGTTGCGCGGGGTCCTGGTAGGGGATATAGCGGGGGTAGACCTTGAAGCGTTGAACCGGTTGCTCAAGCAGACCTTCGCGCCATTGCGCATCCCGGTGTTGTCCGGCTGGCGCAGCGGGCATTGCGATCCGAACCTGACCTTGCCCATGGGCGCGTTGGTGACGCTGGATGCGGGGGAGAAGCGGTTGGTGTTGGAGCAGGATGTGGTGGTCAGCCGCTAAAATAGTTGTCGCTTGGAAGTCAGCCATCGCGAGCAGGCTCGCTCCCACAGTCGACCGTGTTTCCCTGACGGAACGCGGCCACTGTGGGAGCGAGCCTGCTCGCGAAAGCGGTAGTAGCCATACCGCAATTCAGCGGTTGCGCAACGCCTCAAGCAGTTGCTGCGTCGGATACCCATCCGCCGGCCAGCCGAACGACTGCTGGGCGCTGCGGATGGCTTTGCGGGTGTTGGCGCCGATGATGCCGTCGGGGTTGCCCGCGTCGTAGTTGTGCTTGCCCAGCAGGGTTTGCAGTTCCACGCGTTCGCTGCGGCTCAGGGGCAGGTCTTCCTTTGGCCATTGGCCGTAGACCAACCCTGCACCGGTGAAGCGCTTCGACAACAACCCGACCGCCAAGGCATAGGACGATGAGTTGTTGTATTTGAGGATGGCGCGGAAGTTATCGAAGATCAGGAACGCCGGGCCGCGATGGCCCGCCGGCAGGAGCAGGGACGCCGAGAGCTGCTTGTCCTCTGGGGCGATAGGCAGGCCGCCAGATTCCGAGACGCCTAGGCGCATCCATTCAGAGACGGGCTTGCGGATCGTGCCATCAGCCAGCGTATAGTCGAAGCCCTCGTTGAGCGAGACCTCGAACCCCCACGGCTGGCCGCGCTGCCAGCCGGAGCTTTGCAGGTAGTGCGCGGTCGATGCCAGGGCGTCGGTAGAGCTACCCCAGATGTCGCGGCGTCCGTCACCATCGAAGTCCACCGCATGGGTGTTGTACGTGGTGGGAATGAACTGGGTCTGGCCCATGGCGCCGGCCCAGGAGCCGAGCATTTTTTCCGGAGTGATATCGCCCTGTTGCAGGATTTGCAGTGCGGCGATCAATTGCGCATGGGCAAAGCCCGGGCGCCGTCCTTCGTAGGCCAGGGTCGCCAGGGAGTTGATCACCGACTTGCTGCCCTGGAATTGGCCGAAGTTGCTCTCCATGCCCCATACCGCCACCAGCGCCTCGCGATCGACGCCATAACGCTGCTCGATGCTTTGCAGGATCTGGGCGTTCTGTTGGATCAGGCTCTTGCCCTTGTTGACCCGCAGCGGCGACAGCGCACCGTCGAGGTATTCCCACACGGGGCGGGTGAATTCCGGTTGGCTGCGGTCGGCCTTGATCACGCTCATGTCCGGGCTGACGCCGACAAACGCACGGTCGAACAAATCGGCACGGATCCCGGCGGCCAGTGCTTCCTTGCGAAACCCGGCCTGCCATTCAGCGAAAGTCTGGGTGGGCGCAATGGCCAGGTCGTCGCCGGTGGGTACCACGGGCGGCACAATGGCCGGCGCGGTCACGACGGGAGCTGTCTGGAGCGGTTGGGCGTCGGCGGCAGTAGGTTTTTCGGCGCAGGCGACAAGCAGGACAACGCTTGCGGCAACAATCATTTGGCGCAGTGGCCAACGATGGGAAAGACAGAAGGGCATGCACGGGTCCAGAAATACAAATCAGGTGCTGACCTTATCATGCGAAAGGGGCGTAGGGCTTGTCCGAGTGTTTCAAGCGGCCAGAAAGCAAGAAGCCTCCCAGTTGTCAGACTGGAAGGCTTCGCGGCGGTAGCTGCCCTTGCCCTTGGCAGGTCGTTCCTGGCGGCTGCGGAACAGGGGCTGGGCGACGATGGACTTGGCTTTGTTGGGGCCATGCCTGGATGGCTTTTTGCTCATGGTGGGATCTCTCGTGGGGTGGTTTTGCGGGGCAAATCATGGGACAGAGTTGGGTGGTTGTCCAGTCTTGTGGCGAGGGGATTTATCCCCGCTGGGCTGCGCAGCAGCCCCAAGAGAGCTGGATGCGATTCGCCTGACACACCTAGGTGGCTGGTTTTAGGGCTGCTGCGCAGCCCAGCGGGGATAAATCCCCTCGCCACAGGTATTGCGGTGCGCTTTCAAGGGAGGTTTATTCAGCGGGTAGGGTCAACCGCTGCCCGGCCATCAACAGCGACAACCGACTGAGGCTCATCCACGGCGAACCGGCGGCCTGGCCCTTGATTTGAGCATCGATGCGCTGGGCCTCGAGCAGCAATTGCGCCCAGCGCGAGGCGGAATAGCGTTGCAGGGCCTTGCTCATCAGTGGCTTGCGCTTGTCCCAGACGGGGGGGCGGGCCTGGCTGAAGGCTTTGTCCAGCGGTACGCCCTGGCTGTATTGCAGGGACAGGTTGGCCAGCAGGCGCAATTCCCGAGCCAGGGCCCAGAGGATCACCGGCGGTTCGACGCCTTCGCCCCGCAGGCCTTCGAGCATACGCAAGGCATGGGCGGCTTCACCATTGAGGATCGCGTCGGTCAGCCCGAAGACATCGAAGCGCGCGCTGTCGGCCACGGCGGCCTGCACCGTTTCCACGGTGATCTGCCCGCCCTCGGCCATCAGTTTGAGCTTTTCGATTTCCTGGGCGGCGGCCAGCAGGTTGCCTTCGACCCGGGCGGCAATCAGCTCCACGGCGTCCTGGCTGGCCGAGAGACCCGCCTGGGACAGGCGCTGACGGATCCAACTGGGCAACTGGCTGACGTCCACCGGCCAGATCTGCACGAACTGGGTCTGCGGACCTTCCACCAGGGCCTTGCCCCATTTGGTCTTCTGCGCGCTGCCGTCGAGTTTCGGCAAGCTGATGAGCAGCACCGTGTCCTCGGCCGGGCGTGAGCAATACTCGATCAGCGCGGCGGCGCCCTTGTCACCGGGCTTGCCAGACGGTAAGCGCAGTTCCAGCAGGCGTTTTTCGGCGAACAGGGACATGCTCGCCCCAGCCTGCAGCAAGGTACCCCAGTCGAAACTGGCGTCGGCGGCGAAGACCTGGCGTTCATCGAAGCCTTGCTGGCGTGCAGCAGAGCGGATGGCGTCGGCGGCTTCCTGGCACAGCAGCGGGTCATCGCCACTGATGATGTAGACCGGCGCGAGGGCGCCTTGCAGGTGTTTGCCGAGTTGGGCGGGAGCGAGCTTCATAAGAGAAGGCGAGTGGGGCACCGGAGCGCCCCACAAGGCTTATTCAGCCGGGATCTGCATCGGCGACTGTTGCGGGGTTTCCGCCTCAGCCTTGCGTGCCGCTTCCAGCGCTTCGGCTTCGGCCTTGGCCTTGGCGTCGGCGGTCTGTTGCAGCTCGTCCAGTTGGGCCGGGCTCAGCTGTTGCAGACGCAGCATCATGCGTTGCACGAGGTCACGACGCATTTCGTCGCGCACTTCGCTCGACTCCTGGTCGGAACCGGTAATGTTGTTGCCGTCGTGCAGGTAGACCTTCTGCATCTGCAGTTTGTCGTCCAACAGCAGCAGGCCGTTCTGGCCGCGGATCTCATAGCTCAGCACGTTGTTCAGTTCGTACTCGGCCGAACTGCCGGCACCGGCATAGCTCAGGCTGCGCTGGCTTTGCTGTTCACGGGTCAGCACCAGCTTGTACGGCGCCCCGGCGTAGACTTTCACACCGCTGTTTTCCAGGCTGTCGCGCAGCATCTTGACGGTGTCGCCATAGGCGTCCCGTGCGCTGAGGTCCAGTTCCTTGATCGCCAGCTCGGTGGTGCCGGTGCCGCGCAGTTGGAAGCCGCAGGCGCTCAACAGGACCGCCAGGCCCACTACCAGCAGATTACGTTTGATCATCTTGTTGCTCCCCTTGAACCCTATGGGGGTCGACCAGGCGACCCCGCAGGTTGTATTCGGCGCCAGGCTCGAGCCTGGCGCCCGATCCAATTAGCTTGCGACGATGTTGACCAGCTTGCCGGGCACGACGATCACTTTGCGGATCGTCAGGCCATCGACGAAGCGCAGCACGTTTTCGTTGGCCCGCGCCGCAGCTTCGACTTCTTCGCGCGTGGCGGCGGCCGGCATTTCGATCTGGCCGCGCAGCTTGCCGTTGACCTGGATGACCAGGGTCAGGCTGTCCTGCACCAGCGCGGTTTCGTCCACCAGTGGCCAGCGGGCGTCGATCACCGGGTCGGCGTGACCCAGTTGATTCCACAGCTCGTGGCTGATGTGCGGCGTGATCGGCGCCAGCAGCAGCGTCACGGCTTCCAGGCCTTCGTGAATCAGTGCGCGATCCTGCTCGGTGCCTTGGGCGGCTTTCTCCAGCACGTTCATCAGCGTCATCACCTGGGCGATGGCGGTGTTGAATTTGTGGTTCTGGCCGACGTCATGGCTGGCCTGCTTGATGGCCAGGTGGATCGAGCGGCGAACGGCTTTCTGCTCGTCGTTCAGGCCGGCGACGTCCAGTTTGCCCGGCAGGCCCTGGGTGACATGGGCTTGGGCCAGACGCCAGACGCGCTTGAGGAAGCGGTGCGAGCCTTCGACGCCCGAATCGGACCACTCTGCGCTCATGTCAGGCGGCGAGGCGAACATCATGAACAGGCGGCAGGTGTCCGCGCCGAACTGGTCGATCATCGACTGTGGGTCCACGCCGTTGTTCTTCGACTTGGCCATTTTCTCGGTACCGCCGATTTCCACCGGCAGGCCGTCGGCGATCAGCTTGGCGCTGATGACCTTGGCCTTGCTGTCGCGTTCGAGCTCGACGTCGCTCGGGTTGAACCAGGTGTAGGCACCGTTGGCTTCGCGACGATAGTAAGTCTCGGCGATCACCATGCCTTGGGTCAGCAGGTTCTTGAACGGCTCGTTGGAGCTCACCAGGCCTTCGTCACGCATCAGCTTGTGGAAAAAGCGCGCATAGAGCAGGTGGAGAATGGCGTGTTCGATGCCGCCGATGTACTGGTCCACCGGCAACCAATGGTCAGCCGCGGATTTTTCCACCAGGCCACCTTCATAGTGCGGCGAGGCGTAGCGGGCGTAGTACCAGGAGGACTCGACGAAGGTGTCCATGGTGTCGGTTTCACGCTTGGCCGGTGCGCCGCATTTCGGGCAACTGCACTCATAGAACTCGGGCATGCGTGCCAGGGGCGAACCGGCGCCGTCGGGTACGACGTCTTCCGGCAGGACCACGGGCAGTTGATCTTCCGGCACCGGTACGTCACCGCAGGTGTCGCAATGCACGATCGGGATCGGGCAACCCCAGTAGCGCTGGCGGCTGATGCCCCAGTCGCGCAGGCGGAACTGGGTGCGCGAGGCGCCGAGGTTCTTCTTGATCAGGGCCACTTCGATGGCATCGAACGCGCCGGCGAAATCCAGGCCGTTGAACTCACCGGAGTTGATCAGCTCGCCGTGTTCGCCGTAGGCGTCCTGCCAAGGTGCCGGGGTCTGGTCGCCGGCGCTGGTGCGCACGACCGGTT
Organism: Pseudomonas sp. OA65; assembly: GCF_017498305.1. Taxonomy (NCBI): domain Bacteria; kingdom Pseudomonadati; phylum Pseudomonadota; class Gammaproteobacteria; order Pseudomonadales; family Pseudomonadaceae; genus Pseudomonas; species Pseudomonas sp. OA65. The sequence goes on from NZ_JAGDEZ010000026.1 coordinate 66,594, forward strand.
TGACCGGCAGGTTGTACTTGTGGGCGAATTCGAAATCACGCTCGTCGTGGGCCGGCACGGCCATGACCGCGCCGTCGCCGTAGTGCATCAGCACGTAGTTGGCGACCCACACCGGCAGTTTTTCGCCGGTGAGCGGGTGCTCGACGAACAGCGACGTCGGCAGGCCTTTCTTCTCCTGGGTGGCGACGTCGGCTTCGGCGACGCTGCCGCCCTTGCATTCGGCGATGAACGCCTGCAGCTCAGGGTTGTTGCGGGCGGCCAGGGTCGCCAGCGGATGCTCGGCGGCCACGGCCACATAGGTGGCGCCCATCAGCGTGTCGGGGCGGGTGGTGAAGACTTTCAGGGTGCCGGCTTCACCGATGGAGGCGACGTCGTACGGGAACTGCACTTCCATGCCCCGGGACTTGCCGATCCAGTTGCGCTGCATGGTCTTGACCTGCTCGGGCCAGCCGGTCAGTTCGTCGAGACTCTCCAGGAGTTCATCCGCGTAGGCGGTGATCTTGAAGTAGTACATCGGGATCTCGCGCTTTTCGATCAGCGCGCCGGAGCGCCAGCCTCGGCCGTCGATCACTTGCTCGTTGGCCAGTACGGTCTGGTCCACAGGGTCCCAGTTCACGGTGCCGTTCTTGCGGTAGATCACGCCTTTTTCGAACAGGCGGGTGAACAGCCATTGTTCCCAGCGGTAGTAGTCGGGCTTGCAGGTGGTCACTTCGCGGGACCAGTCCACCGCCAGGCCCAGGCTGCGCAGCTGGGTCTTCATGTAGGCGATGTTTTCGTAGGTCCACTTGGCGGGGGCCACGTTGTTCTTCATCGCGGCGTTTTCCGCCGGCATGCCGAAGGCGTCCCAACCCATGGGTTGCAGGACGTTCTTGCCTTGCATGCGCTGATAGCGGGAGATCACGTCGCCGATGGTGTAATTGCGCACGTGCCCCATGTGTAGCTTGCCGCTGGGGTAAGGGAACATCGACAGGCAGTAGAACGTCTCCTTGCCTGGCTGTTCACTGACTTCAAAGGACTTTTGCTCGTCCCAGAACGACTGGGCGGCGGCTTCGATTTCACGGGGCTGGTAGTGTTCGTGCATGGCTACTTTTGTACTGAATGGGGTGGCCCAATCCTCTTCGTGGCCATGCTGGACGCAGACGACGCCAAATGCGGCGTTTTCGATGCCCAGCCAAGCTGGAAGTGGAGTTACAGGAAGCGCCGTAGCATACATGACCGCACTCTACCGAGGGAAACCTTAGATTGCGTGTCGGCGATCGGCGACCACTGGCAAGGACCCGTGTTCAGGGCCGTTGGTCGCGGCGCCCTGCCGGTTTGCCCAGCGAAGCTAAGCTTCTCAATGGGGAGTGAGTCTTATCTTCAATGAGGTGAGGGATGGTTGAATCACAACGAAAAGTCGCTACACCTGAGTTGTATGAAAAACTGATCGATCGTCTCGGGGTGGCCCTGGACGCTGCAAGAACCGCCGGTCGCTTGCGTGATGAACGCCCGGCAGAGCTGGAGCTGCGAGGCCTGAGCCCCGCAGAGTTCGAACTGGTCAAGGCCTACCTTGAGCAGGTCGGGCACCAGGCCCCTGCAATTGGGGCCCAGGCAAACAAGCGTCTCGATGCGCCCCGTTCGGCCAAAGTTGTGTGGCTCAAGGACCGGACGCCTGACAAGGATGCTGTAAAGGTCCGGTCACTGCAGTTCAAGTAACGCCGGATCACGCGTGTCGCTTTTTTTGATTCAAGGTTTTTTCGAATCTGTTGTCGCTTTGCGTCAACCCACCTAGGCTTCGGGCATCTATGGAGATGCCCGATGCCGTTTCGCTATTTCATCAAACAACTTTTATTGCCCCCCGGCATTCTTTTACTGCTGTTGGCGCTCGCCTGGTGGTGGCGCCATTCACGACCGCGCCTGGCCCGCCTGTGTTTCGTCGTGGGATTGGGCGGCTTCTGGCTGATGAGCCTGCCGGTGGTGGTGCAGTGGAGCGCCAAGGCCCTGGAGCGTGATCCACCGCTGCTGCGCAGTGAATGGGCGACCCTGGCCCAGCGTGCCGACGCCATCGTGGTGCTGGGTTCCGGTCGCGAGCGCGGTGACCCGGCCTGGGGGGCCGACCAGCCCACCGGTGTGGGGCTCGAGCGCCAGCGTTATGCGGCGCGGCTGGCCAAGGCTTCGGGCTTGCCCGTGCTGACAACCGGCGGCTTGCACTACGGCACCCCGCCCAGTGAAGCGAAGCTGATGGCCGACTCGATGCTCGATGATTTCGGCGTGACCGTGCGCTGGCAGGAAGAACGCAGCCGTACGACCTGGGAAAACGCCCAAATGAGCGCCGAGATCCTGCTGCCCGCCGGCATCAAGCGAGTCGTGGTGGTCACCCAGGCCTGGCATATGCCGCGGGCGGTCTGGAGTTTCGAACGCTCGGGTTTTGAAGTGGTGCCGGCGCCTGTCGGGTTCCTCGGTCAGGACAACGCCCGGCCACTGGGTGGCTGGATGCCGGAGTTCAAGGCGATCTGGCAGTCCGGGCAGTTGATGAACGAGGCGGTGGGGTTGGTGGGGTATTGGTTGTTCTATCGCTGAAACACCCCGTGGAGCGAGGTGATCGCTGTTGTGGCGAGGGAGCTTGCTCCCGCTGGGTCGCGAAGCGGCCCCAAAAAAAGGGCCTGCTGCGCAGACCAGCGGGAGCAAGCTCCCTCGCCACAGGGTTTTTCATTCACATGGGGGAACGAGTTAAACCGTCCTGGCCATCCGTCCCGCCATCAACGCCCAGCCCAGCAACAGCACGCACAAAACGATCAGCGGCCACGACCGCCATTGCAGGTACGGGGTCAGGTCGTGCATCGGCACCACTTCGCCATACAGGATGCCGCGCTCGAATTGCGGGATCTGTGCGGTGATCTGGCCGAAGGGGTTGATCAGGCCGGTCACGCCGTTGTTGGTGGCGCGGATCATCCAGCGGCCGGCTTCCAGGGCACGCATCTGGGCCATTTGCAGATGTTGCAGCGGGCCGATCGAGGTGCCGAACCAGGTGTCGTTGCTGATGGTGAGCAACAAGTCGCTGCGCGCTGACAGGCTGGCGGCAAACTCCGGGTAGACCACTTCATAGCAGATGAACGGCGCGATCTGGTAACCCTTGGCTTGCAGCAACGGCTGGTCGGCCGGGCCCCGGGCGAAGTCCGACATCGGCAGGTCGAAGAAGGCGATCAGGCCGCGCAGGATGTCCTGCAGGGGCACGTATTCGCCGAACGGCACGAGCTTTTGCTTCAAATAAGTCCCGTCACCTTCGCCGGTCACGGTGATGCCGTTGTAGTAACGCTTTTCGTGGCGCACCAGTTGCCGGATCGGCACGCCGGTAATCAACGCCGACTGCCGTTCGGCGGCGAAGTTGCCCATCATGTCCAGGTAGCCCTGGGCGGACTCCTTGAGCACCGGCACCGCGGTTTCCGGCCAGATCAGCAGGTCGACGCGTTTGGAGGCGAAGCTCATGTCGCGGTACAGCGCCAACTGGGCGTTGAGCTGTTCGGGGTCCCACTTCATGCTTTGTTCGATGTTGCCCTGGATCGCCGCGACACTCAGCGGGTCGCCCGAGGGGCTGGTCCAGGCGTGGCCCTTGAGCGCCATGCCGGCCACCCATGGGCCGATCAACAGCAACACGCCCGCGGCAATAAAGCCTTTGCGGGCGCCGCGGATCAACCGGGGTGCGTTGTACAGCAGCGCGGCGGTCAGGGCCAGGGTGAAGGAGATCAGCCACATCCCGCCCAATGGCGCGAGGCCGGCCAGGGGGCCGTCGAGCTGGCTGTAGCCGGAGTACAGCCATGGGAAACCAGTGAGGAACCAGCCGCGAAACGCTTCCTGGCCCAACCACAGTGCGGCGAATGCCAGGGCATCGGCCAGTGGTGCTTCGTTGCGGCGCAACCAGCGCGCCCACAGCCAGGCGGGCAGGGCGAAGAACCAGGCGATGGCGGCGATGAACAGCAGCATCAGCAACCCGGCGAGCAGCACCGAGGCGCCGCCGAAGTTATGGATGCTGACGTAGATCCAACTGGTGCCGGCGCCAAACAGACCGAAACCGAAACACCAGCCTCGGCCCAGGGCCTGGCGCGGCGAGAGTTCGCGCAACCCGGCATAGAACAAACCGACCGCCAGCAATGCCAGCGGCCAGATATCGAACGGCGCCAGGGCCAGGGTGGTGATCGCACCGGCCGCCACGGCCAGCAGGTTACCGGGCCAGCCGGGGCGGGTTATCCAGCGCATGTGTGTCCTTAGCGGGTCTCGCAGGGGTTATCGGCCAATGGGTGACAGGCGCAGCAAGTGAATCCGACGGCTGTCGGCATTCAGGATGCGGAAGCGCCAGGAGCCGATTTCCGTGGTTTCGTTGCGCTTGGGCAGGTGCCCGAAAGCGCTCATCACCAGGCCGCCGACGGTGTCGAACTCATCGTCGGAGAATTGGCTGTCGAAAAATTCGTTGAAGTTCTCGATCGGCGTCAGGGCCTTGATCAGGAAGTCGCCGCTGGGCAATGGCTTGATGTAGCTGTCTTCCTCGACGTCGTGCTCGTCCTCGATGTCGCCGACGATCTGCTCGAGCACGTCTTCGATGGTGACCAGGCCAGCCACGCCGCCGTACTCGTCGATGACTATGGCCATGTGGTTGTGGTTGGCGCGGAATTCACGCAGCAGCACGTTCAGGCGCTTGGACTCGGGCACGAAGGTGGCCGGGCGCAACAGGTCCTTGATGTTGAAGCTGTCGCCGTTCTCCTGGAGGATCAGCGGCAGCAGGTCCTTGGCCAGCAGCACGCCCATGACATCGTCATGGCTCTCGCCGACGACCGGGTAGCGCGAGTGAGCGGAGTCGACCACGGCGGGCAGGAATTCACGCGGGGTCTGGGTCGCCTTGATGCTGACCATCTGCGAGCGCGGGACCATGATGTCCCGGACTTGCAGGTCAGCGACCTGGATGGCGCCTTCGACGATGGCCAGCGCTTCGCTGTCCAGCAGTTTGTTCTGGTGTGCATCGCGCAGCAGCTCCAGCAGCTCCTGGCGGTTTTTCGGCTCATGGGCAAAAGCCTGGGTGAGCTTGCCCAGCCATGACTTTTGCCCGTTGCTCGATCGATCTTCGCTCATAGCGATTACTCTGAACCCTTTGTCGTTACAGGTTGATGTATCAGTGTTCGTCGCCGGCGTAGGGGTCGGGATGACCCAGCTCTGCAAGCAACGTTCGTTCCAGTGCTTCCATTTCTTCGGCTTCGTCATCTTCTATATGGTCGTAACCCAGTAGATGCAAGCAGCCGTGAATCACCAGATGGGCCCAGTGGGCCTCAGATGTCTTGTCTTGTTCCGCCGCTTCACGCTCCACCACCGGGACGCAGATCACCAGGTCGCCCAGCAACGGGATGTCGAGCAGTTCGTCGGGAACATCGGCGGGGAACGACAGCACGTTGGTGGCGTAGTCTTTCTGCCGCCAGGTGTGGTTCAGTTCGCGGCCTTCGGGTTCGTCCACCAGGCGGATCGTCAGTTCGGAGTCGGCGCTGCGCTGGCGCAGCGCCAGTTCGCACCATTGGCGGAACTGGGCTTCGCTGGGGGCGGCGAGTTTACTGGCCACTTGCAGGTCGAGTTCAAGCATTGCGGCCATTGCCTTTGCTCTCGGCCAGCTCTTCCTCGGCGCGATGTTCGAACCGCTCGTAGGCTTCGACGATGCGCTGCACCAACGGGTGGCGCACAACGTCCTTGGGCATGAAATGCGTAAAACTGATGCCTGGCACGTCCTTGAGGACCTGGATCACATGGTTCAGCCCGGACTTGGTGCCACGGGGCAGGTCGACCTGGGTGATGTCCCCGGTGATGACGGCGGTGGAGCCGAAGCCGATCCGGGTCAGGAACATTTTCATCTGCTCGACCGTGGTGTTCTGGCTTTCGTCAAGGATGATGAAGCTGTTGTTCAGGGTCCGACCGCGCATGTAGGCCAGCGGTGCGACTTCGATGACCTGGCGCTCGATCAGCTTGGCGACGTATTCGAAGCCGAGCATTTCGTACAGCGCGTCATAGAGTGGGCGCAGGTACGGGTCGATCTTCTGGGCCAGGTCGCCAGGAAGGAAGCCGAGTTTTTCGCCGGCTTCGACCGCCGGTCGCACCAGCAGGATGCGTCGCACCTGTTCACGTTCCAGCGCATCGACGGCGCAGGCCACGGCCAGGTAGGTCTTGCCGGTACCGGCCGGGCCGATGCCGAAGTTGATGTCGTTGCCGAGAATTTCCTTCACGTAGCGCTGCTGATTCAAGCCGCGAGGGCGAATCATGCCTTTTTTCGTGCGCAGGGCCACGGCAGGTTCCGACGGGGCGGGGTTGTCGAGTTCTTCGACAGCCGATTCCTGGAGGAACAGGTGGACCGTATCCGGCGACAGCTCGCTCCCCTTGGTTTCCCGGTAGAGACGGCGCAGCAGGTTTTCCGCGGAGGTGGTGTGCTTGGGTTCGCCGATCAGTTCGAACTGGTTTCCGCGGTTGCGGATCTCGATGGCCAGGCGCTGTTCGATCAAGCGCAGGTGCTCGTCGAATTGCCCGCACAGATTGGCGAAGCGGCGAGCCTCAAAGGGCTCGAGAATAAAGCGATGTGGTTCGATGGGTGCGTTCAAGGTCGTTTTTAGCCGCCCAGGGGCAATTAAGGTGAAATCAAGGATAACGCCAGTAGGCTGGGTGCGAAAGCTCTTAAACAGGCGAATCTGATCTCAAGGCTTGGCACAGTCCATTGTGGGAGCGAGCCTGCTCGCGATGAGGGCGTCACATTCAATATTGATATTGACTGTCACACTGCTATCGCGAGCAGGCTCGCTCCCACAGGGGAATAAGTGCTCACTGAATGAGCGAACCCCGCAGCGAGTGCGGTTGCGCGGCGTCGATGTGCACGTCGGCGAACTGGCCGATCAGCGCTGGGGTGTCGCAGCGGAAGTTGACGATGCGGTTGTTTTCGGTACGCCCTTGCAGCTCGCCGGGGTCTTTTTTCGAATAATCGGTCACCAGAATCCGCTGGACGGAGCCGACCATTTGTCGGCTGATCTCGAAGCCCTGCTGGTTCAAGCGGTGCTGCAAGGCGTTGAGTCGTTCCTTTTTGACTTCTTCCGGGGTTTCGTCCGCCAAGTCGGCCGCCGGGGTGCCGGGGCGTTGGCTATAGACGAAGGAATAGGAGAAGTCGAAGCCCACGTCTTCGATCAACTTCATGGTTTGCTGGAAGTCTTTCTCGGTTTCGCCGGGGAAGCCGACGATAAAGTCCGAACTGATACAGATCCCCGGCACTGCCGCGCGCAACTTGCGCAGTTTGGATTTGTACTCCAGCGCCGTGTGGTTGCGCTTCATGGCCGCGAGGATCCGGTCGGAACCCGATTGCACCGGCAGGTGCAGGTGCTTGACCAGTTCGGGAACCTCGGCGTGGGCCTGGATCAGGCTGTCGGAGAACTCCAGCGGGTGAGACGTGGTGTAGCGGATGCGGTCGATGCCATCCACTGCCGCCACGACGCGGATCAGTTCGGCGAGGTCCGCCAGGCGCCCGTCATGGGTCAGGCCGCGATAGCCGTTGACGTTCTGCCCCAGCAGGGTCACTTCGCGTACGCCGTGTTCCGCCAGGTGGATGATCTCGGCGATCACGTCGTCGAACGGCCGGCTGACTTCTTCGCCTCGGGTGTAGGGCACCACGCAGAACGTGCAGTACTTGCTGCAACCTTCCATCACCGACACGTAGGCACTGGGGCCGTCGATGCGCGGTTCGGGCAGGTGGTCGAATTTTTCGATTTCCGGGAACGAGACGTCCACTTGCGGCAGCTTGGTGCTGCGGGCGGCGTCGATCATCTCCGGCAGACGGTGCAAGGTCTGCGGGCCGAAGACCACGTCCACGTACGGAGCGCGATCACGAATGGCCGCGCCTTCCTGGCTGGCCACGCAACCGCCCACGGCGATGACCATTTCCGGGTTGGCCAGCTTCAGTTCACGCCAGCGGCCGAGCTGGGAATACACCCGGTCCTGGGCGCGCTCACGGATCGAGCAGGTGTTGAGCAGGATCACATCCGCGTCTTCGGCGCGGGCGGTGACTTCCAGGGCCTGGTGTTCACCCAGCAGATCGACCATGCGCGAGCTGTCGTACTCGTTCATCTGGCAACCGTGGGTTTCGATGTAAAGCTTCTTGGCCATGGACGGGGTCATCACGTGATTCAAAGAACCGCGCATTATAGGCAACAAGTCCCCCAGTTCCTACCGCTGCGCGAGCAGCGGCTATGCTATAGTTCGCGCCCTCATTTTTACCCGCCGATGTGTTTCGCCAGCCATGACCAAACGTGAAGCTCCAATCTACAAGGTGATTTTCCTCAACCAGGGCCAGGTGTTCGAAATGTACGCCAAGCAGATCTATCAAAGTGATCTGTGGGGCTTCCTGGAAGTGGAAGAATTCGTCTTTGGCGAGCGCACGCAGGTGGTCGTCGACCCGAGCGAAGAAAAGCTCAAGGCACAGTTCGAAGGCGTGGTGCGCAGTTTCGTGCCGATGCATTCGATCGTGCGTATCGACGAAGTCGAACGCCTGGGCACCCCGAAAATCAGCGAAGCCCGCGGCGCGGTCGGCAATGTGATGCCGTTTCCGATGCCGATGCCTGAGAAGTAGTTGTCAGTCAGTTAAGAGAAAAGGAGCCGAGCGCGGCCTTTGTGGCGAGGGGATTTATCCCCGCTGGGGCGCGAAGCGGCCCTAAAACCTGACACCTCGGTATTAGAGATTGATTGAGTTGACTGCTTTGGGGCCGCTTCGCAGCCCAGCGGGGATAAATCCCCTCGCCACAAGGGTCTGCGGTGGATTCAAGGCAATGGTGAGAAGGGCGTACGCCCATCGGCGTTCTGCAATTCCATCAGGTATTTGCGAAAGATCTGGCCCAGCACCTGGGTCGCCACTTCCAATTCATCGCGAGGCATCTGCTCGGCGACTTCGTCGGCGGTGTCCAGTGCCTCTTCGGCGCCGTTGACCGCGGCCATCTTCAACACGATGTAGGCCTGGACGTTGTTGGCCGGCACGCCTTCGCCATGGAAGAACATGCCGCCGAGCTTGAATTGCGCCTGGGCATGGCCTTGCAGCGAGGCTTTCTCGAAGTAGTTTAGGGCTTGCTTGAGGTCGCGCGGTGCCGCCTTGCCTTCGTAATAGAACTCGCCCAACTCGTATTGCGCTTGTGCATCACCGGCCTCCGCCGCTTTTTGACAGGCGTCGAGTGCCGGTGCGAGATCTTGTGGCTGGGTGTTGAGCGTGCAACGGCCCAGCGCCGGGATCAACAACGAGTTGCCGCCTGCCTGTGCATTCGCCAGCAGCGGCTGAAGGAGCAACAGGCAGCCCAAGGCAAGGGTGCGGCCGGTGCGGTTCATGGGAATCGACTTACCTCTGAGGGGCGCGCGGACCCTCCGGGGGATCCAATAAGCGCGCATTATGAAATAAGCGGGGCCATCCTTACAAAGTCTTTACTCGTTTTTCTGCTGCGAGGGAATGCTAATAGCAGCTTCGGGCATAAATACGTAGGAAAAGGGCGGGAGGTTGTCAGCAATCACTGACGCCGGCGTCAGCCAGCGTCAGTTATCCACAGGCTTACTTCAGCGCCGCGAAGGCCCGTTCGGCCGCGTCGAGGGTAATCTTCAGCTCGGTCTCGCCATGGGCAATGGAGGTGAAGCCGGCTTCGAACGCGCTCGGGGCCAGGTACACGCCGCCATCGAGCATCAGGTGGAAGAAGCGTTTGAACCGATCGGCATCGCTGGCCATGACGTCTTCGAAGGTGACGATGTCATCGGCGCCGCTGAAATACAGGCCGAACATGCCGCCAGCCTGGGTGGTCACGAAAGGGATGCCGGCCGCGTCGGCGCGGATCTGCAAGCCGTCGAGCAGGCGGGTGGTGTAGTCGGTCAGCTCGGCGTGGAAGCCCGGGCGGCTGATCAGGCGCAGGGTGGTCAGGCCGGCGGCCATGGCCAACGGGTTGCCCGACAGCGTGCCAGCCTGGTAGACCGGGCCCAGCGGCGCGATGCATTCCATGATCGTGCGCTTGCCGCCGAAGCAGCCCACCGGCATGCCGCCGCCGATGATCTTGCCAAAGGTGCTCAGGTCCGGGGTAACGCCGTAATGGGCCTGGGCGCCGCCGAGGGCCACGCGAAAGCCAGTCATCACTTCGTCGAAGATCAACACCACGCCATGCTGGTCGCACAGGCTGCGCAGGCCTTCGAGGAAACCCGGCGCTGGCGGCACGCAGTTCATGTTGCCGGCCACCGGCTCGACGATGATGCACGCCACTTCCTGGCCGACTTCGCCGAGCATCTTTTCGACTTCTTCGAGGTCGTTGAACGGCAGGGTCAGGGTGTGCTTGGCGAAGGCCGCCGGTACGCCGGCCGAACTCGGCACGCCTTGGGTCAGTGCGCCGGAGCCGGCCTTGACCAGCAGGCTGTCGGAGTGGCCGTGGTAGCAGCCTTCGAACTTGATGATGCTGTCGCGACCGGTGTAGCCCCGCGCCAGACGGATGGCACTCATGGTCGCCTCGGTGCCGGAGCTGACCATGCGCACCATTTCCATCGACGGCACGATCGAGCAGACCAGGTCGGCCATCTCGGTTTCCATCGCGGTCGGGGCGCCGTAGGACAGGCCGTGGACCAATTGCTTGCGCACCGCATCCAGCACGTCCGGATGGCTGTGGCCGAGGATCATCGGGCCCCAGGAGCCGACGTAGTCGACATAGCGCTTGTCGTCTTCGTCAGTGACGTACGCGCCTTCGGCGTGCTTGAAGAACAGCGGGGTGCCGCCGACGCTCTTGAACGCACGAACAGGCGAGTTCACGCCGCCGGGGATGTGTTTCTGGGCGTTGGCAAACAGGGTTTCGGAACGGGACATGGTTGGGCTCTCGAAAACGAAAAATGGACTATTTGATCTGCAGCAGCGCGTTGAAGGCGCGGGCACGGCGCGTCACTTCAGTGGTGCTGTCGGCGCCGAACAGGCCGTGGACCACCGCCAGCAGGTCGACCCCGTGGGCCACCAGCGGGGCGGCGTTCTCCAGGGTGATGCCGCCAATGGCGCAGACCGGGATATGCAGTTTGATGTGCGCCTGTTCGAGCAGTTCAAGGTTTGCGCTGGGGGCGCCGGGCTTGGTGTTGGAACTGAAGAAGCGCCCGAACGCGACATAGGTGGCGCCTTCGCTGGCGGCCTGTTCGGCCAGTGCCAGGCTGGCGTGGCAGGTGGCGCCGACGATTGCCTTGTGCCCGAGCAATGCCCGTACCGGCGCCAACGGGCCGTCGGTCTGGCCCAGGTGCACGCCGACGCCCAGGCGTGCGGCCAGCTCGGCGTCGTCGTTGATGATCAACTGGGTCTTGTAGCGCTCGCACAGGTTGCGCAGGGCTTCGGCTTCCCGCAGGCGGCGGGCCTCGTCGCTGCTTTTGTCGCGGTATTGCAGCAGGGTCACGCCACCTTCCAGCGCCGCTTCGACATAAGCGAGGAACTTGCCGGCCAGCAATTGGCTATCGGTGATGGCGTAAAGGCCACGTAATTTCATTCCACAGGCCTCCGGTGCTACGAGCAGAAATCCAGCGGCAGGCGACGCGGGACGAACTGGCCTTTGCCCAGTTGTTCGGCATCGCGCAAGGTGCGCCAGGTGTAGTCCAGCGCTGTCTTGACGGCGCTGGCGAGCTGTTCGCCCTGGGCCAGCCGACCGGCGAGGGCGCTGGCCAGGGTGCAGCCGGAACCGTGGTAGCTGCCAGGCAAGCGCTGGCAGGTAAAGGTTTCGCGGCGGCCATCGCGGCTGTACAGGCGATTATGGACTTCATGTTCGTCGCCATGACCACCGGTGATCAACAGGTGTTTGACGAAGGGCAGCAGTTTTTCCGCGCACTCGTCGGCGCTGCCTTCGGGCAGTTCGGCGAGGATGCGTGCTTCAGGCAGGTTGGGGGTGGCGATGATCGCCAGGGGTAACAGGCGTTCGCGCATGGCGTAGCCGACCTCATCCTTGCCCAGGCGCCCACCACCGCCGGCGCGCAGCACCGGGTCGCAGACCATCGGCAGATGCGGGTGCGCCTGGAGCAGTTCGACCACCGTGTCGACCATTTCCAGTGAGCCGAGCATTCCCAGCTTGACTGCTGCCACTTGGGCATCGTTGAGCACGGCATTGGCTTGCGCCAGCACCCACTCACGGTCGAGCACACGGAAATCGCTGACGTTGACGGTGTCTTGCACGGTCAATGCGGTAACGGCCGGGGCGGCGTGACAACCCTGGGCGAGCAGGGCTTCGATATCTGCCTGCAAGCCGGCGCCACCACTGGGATCATGGCCGGAGAGACAGAGGACAACGGGGCGAGAGCTGTAGATATTCATGGTGCGCGAGCTTACCACCAAACCCGTCTGGTCGGCGTGTACCTGTGATGATGGAGGTCATCTGTGGCGAGGGGATTCATCCCCGCTGGGGTGCGAAGCGCCCCCATTCAAACTGGCTGGTATAGCGCGGCGACAATTATTGGGGCTGCTGTGCAGCCCAACGGGGATAAATCCCCTCGCCACAATAGAACTCCGCGCCGACGAAATTGCGACCTGACCAATGCAACAGCTCTAGCTCAATGCTTTGCTCTGAAACGCCCGTTCTAGAGCCCTCTGTCGGAAAAATTTCAATGGTGCAAATTGGCCATCAGCGGCTATGCTAGGGATGGATCCAACACATAACAGGTAATGCCGGTTTTACGTCTACTCAGGGAATGGGGGGCTTCCTGACTCAACCGGACAGGCCACGCTGGGGCTTAAATGCGCTATTTGCTGATGTTGCTGCTGTGCTTGCCCTCGCTGGCAAGTGCCCTCGAATTCGATGAATTCACCCAAAGCCTGCCCTTGGGCCATGCCCTGCAAGTGTTCGAAGACGCGGCCGGCACGGCCACTATTGACGAGGTCCTGGCCCAATCCGCGGCGGGTGTTTTCAAACCCCACGATAAAACCACGCTGAACGCCGGTTACTCACGGTCAGCCTTCTGGCTGAAAATCGACCTGCACTATCGCCCCGCCAATCCGGACGCCCAGCGCACCTGGCTGCTGGAGCTGGCGTACCCGCCGCTGGACCACCTCGATCTGTACCTGCCCGACGCGGCGGGAGCCTATCGCCTGGTTCGCCAGACCGGTGACGCGTTGCCATTCGCCAATCGCGAAATCCGCCAGAACAATTACTTGTTCAGCCTGGCGTTCAAGCCCGAGCAGCGGCAGACCGTCTACCTGCGCCTGCAAAGCCAGGGTTCGATCCAGGCGCCGTTGACGCTGTGGTCGAGCACCGCGTACCTCGAGCAACAGCCGGTGCGCCTGTATGTGCTGGGCATCATCTATGGCGTGCTGCTGGGGATGCTGGTGTACAACCTGTTCATCTACCTGAGCGTGCGCGATACCAGCTACCTCTATTACATCTTCTATATCGCCTCGTTCGGCCTGTACCAGTTGTCGGTCAACGGCGCCGCCGTCGAGTACTTCTGGCCGGACAACCCCTGGTGGGCCAACGCCGCGACACCGTTCTTCATCGGTTGCGCGGGGCTGTTCGGCAGCCAGTTCGCCCGCAGCTTCCTGCAAACCGCCCAGCATGGCCGCTGGATGGATCGCTTGCTGCTCGCATTGATCGCCTACAGCGCCGTGGTGGTCGGCCTGTCGCTGATGACCAGCTATGCCCTGGCGCTGCGCCTGGCCACGGCGTTGGCGCTGGTGTTCACGGTGGCGATCTTCGCCGCCGGGCTGTTCGCCTGGTGGCGTGGCCTGCGGGTGGCGCGTTATTTCATCATTGCCTGGTCGGCGTTTCTGCTGGGAGGCATCATCAATACCTTGATGGTGCTGGGCTACCTGCCGAACGTCTTCCTGACCATGTACGCCAGCCAGATCGGCTCGGCCATCGAAGTGGCGCTGTTGTCCCTGGCCCTGGCCGATCGCATCAATGCCATGCGCGAACAGCAGGCCCAGACCCTGTTGGACGCCGGGCAGAAGCTCGAAGTGCTCAACCAGCAACTGGCCCACGGCAATAAGCTCAAGGATGAATTCCTCGCCACCTTGACCCACGAACTGCGCACGCCGATGAATGGCGTGATCGGCTCCCTGGAGTTGATGGAAACCGTCGAGATGGACGAGGAACTGACCCAATACCAACAGACCGCCGCCGGTTCGGCGCGGGACATGATGCGCATGGTCAACGGCATGCTCACCCTCACCGAGTTGCAGGCCGGCAAGCTCAAGGTCTATCCGGCGCCGTTCAGCCTGCGCGGGGTGGTCGATGCGCTGCAGTTGCAGTTCGGCGCCAATGCCGCGGCCAAGGGCCTGGATTTCAAGGTCGACGTAGCCCCAGGCCTGGCGGACCGCTTGCTCGGCGACAGCGGCAAACTGGCCCAAAGCCTGGAATGCCTGTTGGACAACGCCATCAAGTTCACCCGGGTGGGCGGCCTGGCCCTACGCGTCAGCGGCCGGCCGACGGAGTTCGGTCGGGTGGTGTTGTCCTTTGCCGTCATCGACACCGGAATCGGATTTACCGACCTGGGGGAGGCGACTTTGTATCAGCGCTTCTTCCAGCTCGACGGCTCGATGACCCGGGAATACGGCGGTCTCGGCGTGGGCCTGGCGATCTGTCGGCAATTGGTGGAACTGCTGGGTGGACACCTGACCCACTCGTCCGAGCCTGGTCGTGGCAGCCGTTTCCAATTGGACGTGGAGGTTGACGTCGCCTTGCCGGCGGCCGTCCCGACGCCGTTTTCCTTCGGGGGCCGCCAGGGCTCGCGCCAGCCCCAGGATTGCACGGTGCTGCTGGCGGATGACAACAACATCGATCAGTTGGTCATGCGCGGCATGTTGCTCAAGTTGGGTTATCGCGTGCGCACCGCCGACAGCGGCTGCGCCGCGCTGGAACTGCTGCACGACGAGCGCTTCGATGCGGTACTGCTCGATTGCCAATCGCCACCGTTGGACGGTGTGTCGGTCTGCTGCCAGATCCGCGCGTTATCCGGCTGTGAGGAGCTGCCGTTGCTGGTGGTCAGCCCGAACCTGGGCCAGGCGTGCTGCCCGTCGGGCGCGTTGATCGATTACCTGAGCAAACCGGTGAAATTCGAGGCATTGCAGGCGACGCTCCAGCGTCGGGTGCTTTGTCCGGAGCAGGGTGAAAGCGCCGATATTTAGGCGTATATGACACTTTGTTCGGCCTGGAGGCGGTGCTTAACTGAATCCCTGCCGATCGAGGAGCCCTGTCATGAACCTGCATCAGTTCGCTGAAACCCACGACGTCACCAATCAGCCGCCGTCCCTGGATGGCGCCAACCTGTACCGCATCGACCTGCCGCTGCAGCAGTGGTCGCAGCGCTTTGGGGCCGGTTGGGCGCAGGCGCGGATCGATGCGTATGGGGCGCTGGCCGGCGGGCCGTTGATGGAAGCGGGCTTCCTGGCCAACCAGAACAAACCGGTGTTCTCCAGCCATGACCGTTACGGCCATCGCATCGACCTGGTGGAGTTCCATCCGGCTTATCACCAGTTGATGCGCACCGCCGTCGAGCATGGCCTGCCCAGTTTGCCCTGGGCCCAGCCGCAGCCCGGCGCGCATGTCGCCCGTGCCTCGATGACCTATCTACACAGCCAGGCCGAAGCTGGCACCGGTTGCCCGCTGACCATGACGTTTGCCAGCGTGCCGGCGCTGCGCTTGCAGCCGGACCTGGCCGAGCGCTGGGTGCCGAAGGTGCTGGCCACCGAATACGACCCGCGCAACGTCGGCATGGCCCACAAGGCCGGGGTGACCCTGGGCATGGCGATGACTGAAAAACAGGGCGGCACCGATGTGCGGGCCAACACCACCAAGGCCTATCCGGTGGGCGCCAGCGGCCCGGGCCAGGCCTATGAACTGGTGGGCCACAAATGGTTCTGTTCGGCGCCGATGTGCGACGCCTTCCTCACGCTGGCCCAGACCGACAAGGGCCTGACCTGTTTCCTGCTGCCGCGCCATCGTCCCGATGACACGCGCAATCAGTTCTACATCCAGCGCTTGAAGAACAAGCTGGGCAATTGCTCCAACGCTTCCAGCGAAGTCGAGTTCCGTGGCGCACTGGCCTGGATGGTCGGGGAAGAAGGGCGGGGCGTACCGACGATCATCGAGATGGTCGCCATGACCCGCTTCGATTGCATGGTCGGCTCCAGCGCCCTGATGCGCCAGGCACTGACCCAGGCCAGCCATCACTGCGCGCACCGCAAGGTCGGTGGCAAGCTGTTGAGTGAACAGCCGCTGATGCAAAACGTCCTGGCTGACCTGGCGCTGGAAAGCGAGTCCGCATTGGCCTTGAGCCTGCGCATGGGCCGGGCGCTGGACCACTTGAATGACGAGCACGAGGCCAAGTTCGCCCGGCTGGTGACGGCGGTGGGCAAGTACTGGATCTGCAAGCGCGCCCCCGCGATGATCAACGAAGCCGCCGAATGCATGGGCGGCGCCGGCTACGTTGAAGACAGCATCCTGCCGCGCCTGTACCGCGAAGCACCGGTCAACTCGACGTGGGAAGGCTCCGGCAACGTGCAATGCCTCGACGTGTTGCGCGCCTTGTCCAAGGAGCCCGGTGTGCTGGAGGTTCTGTTCAGCGAATTGGGCGACGGCCATGGCGACAAGCGCCTGGCCGGCCAAATCCACCAACTGCACGCCGCGTTCAAGGACACCGACGACATCCAGTACCGCGCCCGGCAATTGACCGAAGACATCGCGGTGGGCCTGCAAGCCAAGCTGTTGCTCGAAGCGGGCAATAGCGAAGTCAGCGATGCGTTCATCGCCAGCCGCCTGGGTTCGACCGGCCGGGTTTACGGTGCCTTGCCTCGGGGCTTGAATGTCGAGGCCATCGTCGCCCGCTCGACCCCGCACGGCTTTTAAGAAGGCTCAGGTCGGCACAGGCCCCTGTGGGAGCGGGCTTGCTCGCGAAAGCGTCGGCCCATCCAGCATCTGTATTGACTGATACACGGCTTTCGCGAGCAAGCCCGCTCCCACAGGGGATCTGAGCTGTACGCAACATCGCAGTACACCACCGAACCTTGTGGGAGCGAGCCTGCTCGCGAAAACGTCGGCACAGCTAACATCTGTGGTGTCTGACACACCGCTATCGCGAGCAGGCTCGCTCCCACAGTGGAACTGAGCTGTACGCAACATCGGAGTACGCCACCGAACCTTGTGGGAGTGAGCCTGCTCGCGAAAGCGTCGGCCCATCCAGCATCTGTATTGACTGATACACGGCTTTCGCGAGCAGGCTCGCTCCCACAGTGGATCTGAGCTGTACGCAACATCGCAGTACACCACCGAACCTTGTGGGAGCGAGCCTGCTCGCGAAAGCGTCGGCCCATCCAGCATCTGTATTGACTGATACACGGCTTTCGCGAGCAAGCCCGCTCCCACAGTGGATCTGAGCTGTATGCAACATCGCAGTGCACCACCGAACCTTGTGGGAGCGAGCCTGCTCGCGAAAGCGTCGGCCCATCCAGCATCTGTAGTGGCTGATACACCGCTATCGCGAGCAGGCTCGCTCCCACAGTGGATCTGAGCTGTACGCAACATCGGAGTACACCACCGAACCTTGTGGGA
>NZ_JAGDEZ010000027.1:0-82821 GCF_017498305.1 Pseudomonas sp. OA65
AATAGAAGGCAATTGGGGTTTTTTTTTTAGAAGAAGAAGGCGCAATAGGAGATACATGAGCTTCTGGTGGCCAGGAAGTTGGTTATAAGAGCCGCCCAAAACCCTGCAAATTGCGGTGTATCAAACCCCCCGCCCCCGCCGGTTTACGACTGCTTCGCAGCCGAGCGGGAGCAAGCTCCCTCGCCACAGGGTCATCATTTTTCTTAAGCGAACGGCATTGCCGTTAAAGGGGCCGTAGATGGCGCGAAGAGTAGCCATTTGACGGATTTTTCACAATCGGGGAACACGCGATTCTGTGTGGGAAATCACGTACTGGGAGAGGCGTGAGCCGAATAGGGGATTTATTCGGCTCACGAAATGAGCCGAATAGCGCTATTATTCGGCTCATTCATCTCTGGACAGGCTCATGGCACCTCATTGGATCTGGCAACGGCCCGACTGGCCCGACTTCCACTGGCAAGCTGAAGCATTGGCACCGCTGCTTCGCGAATGCGTGCAGGCCCAAGGCCGATTGCTCGGCATGACAGGCGCGGTCACGGCTTCGCTCAGTGCCCAGAACGAACTGGATGCCTTGCTGCAAAACATCGTGACCTCCTCGGCTATCGAAGGGGAACAACTGAATGTCGGTTCGGTGCGCTCGTCCTTGGCTCGCCGACTGGGCCTGGAGCCCGTCGACAATAATCCCGCCAGCCCACGCAGCGAGGGCTTGGCAAACCTGTTGCTGGACGCAACCCGGCATTTCAACCAGCCGCTGACTGTCAAGCGTTTGCTGGATTGGCACGAGTGGCTGTTTCCTGATCAAACCAACGATCTGGCTCATCGGCAGATCCGCGTCGGCACGCTACGCGGCGATGAACCGATGCAAGTGGTCTCGGGCAGGCTGGACCGACCTACCGTTCACTTCGAGGCCCCCCCGCGCCAGAGTCTTGAAGAGCAGTTGCAGCGGTTTGTCGACTGGTTCGAGGCGAGCCGTCATCAGGTCGATCTCGACCCGTTGCTGCGAGCCGGCATCGCTCATTTCTGGTTTGTCACCCTGCACCCATTCGACGATGGCAATGGCCGCCTGACCCGCACCCTGACCGACCTGGCATTGGCTCAGGGCGAGGCCCAGGCGATCCGCTTCTACGCCATGTCCGTAAGCATTTTGGATGACCGCGCCGGTTATTACCGAATTCTTGAAAACAGCCAGAAGGCCACGCTTGATATCACCGCCTGGCTGACCTGGTTCCTGCAAACGCTGTTGCGCAGCCTGCACACAGCGATGGCGCAGATCGAAAGCGTGCTGGGCAAGACACGGTTCTGGCAGGCCCATCGCGCCTCAGTTCTCACCCCTGAACAGACCAAAGTGCTTAACCGGCTACTCGATGGAGGTGAAAAAGGCTTCGAACAGGGGATCAGTGCCGCTCAATACCAGGCCGTGGCCAAGGTCTCAAAGGCGACGGCCACGCGACACCTGGCGGAGCTACTGGAAAAGGGCTGCCTGGCGCGGATGCCTGGTGGCGGACGCAGCACCCGGTACAGAATCAACTATCCAGCCGACTGAACACCCTGTGGCGAGGGAGCTTGCTCCCGCTGGCCTGCGAAGCACGCCCCAAGCATTTGCGACCGCTGCGCGCTCGAGCGGGAGCAAGCTCCCTCGCCACAAAAGCAATGGATCATGGCAGACGTTTACCCCGCCCTGATTTGCCCGAACCCCCCATGTCTGCTAGTGTCGCGCCGGTTTAACAGTCAACCGGAATAGCCGCCATGGCCCGCAAAAAAGCTGCATTGGATTTCGAACAATCTCTGGCCGACCTGCAAACGCTGGTCGAACGCCTGGAGAACGGCGAATTGTCGCTGGAAGACTCGCTGACCGCCTTCGAGCAGGGTATCGGCTTGACTCGCGACTGCCAGGCGGCGCTGGCCCAGGCCGAGCAGAAGGTGCAATTGCTGCTCGAACGCGACGGTGAACTGACCGAAGAGCCTTTCGACGCGGAACAACCTGAATGATCGGCGCTTATCAGGCCAGCAGCCAGGCCCGGGTCAATGCTGCACTGGATACCTTGTTCAGCGCCCCGAGCCCGGAACTGGCGCGCCTGTACGAAGCCATGCGCTACAGCGTGATGAACGGCGGCAAGCGTGTACGGCCGCTGTTGGCCTACGCCGCGTGCGAAGCCTTGGGCGGCCAGGCCGAACAGGCCAACGGCGCCGCCTGCGCGGTGGAACTGATCCATGCTTATTCGCTGGTGCACGACGATCTGCCGGCCATGGACGATGACGACCTGCGCCGCGGCCAGCCGACCACTCACAAACAGTTCGACGAAGCCTGCGCGATCCTGGCCGGCGACGGCTTGCAGAGCCTGGCGTTCAGCGCCCTGCTGGACCCGACCCTGAGCGATTGCCCAGCACAGGTTCGCCTGGACATGGTCAGCGCCCTGGCGTTGGCGGCAGGCCCTGCCGGAATGGTCGGCGGCCAGGCCATCGATTTGGGCTCGGTGGGCCTGAAGCTGGACCAAAGCGCACTGGAATACATGCACCGGCACAAGACCGGGGCCTTGATCGAAGCCAGCGTCAAACTCGGCGCCCTGGCCAGCGGCCGGGCCACGCCCGCACAGTTGGAAGCCTTGCAGACCTACGCCCGGGCCATCGGCCTGGCGTTCCAGGTGCAGGACGACATTCTCGACGTCGAAAGCGATACCCAGACCCTGGGCAAACGCCAGGGCGCCGACATCGCGCGCGACAAGCCGACCTACCCGGCCCTGCTCGGCCTCGACGCGGCCAAGGCCTATGCCCTGGAGTTGCATGACCAGGCCCTGGCCGCGCTGCGACCCTTTGACGCGGCGGCCGAGCCGTTGCGCGACTTGGCGCGTTATATCGTCGAACGACGCAGCTGATACAAGGTCAACCCTTAAGATTGCGTATCGGCCAACTTCCGGCCTACGCGTGGGCAGCTTGCGATGCATAAGGTAAACTGCCGCCTCTTTCTATACCTATAACGATTCGCCTGATGCCCACGACGTTTCAAGAGATTCCCCGCAAGCGCCCGACCACGCCCCTGCTGGACCGCGCCAACACGCCGGACGGCCTGCGTCGCCTGGGTGAAGCCGAGCTGGAAACCCTGGCCGATGAGTTGCGCCTGGAATTGCTCTACACGGTCGGTCAGACCGGTGGGCACTTCGGTGCAGGCCTGGGCGTCATCGAGCTGACCATCGCCTTGCATTACGTGTTCGACACCCCGGATGACCGGTTGGTGTGGGACGTCGGGCACCAGGCCTATCCGCACAAGATCCTCACCGGTCGTCGCGAGCGCATGGGCACGCTGCGCCAGAAGGATGGCATCGCCGCCTTCCCGCGTCGCTCCGAGAGCGAATACGACACCTTTGGCGTCGGCCACTCCAGTACGTCCATCAGCGCCGCCCTGGGCATGGCGATTGCCGCCCGCCTGCAAAACAGCGAGCGCAAGGCGATTGCCGTGATCGGCGACGGCGCACTGACTGCGGGCATGGCCTTCGAAGCGCTGAACCACGCGCCGGAAGTCGACGCCAACATGCTGGTGATCCTCAACGACAACGACATGTCGATCTCGCGCAACGTCGGCGGTTTGTCCAACTACCTGGCGAAGATCCTTTCCAGCCGCACCTACGCCAGCATGCGCGAAGGCAGCAAGAAAGTGCTGTCGCGCTTGCCCGGCGCCTGGGAAATCGCCCGCCGCACCGAAGAATATGCCAAGGGCATGCTGGTCCCCGGCACGCTGTTCGAGGAACTGGGCTGGAACTACATCGGCCCCATCGACGGCCATGACCTGCCCACGCTGATCGCCACCCTGCGCAACATGCGCGACCTCAAGGGTCCGCAGTTCCTGCACGTGGTCACCAAGAAAGGCAAAGGCTTCGCCCCGGCGGAAGTCGACCCCATCGGCTACCACGCCATCACCAAGCTCGAACCCCTGGACGCTCCGGCGGCCGCGCCGAAAAAGGCCGGCGGACCGAAGTATTCCGGCGTGTTCGGCCAATGGCTGTGCGACATGGCCGGCGCCGACCCGCGCCTGGTGGGCATTACCCCGGCGATGAAAGAAGGTTCGGACCTGGTGGCGTTCAGCGAACGCTACCCGCAGCGTTATTTCGACGTGGCGATTGCCGAACAGCACGCCGTGACCCTCGCCGCCGGCATGGCGTGCGAAGGTGCCAAGCCGGTGGTGGCGATCTATTCGACGTTCCTGCAGCGGGCCTACGACCAATTGATCCATGACGTGGCGGTGCAGAACCTCGACGTGCTGTTCGCCATCGACCGCGCCGGCCTGGTGGGCGAAGACGGCCCGACTCATGCCGGCAGCTTCGACTTGTCGTTCCTGCGCTGCATCCCCGGCATGCTGGTGATGACCCCGAGCGATGAAAACGAACTGCGCAAGATGCTCACCACCGGTCACCTGTTCAACGGCCCGGCGGCGGTGCGCTACCCGCGCGGCACTGGCCCGAACGCAACGATCGAAGCCGACCTTGAGCCCATCGAGATCGGCAAGGGCGTGATTCGCCGCCAAGGCAAGCAAACCGCCCTGCTGGTGTTCGGCGTGCAACTGGCCGAAGCCCTGAAAGTCGCCGAAAAGCTCGATGCCACCGTGGTGGACATGCGTTTCGTCAAACCCCTGGACGAAGCCCTGGTGCGCGAAATGGCCGGCAGCCATGAACTGCTGGTGACCGTCGAGGAGAACGCCATCATGGGCGGCGCCGGCGCAGCGGTCAGCGAATTCCTGGCGCGGGAAAACATCCTCAAGTCGGTGCTGCAC
Organism: Pseudomonas sp. OA65; assembly: GCF_017498305.1. Lineage (NCBI taxonomy): Bacteria > Pseudomonadati > Pseudomonadota > Gammaproteobacteria > Pseudomonadales > Pseudomonadaceae > Pseudomonas > Pseudomonas sp. OA65. Next base: position 4,763 of record NZ_JAGDEZ010000027.1, read on the forward strand.
CTGGGCCTGCCGGACATCTACGTCGAACACGCCAAGCCGGCACAAATGCTGGCCGAATGCGGCTTGGACGAGGTTGGGATCGAAGCGGCGGTGCGTCAGCGGTTGCAGGTGTTGGGCCTGTAATTTTCAGCCCACACAACACCGATGTGGGAGCGAGCCTGCTCGCGATAGCGGTAGAGCAGTCGACATCTACACTGACTGACACACCGCTATCGCGAGCAGGCTCGCTCCCACATTGGTTTTTGTGTGGACCCAGTAATCACGGAACACCCATGAAACGCCGCCTCACCCTAGCCCTCGCCCTGCTCCCCACCCCCAACCTGCTCGCCGACACCTTCGAACGCGACCAGGCCCTCAAGCTGCCCGACATCGTCATCAGCGCCAACCGCCAGGCCGAGGCCCGCAACGACAGTAGTGCCGCCAACACCGTGTTCACCCGCGACGACATCGACCGCTTGCAACCGGCCAGCGTCACCGACCTGCTCAGCCGCGTGCCTGGCGTGCAAGTCGCGCCGCTGGGTGGGCGCGGCAGCCTGCCGGGGATTTACATTCGCGGCACCAAATCGGCCCAGAGCCTGGTACTGGTGGACGGTCAGCGCATCGGCAACGCCACCTCCGGCGACAGCAACCTGCAACGGCTGAACATCAACCAGATCGAGCGGGTGGAAGTGCTGCGCAGTTCGCGTTCGGTGATCTACGGTGCCGATGCGGTGGGCGGGGTGATCCAGATTTTCACCCGACGCAGCAACGAACAAGGCCTGCAACCGCGCCTGCACATGGGGGTCGGCAGCCACCAGACCTGGGAGCGTAGCCTGGGCCTGTCCGGCGGCGACGAGCAGACCCACTTCAACCTCGGCGCCAGCCTCGACGAGAGCGCCGGAAGCAATCGGACCCGCGAGTCCTACGCCAGCGACCGCGACGACGATGCCAACCGCAACCAATCCTTCAGCCTGAGCCTGAGCCATGCCGCCAGCGATGACTTGGAAGTTGGCCTGAACCTGCTGGATAACCGCGGCAAGAGCGAATACGACAACCCGTTCGGCCGCTTCGACCCGGCCACCTTCGAATCCCTGCCCCAGCAACCCTATAGCAAGTTCGCGGTGAGCAGCTTCAGCACCTATATGGACGGCCGAATCAACGACAGCTGGAAGTCGCGCCTGGAACTGGGCCACAGCGAAAACCGCGAAAAAACCTTCGACAAGCTCAGCGACGTCCGCGAAGTCTTCAACACCTACCGCGATTCCGTGACCTGGCAGAACGACGTGACGCTGGATACGCGCAACAGCCTGATCGTCGGCGGCGATTGGTATCAGGACCGGGTCAACAGCAGCACGCCGTTCGACGAAGACAGCCGCTGGAACCGCGCAGCGTTTATCCAGCACCGCTTCCAGGCCGAAACCTTTTCGACAGAGCTGGGCCTGCGTCGAGATCAGAACCAGCAATTTGGTGGACAGAACAGTTGGAGCGGCACCCTGACCCTGCCGGTCAACCCGGACAACAACGTATTGCTGACCTACAGCGAAAGCTTCCGCGCGCCGACTTTCAACGACCTGTACTACCCAGACTTCAGCAACCCGGATTTAAAACCCGAGACGGCCAAGAGCTACGAACTGCAATGGCGCAGCCAACTGAGCGACAGCGCCCGCCTGGAGACCTCGCTGTACCAAACGGACCTGGAAGACGCGATCATCTTTGGCAGCAACTCACGCCCGCAGAACGTCGCCTCGGCGCGGATCAACGGTTTCGAGATGGCCTACCTGCAGGATCTGTTCGGCTGGCAGGGCAATCTGGCCCTGGCCATCATCGACCCACGGGACCGCGACAGCGGCCACACCCTCGCCCGCCGCGCCCGACGGACGTTGAGCCTGGACCTGGATCGGCAATTCGATCGGTTGGGCCTGGGTGCCACTTGGCAAGCCGTGAGCGGCAGCTACGCCGACGAAGACAACCGCAACGCCCTGGGTGGCTATGGCCTGCTCGGGTTGCGCGCCACTTGGGCGCTGACCCGAGAGGTGAAGCTGGAGATGAAGGTGGATAACCTGTTGGACAAAGGGTACAGCCGGGCGCTGTATAGCCATGAAGGTGGGCAATATGGGTATCGGGAGGAAGGTCGGAGTTGGTTGTTTGGGGTGACTTGGACGCCGTCCCTCTGATCCAGGTTTTATAGTGTTTGGGCTGGCCTCATCGCGAGCAGGCTCGCTCCCACAGTTAACCTGCTGTGGACACAACATAGACGTTCGCTACAAATCCCTGTGGGAGCGAGCCTGCTCGCGATTGGGCGCACCGCGGTCTATCTGTCTGGCGCAATCAACTCACACAACCGCGCCGTCGCCTCGATCATCTGCCCACTGGGCCGCTCCAGGCCTTTGTCATCGACCAACAACAGCCGCCCCTGCGCCACCGGCCAGGTTTTCCAGGCATCGAGCTGCACCTGTTCAGTAGCGAGGATGACCTGCGGATTGCGCTGCAGCACCGCTTCCACACTCACCTGCGGCGCCGGCACATTCAGGTCGGCAAAGACGTTGCGCGCCCCGCATACCGCCAGCGCATCACTGATGATCTGCCCACCACCGACGGTGTACAGCGGCCGGTCCCAGACCTGGTAGAACACCGACAACGGCGGGTCCCGTCGATAGCGCTGGCGTAACCCCTCAAGACGCACACGCAATTGCGCCGCTCGCAGCACGCCACGCTCCGGGCGGCCGAGTTGGTTGGCGATGGTTTCGATTTGCGTGATGAGTTGGTCGAGGCTGCGAGGCTCGGCGGTATAGATGGGAATGCCCAGCGTCTTAAGCTGCTCGCGCTGAGCCGGGCCGACACTGCCGGGCCAGAGCAGGAGAAGATCGGGCTTGAGGCTGAGCAGACGCTCCATGTCCAGTTGCCCGTAACGGCCCACCGAGGGCACTGCCTTGAGCACCGGCGGACGCTCACCGCCATCCAGCACGCCCACCAACAGGTCGGCGGAGTCCAGCTCAACGACGATTTCCGACAGCGACGGCGCGAGACTGACGACCCGCGTGGCCGCCGTCGTTGTGGCGCTGACGGCCAGCAACAAGACCGCCAGCCATCGACTCATCAGCCGAGTTGACGCGGGATGCGATAGAGGTAGAACAACACGGCGGTCGACAAGGCCAGCAGCATCAACGGCACCGCTTCCAGGCCCACGAACACCGCCAGGGCGCCGATCCAGGCCGGCAACCCGGCCACCAGGAAAGCGGCGCGGCGACGGGCCGCCAAATCAATCCAGGCCTGGGGCTCTTCGGGGGTATCGAGGGCTTTCTGGGTGGCGATCAAGGCCTGTTTATACGGCCCGAAGAAGCGCAGGCTGACAAACATCGACGCCACGCCGGCAATGAACAACGGCATCGCCAGCACCGGCAAAATCGCCTCGCCCTGGCCGAACACCGCGTTGATCACGAACAAGGGCAGCAAGGCCAGGGCCAGGTATTGCCACCAACTGACGGACAGCCGCCGCCGGACCTGACCGCGCGTCACGCCCGGTCAACCTCGCCCTGGTGCTCGTTGCCCATCATGTGGTCGAGCTTGCTGGCCTTAGTCGCCAAGTAGAGTTTGTTGTGGGGGTTGTGACCGGTGTGCAGCGGCACACGCTCGGCCACCACGATGCCCATGTCGGTCAATGCCTTGACCTTGCGCGGGTTGTTGGTCATCAAACGCAGCGACTTCACGCCCAGGTGCTCCAGCATCGGCAGGCAGATACTGTAGTCACGCAGGTCGGCGGCAAAACCCAGGCGCTCGTTGGCTTCCACGGTATCGGCGCCGCCGTCTTGCAGTTCATAGGCGCGGATCTTGTTCAACAGGCCAATGCCACGACCTTCCTGGCGCAGGTACAGCAACACGCCACGGCCTTCCCGAGCGATGGCCTGCAGCGCGGCCTCGAGTTGTGAACCACAATCGCAGCGCTGGCTGAACAAAGCGTCGCCGGTCAGGCATTCGGAATGCAGGCGGCCCAACACCGGAGAACCGTCGGCGAAATCACCCAGGCTCAGCACAACGTGCTCGCGGCCGGTGGCCTCATCGAGAAAACCATGCATGGTGAATTGCGCAAAGGGCGTTGGCAGCTTGGAAGCGGCAACAAAAACGACAGGCACCGGTGTGCTCCTGATCTAGTACTGGAGATTCGCAGAGGCGGGCATTGTAACAGCACGATCCGGCAGACGCTTAGGCTGAATTATCCACCATCACTATCGAAAAGTTCGATCAAGGCTTCGGTGGCTTGCCGTGCTCGTCGAAGGGATAGGGTTGCTTCCAGTGTTCGAAAATCGGCTTCAACTGGCCGCTCTTCACCAACACGTCCATGCGTCGGTCGAACAGCGCACGCAGCATACGACCGTTTTCATTGTTGGCGAAGCCCAGGTACAGCGGCAAATTGATCAGCGGTGAGAGTTTGAATTGCTTGGGGTCATCGGCCTTGGCGAGCACTTCTTCGATTTCCATCGACGCATCGATGTAGAAATCCGCTCGTTCGTGAATCAGCATCGGCAGGATACCCACCGCCCGGTGGATCTCATTGAAACGCCGGATGTTGGGCAGGTAATTGTTGTATTCGTACCCGCGCATCCAGACCAGCCGATAGTTGCCAATCGTCGCCAGGGTGGGCGTCGGCTTGGAGGCCAGCCCCAGTGCATAGATGTGATCGACGTCGTAGTGCCACTTGGGGTAGAGCACGCCTTCGGACTCATCCCGATAGGCGCCGACCTGCACGTCGACCTCGCCACGCTGCACCAACCCGATCGAGCGGGTATAGGGCACGCTGCGGATCTCCAGCTTGATACCTTCGGGCTCGAATACCGCGCGCAAAATATCCCAGCCCATGCCCTGGCCATCGGCCTGGGTGTAATCAGCCCACTCCTCGCTGGCCGCGCGGACCTTGTCGGGCAGTGGCGCCGACTCGGCCACCCCTGCCCCCGAACCGGCCCCTAAACACAGCAACAGCAGTAGTGCGCGGCTTACGCCCATGCCTGGCTCCTTCAGGTGAAACACCACACCAATCCTTGCATTGCCAGCCAGGCGAAAACCCCGGCCAGTACATCGTCGAGCATGATCCCGACACCTCCGTGCACATGCCTGTCGATCCAGCGGATCGGCCACGGCTTGAGGATATCGAAGAAACGGAACACCAGAAATCCCGTCAGCAACCAGTACCAGCCTTCCGGTACCAGCCACAAGGTGATCCACATGCCGACCATTTCGTCCCAGACGATACCTTCATGATCGTGTACCCGCAGGTCGTCCGCCACTTTGCCACACAGCCAGAAGCCAAACAGCATGGTGATGCCCAGCATCAACCAGTAGCCCCAGTCCGGCAACATCTGCCACAACGGTATGAAGGGTAGCGCAACCAGCGAGCCCCAGGTGCCCGGCGCCTTGGGTAAAGTGCCCGAACCGAAGCCAAAGGCCAGGAAATGCCAGGGATTGCGCCAGACCGAAGGCGGAACGAACTCTGCCGGGACCTGGTTGGGATGATCTGTCACGGTGTCTCCCGAAAATGTTGATAGCCCCGTGTTTGCGGGGTGATGTCGTGTCCGACGTCGTCGACCAGCGTGACGCCCTGCCCGGCCATTACGCTGCCGATCACATGGATCGGCCCGCCTTCGGCCTGCAACGCCGGCCATCGGCTCGGTGGCACGGCGAACAACAGCACGTAATCGTCACCGCCGCTCAGGGCGGCCTGCTCAGCATCCGCCCGGCCAAGAAACGCTAGCAGAGCGTTGGACAGCGGTAGTCGGTCCCGTTCCACCTGCAAGGCCACCCCGGATGCGAGGGCGATATGCCCGCAATCGGCCAGCAAGCCATCGGAAATATCCATCGCCGCGCTGGCCTTGCCCCGCAACGCCAGGCCCAAGGCGATCTGTGGTCGCGGTGACCAATAATGAGCCAGCAGCGGCTCGGCGATGGCGGGCTCGGCGTGACGCTGGCCGAGCACCAACGGCAATGCGCCGGCGGCATTGCCCAACTCGCCGCCGACGCACAGCAGGTCGCCGGGCTGCGCGCCGCCGCGGGTCAAGGCCTGGCTGCCAGGCACATGGCCGAATACCGTCATGGTCAGGCTCAGCGGCCCGCGTGTGGTGTCGCCTCCCACCAGCGCCACGCCACAGGCCTGGGCCATCTGGTTCAAACCGCGGGCATAGGCTTGCAGCCAATCGGTGGTCACCGTCGGCAGGGTCAAGGCAAGGGTAAAGGCGAAGGGCTTGGCGCCCATGGCGGCCAGGTCACTGACCGCCACGGCCAGCGAGCGCTGGCCTAGCAGGAACGGATCGCAAGGGTCTGGAAAGTGTACGCCGGCCACGAGCGTGTCGGTGGACACCGCCAGCTGTTCCCCGGGAGGAACGGCCAGCAGGGCGCAGTCGTCGCCGATCCCCAGCGCAACGCCCTCGCCGCCCTGCGCACAAGGCGCGGCGGCGAAGTAGTTACGGATCAGCTCGAACTCGCCCATAGTCAGTCGCTACAAACGCCAATCAGCGCTTGAACGCCTTCACTTCGGCTTCACGCAGGCGTGGGGCGAGCTTGTCGAGCACACCGTTGACGAATTTGTGGCCATCGGTGGAACCGAAGACTTTCGCCAGTTCGATCCCTTCGTTGATCACCACGCGGTACGGTACGTCGACGCGCTGCATCAATTCCCAGGTGGACAGGCGCAACACCGCCAACTCAACCGGGTCCAGTTCATCGATCGTCAGGTCCAGGCAAGGTGCCAGGGCGATGTCGATCTCGGTCTTGTGAGCCGGCACGCCGTGCAGGATCTCGCGGAAATAAGCACCGTCGACATCACTGAAATCGTTATCGACCCGAAATTGCGCTTCGATCTCGTTCAACGATTGCTTGGCCATGTGCCATTGGTACAGCGCTTGCGTCGCGAGCTGACGGGCTTCACGGCGCTTGACGCTTTTTGACGGTTTGCCGGCATCCGCAGGCTTTGGATCGCGCGGGTTGAAACGATCGCTTTCGTCGCTAATCACTTGGCCTCCAACTGCGCCAGCAGGCTGACCATTTCCAGGGCGGACAGGGCAGCTTCGGCACCTTTATTACCGGCCTTGGTGCCGGAACGTTCGATGGCTTGCTCGATGGAATCAACGGTCAGCACGCCGAAAGCGACCGGCACGCCGAACTCCATGGACACCTGGGCCAGGCCCTTGGTGCATTCGCCAGCCACGTATTCGAAGTGCGGAGTACCGCCACGAATGACCGCGCCCAAGGCGATGATCGCCGCATATTCGCCTTTTTGAGCGACTTTCTGCGCAACCAGCGGAATTTCGAAGGCGCCAGGGGCGCGGATGATGGTGATGTCGCTTTCGCTCACGCCATGGCGAACCAGGGCATCGACCGCACCGCCAACCAGGCTCTCGACCACGAAACTGTTGAAACGGCCCACTACCAGAGCGTAGCGGCCTTTGGGGGCGATGAAGGTACCTTCGATGGTCTTCAGGGTCATTCGTCAGATCTCTTAAAGAGCCAGAGCGCGTTCTATACGCGCTCCTTCAGTGATATTAGCCACGAATACAGGGCCGTGGATCCCGTCATCTCGTTCACTTGCACATCTTCTGTGGCGAGGGAGCTTGCTCCCGCTGGGCTGCGTAGCGGCCCTTTTTGGTGGGCGCTGCGCACCCAAGCGGGAGCAAGCTCCCTCGCCACAATGAATCCAACAAGCCTTAACGATAATGCCGAAATCCCCGGGCCATTATTCAGAGGGCACGTATTCTACAACTTCCAGATCGAAACCGGATATCGCATTAAATTTCATCGGCGCGCTCATCAGGCGCATTTTGCGCACGCCCAGGTCCCGAAGGATCTGCGAACCGGCACCGACGATGCTGTAGGTGGTCGGTTTTTTCGGCGCCGCCTGGTCGGCGGTTTCGCGGATGTGCGCCAGCAGCACGTCACCATCGAGCGGGTGACCGAGCAGCAACACCACGCCGCTGCCGGCCTCGGCCACCGCGGCCATGGCGGCCCGCAGGCTCCAGCGGCCGGGTTGCTTGACCATCAGCAGGTCGCGCAGCGGGTCCATGTTGTGCACACGCACCAGGGTCGGCTCTTCGGCGCATACGGTGCCGAGAGTCAGCGCCATGTGCACGTCGCCCTCCACCGAGTCGCGGTAGGTCACCAGATTGAACTGCCCCAGTTCGCTGTCCAGCGGCTGCTCGGCAATCCGCTGAACGGTACGTTCGTGGATCATCCGGTAGTGGATCAGGTCGGCGATGGTGCCGATCTTGATGTTGTGTTCGGCGGCGAAGGTTTCCAGTTCCGCGCGACGGGACATGGTGCCGTCGTCGTTCATCACTTCGCAGATCACGCCGCTGGGTTCGAAACCGGCCATGCGCGCCAGGTCGCACGCAGCTTCGGTGTGGCCGGCGCGGGCCAGGGTGCCGCCGGCCTGGGCCATCAGCGGGAAGATGTGGCCGGGGCTGACGATGTCTTCGGCCTTGGCGTCCCGGGCGGCAGCCGCCTGTACGGTGCGCGCGCGGTCAGCGGCGGAGATCCCGGTGGTCACGCCCTCGGCGGCCTCGATGGACACGGTGAACTTGGTGCCGAAGCCCGAGCCGTTGCGCGGCGCCATCAGCGGCAGCTTCAACAGCTCGCAGCGCTCGCGGGTCATCGGCATGCAGATCAGCCCACGGGCATGCTTGGCCATGAAGTTGATGTGTTCGGCCTTGCAGCATTCGGCGGCCATGATCAGGTCGCCTTCGTTCTCGCGGTCTTCGTCATCCATGAGGATGACCATCTTGCCTTGGCGGATGTCTTCAACCAGTTCTTCGATGCTATTGAGCGCCACGCGGCACCCCCTTGGGTCAGGATTTGAGGTAGCCGTTGGCGGCCAGAAAACTTTCAGTGATGTTACCGGCTGCAGGCGTTGCGGCCTTGTCGCCCAGCAGCAGGCGCTCCAGGTAACGGGCCAGCAAGTCGACTTCCAGGTTGACCCGGCGACCTGGCCGGTACGAAGCCATGATGGTTTCGCTCAACGTGTGGGGAATGATCGTCAGCAGGAATTCGGCGCCGTCCACCGCGTTGACCGTCAGGCTGGTGCCGTCGACGGTGATCGAGCCTTTATGGGCGATGTACTTGGCCAGTTCCTTCGGCGCGCGGATGCGAAATTCCACGGCCCGGGCGTTATCCGTGCGCGAGACCACTTCGCCGACGCCGTCCACGTGGCCGCTGACCAAGTGCCCGCCCAAGCGAGTGGTGGGGGTCAGGGCTTTTTCCAGGTTGACCGGGCTGCCGCTCTTGAGGTCGTTCATGGCCGTGCAGTCGAGGGTTTCGCGGCTGACGTCCGCCAGGAAACCGTTGCCCGGCAATTCGACGGCGGTCAGGCACACGCCGTTTACCGCGATGCTGTCGCCCAACTTGACGTCGCTCAGGTCGAGCTTGCCGGTTTCGACGTAGACCCGCACGTCGCCGCCCTTGGGGGTGAGTGCACGGATGCTGCCGATGGATTCGATGATGCCGGTGAACATGGAGTCCTCCTCGAGAACGGGCCGCCGCTTGAGCGAAAGCCGGGAATTATACGCTGGCCGATGGAACGGGAACGGCGATGACTCGCCAGTCATCGCCCACGGCGCGGATTTCGGTGATTTTCAGCGCCGGGGCGTCTTTCATCTGCGCCAGCGGCCAGTCCAGCAGTGGCCGCGCCGAAGAACCGAGGAATTTGCCAGCGATGAAAATCTGAAACTCATCCACCAACCCCAGCCGGGCGAAAGCCCCCGCCAGGCGCGGACCGGCCTCCACCAGCACCTCATTGACGCCACGGCCCGCCAGCTCCACCAGCAGGCGATGCAGATCGACCTGGCCATCATCGCCGGCCACGATCATGCATTCGGGACCGTTGGCGTATTGTTCCTCCACCGCCATGCAGGTAGCGACCAGCGCCGGGCCGGCCTTGAAAAACGCCGCATCCAGCGGCACTCGCAGGCGTCCGTCCACCAGCACCCGCAGCGGCGGACGGCTCATGACCAACGCGGTTTGCTCGGCATCGAACCCCAGTTCATCGGCGCGCACGGTCAGCCGGGCGTTGTCCGCCAGCACCGTATCGGCGCCGGTCAGTACCACGCTGGCCTGGGCACGCAGGCGTTGCACCGCCGAGCGTGCAGCCGGGCCGGTGATCCACTGGCTTTCGCCACTTTCCATGGCGGTGCGGCCATCGAGGCTCATGGCCAGCTTGACCCGCACGAACGGCAGGCGCTGTTCCATGCGCTTGAGGAAACCTTCATTGAGCGCGCGCGCTTCGCCTTCCAGCACGCCGCTTTCGGTCGCGATGCCGGCCTGGGCCAGCCGTTGCAGGCCGCGACCGGCGACTTCCGGGTTGGGGTCTTGCATCGCTGCCACCACCCGCGCCACACCGGCATTGACCAACGCGTCGGCACACGGCGGCGTACGCCCGTGATGGCTGCACGGTTCGAGCGTCACGTAGACCGTGGCGCCCCGGGCGTTGTCGCCGGCGGCACGCAGGGCATGGACTTCGGCATGGGGCTCGCCGGTCCGGATGTGCCAGCCTTCGCCGACAACCTGCCCGTCCCGTACGATCACGCAACCGACCCGGGGATTGGGGTGGGTGGTGTAGTGACCGCGCCGCGCCAACTCCAGGGCGCGGGCCATGTAGTGGGCGTCGAGGACGGCCTGCTGCGCCGAGGCGGTCATTGTTTCACCGGTTCGCGGGCCAGGCGGTCGATTTCTTCGCGGAACTCGTTCAAGTCCTGGAAGCGCCGGTACACCGAGGCGAAACGGATGTAGGCGACTTCGTCGAGCTTCTGCAGCTCGGCCATCACCAGCTCTCCGACCACCAGGGACTTGACCTCGCGCTCGCCGGTGGCCCGCAGCTTGTGCTTGATGTGCACCAGCGCCGCTTCCAGGCGCTCGACGCTCACCGGGCGTTTTTCCAGGGCGCGCTGCATGCCGGCGCGCAGTTTTTCTTCGTCGAACGGCTGGCGGCTGCCGTCGGTTTTGATCAGGCGCGGCAACACCAGTTCAGCGGTCTCGAACGTCGTGAAACGTTCGCCGCAAGCCAGGCATTCGCGGCGGCGGCGGACTTGTTCGCCCTCGGCGACCAGTCGCGAGTCGATGACCTTGGTGTCGTTGGCACCGCAGAAGGGACAGTGCATGGTGGCAGGCAACAAAAAAAGGGAGGGCCATGGTAGCGCATCCCACTGGCAAGACAAGCCATAGGGTTTACGGTATACAGACGGGCTTACCGTCAGATCCATGGAATTCACCTTGCTGGAGCCACACATGCCGTTACGATCGCTCGTTTTGCTCAGTTTTTTCAGCCTGCTGATGGCGTGCAGCAGCGATGCCCCAAAGCCCGCCGCTCCTGCTCCGGCCCCCGCGCCGAAACAGGCCCAGGAAAAAGCCCGGCAGGCCACCGAGCTGGGGCCGCTGCCGGCGCATCAGCGTGAGTTGAGCGGCACCTTGCAAGGCGTGCCGGCCGGTGCCGAGGTCGAACTGGCGTTGCTGGTGATCGACGAGAAAGACCGTCCGCAGCAATTGCTCGCCAGTTCCAGCCTGATCGGCACCAATCAGGCCCTGCCCTTCCGCCTGCGCTTCAACCCGCAAGCCTTCCCGGTCGGCGCCCGCGTGGAACTGCGTGGCCGCGCCAGCCAGTCCGGCCAGTTGATCCTGCACCTGCCGGAGCAACGCATCAGTCAACCGACCACCCAGGCGTTGGGCACCCTGCAATTCGTCAAAGCCCCATGAATGCACCGCAAGACTTGCAACGGGCGTTGAGTGAATTGCTGGGCGACGCGCGCCTGGTGGCTTGTCCACTACCCGGCACTGATTTGAAGTTGTGGCTGATCGACGGCGACAACATGGACCGCGCCTTTAGCCCGGAAGAAACCCGGCGCATTCTTCACGAGCCGCCCTACTGGAGCTTCTGCTGGGCCAGCGGCTTGGCGATGGCCCGCTATTTGGCCGAACAGCCGCGGTGGGTAGAGGGCAAGCGGGTGTTGGATTTTGGCGCCGGCTCCGGCGTGGCGGGGATCGCGGCGGTCAAGGCCGGGGCGCGGGAAGTGGTGGCCTGCGACCTGGACCCATTGGCGATTGCCGCGTGCCAGGCCAATGCCGCGCTCAACGGCGTGGCGCTGGGTTATTCGACGGATTTTTTCGCCGAGGCTGATCGCTTCGACCTGATCCTGGTCGCCGACGTGCTCTACGACCGGGCCAACCTGCCGCTGCTCGATCAATTCCTCAGCCGTGGCCGTGAGGCGTTGGTGGCCGACTCCCGGGTGCGGGATTTCCAGCATCCGCTGTACCGGCGTATCGACATGCTCCAGGCGATGACCTTGCCGGACCTGGCCGAGCCGGAGGAGTTTCGGCATGTGAGCCTGTACCACGCTCGGCGCGGCTAAAAGCTTCGCGAGCAAGCCCGCTCCCACAGGGGTCGCATGAACACTCGGGATCCATTGTAGGAGCGGGCTTGCTCGCGAAGGCATCCTACCAGACACCACAAGACGAAAGTCCTCCCCGCTTTCAGCCACCCCCCACCAAGCCGTATAGTTGCCCCATTCAAGCGCTCTACGAGATTGCCCATGACTCAGGAAACGCCCTACATCTTCGACGCCACCACGGCCGATTTCGATCAGTCGGTGATCGCCAACTCTTTCCACAAACCAGTGCTGGTGGATTTCTGGGCCGAGTGGTGCGCCCCGTGCAAGGCGCTGATGCCGATGCTGCAAACCATTGCCGAGAGCTATCAGGGCGAATTATTGCTGGCCAAGGTCAACTGCGACATCGAGCAGGACATTGTCGCCCGCTTCGGCATTCGCAGCCTGCCAACGGTGGTGTTGTTCAAGGACGGCCAGCCCGTTGACGGCTTTGCCGGTGCCCAGCCGGAATCGGCGGTGCGGACGATGCTCGAACCCCATGTGCAAATGCCGCCGCCGGCTGCGGCCGATCCGTTCGAACAGGCCCAGGCGCTGTTCGACGACGGTCGTTTCGCCGACGCCGAAGCTGTGCTCACCGGGTTGCTGGGTGAAGACAACACCAACGCCAAGGCGCTGATCCTGTATGCCCGCTGCCTGACCGAGCGCGGTGAGCTGGACGAAGCGCAGGCCGTGCTCGACGCGGTGAAAAGCGACGAACACAAGGCCGCCCTCGCCGGCGCCAAGGCGCAGATCCAGTTTCTGGGCCTGGCCAAGCACCTGCCGGACGCCGCCGACCTCAAGGCCCGCCTGGCAAAAGACCCGCAGGACGATGAAGCGGTGTACCAACTGGCGATCCAACAACTGGCGCGCCAGCAGTACGAAGCGGCCCTCGATGCGTTGCTCAAGCTGTTCGTGCGTAACCGTAGCTACAGCGAAGGCCTGCCTCACAAGACCTTGCTGCAGGTGTTCGAACTGCTGGGCAACGACCATCCGCTGGTGACGACCTATCGTCGCAAGCTGTTCGCCGCGTTGTATTGATACTCCCTGTAGGAGCTGCCGAGCGAAGCGAGGCTGCGATCTTTTGATCTTTCGCTTGAAATTCAAGCGTCTGGGTAAAGATCGCAGCCTCGCTTCGCTCGTCAGCTCCTACACGCTCCTACACGGTTTCGTGCCAGCTATAGAGCGGTGTGTCGCCGCCGCTGATGACTTTTACATCCGGGCTGTGGCGCAAGCGCACCAACAGGCGCTTGCCCGCCGAGGCGCTGCCGGTTAGACCTTCGAGCTGTTCCAGCAGGTCCGGGCCGCTCAGTTGCCCCGCCTTGCGCAGCAGTTCCTTGGCGATTTGCCACTGGGCATCATCCTGACTCGCCGGCTTGGCCGCAGGCGCCACCACACTCTCGGACTTGGCCACTTGCAACTGCGCGCCGAGCTGCGCCCAGTCGCCCTCATCCATTTCAATCGTCAAGTCCACCGGCCATTCGCCGACGGTTCCGCGTATCCGCAACATCACCGTGCTCCTGAATATTTCATGTACGCATGCTCCCATGGCCCTTGCGCGACGCCAAGCAGACGGTCAAACTCTGCGCACTTTCGTTATAAGATTACATAACCTTTTCGGAGACTCGTCATGCGTCGTCTGCTTCTCGCTTTGCCGTTCGCCCTGCTGCCATTGGCTGTCGCTCATGCGGCGGTGGAGCATGACCACGATCATGATCACGAGCATGGCAGCCTCGGCGCCCATGAACATGGTGTTGCTCGATTGAACGCCGCACTGGATGGCCAGACCCTGGAGCTGGAACTGGAAAGCCCGGCAATGAACCTGGTGGGCTTCGAACACGCCGCCACCAGCGATGCCGACAAGGCCAAGGTCGCCGCCGTACGCGCACAGCTGGACAAGCCACTGGCGCTGTTCAACCTGCCGGCCGCCGCCCAATGCACCGTGGCCCAGCAGGAACTGGAAAGCCCATTGTTCGGCGATGAACCGGATCACGACCATGACGAAGACGCCGATGGCGACGAGCACCACGGCGAGCACAGTGAGATCCATGCCCACTACCAGTTCACCTGCGCTGCCCCGGGTGCCTTGAAGAACCTGGACCTGGCGACACTGTTCAAAACCTTCCCGGCCACTCAGAAATTTCAGGTACAACTGATCAGCCCGAGCGGCCAGCAAGGCGTGGAAGTGACGGCCAAGGCGCCGGCCCTGAAATTCTGATTCATCGCAACCCCAATGTGGGAACAAGCCTGGTGGGAGCAAAGCTTGCTCGCGATAGCGGTCCAAGCAACATTCAAGTTGAATGTGATGGCCTCATCGCGAGCAAGCTCGGCTCCCACAGGTCTTACACAGGTTCCACCTTGAAACGACAAACATGACCCAAGCACTCATCGAACTGTCCAACCTGGGCTTCAGCTGGCCCGGGCACCCGCCGTTGCTGGATATCCCGGCGTTTCGCCTGGAAGCCGGCGAGACCCTGTTCCTCAAGGGCCCGAGCGGCAGCGGCAAGACCACTTTGCTGGGGCTTCTCGGCGGGGTGCAGACGCCGGATCGCGGCAGCATCCGCCTGCTCGGCCAGGAACTCAGCGAATTGGGCGCCGGCCGCCGCGACCGCTTTCGCGTGGACCACACCGGCTACATTTTCCAGCAATTCAACCTGCTGCCGTTTCTCTCGGTGCGCGAAAACGTCGAGCTGCCCTGCCACTTCTCCAAGCTGCGTGCGCAACGGGCCATCCAGCGCCACGGCAGCGTCGATCAAGCCGCCGCCACGCTGCTGGCCCACCTGGGCTTGACTGATGCAAAGCTGCTGGAGCGCCGCGCCGATTCGCTGTCCATCGGCCAGCAACAACGGGTCGCCGCCGCCCGGGCGTTGATCGGCCAACCGGAACTGGTGATCGCCGACGAACCAACCTCGGCCTTGGACTACGACGCCCGGGAAAACTTCCTGCGGCTGTTGTTCGCTGAATGCCGCGAGGCCGGCTCGAGCCTGTTGTTCGTCAGCCACGACCAGAGCCTGGCGCCGCTGTTCGACCGCCACCTCTCGCTGGCCGATCTCAATCGCGCCGCCACGCCACTCGAGGTTTGAGATGTATTTGTTCCGTCTAGCCATGGCCAGCCTGGCGAACCGCCGCTTCACTGCGATCCTCACCGCGTTTGCCATCGCCCTGTCGGTGTGCCTGCTGCTGGCGGTGGAGCGGGTGCGCACCGAGACGCGGGCCAGTTTCGCCAGCACCATCAGCGGCACCGACCTGATCGTCGGCGCCCGCTCCGGTTCCGTGAACCTGCTGTTGTATTCGGTGTTTCGCATCGGCAACGCCACCAACAACATTCGCTGGGACAGCTTCGAGCAGTTCGCCAGCAACCCGAAAGTGAAATGGGCGATCCCCATGTCCCTCGGCGACTCCCATCGCGGCTACCGGGTGATGGGCACCACCGAAGCCTACTTCGAGCATTACCAGTATGGCCGCCGGCAACACCTGGAACTGGCCGAGGGTCGGGCGTTCGCCACCGATCCGTTCGAAGTGGTGCTCGGCGCCGAAGTGGCCGAGGCGTTGCACTACAAGCTCGGTGACAAACTGGTGCTGGCCCACGGCGTGGCGGCGATCAGCCTGGTCAAGCATGACGACAAGCCCTTCACTGTGGTCGGGATTCTCAAGCGCACCGGCACCCCGGTAGACCGCACGCTGCACATCAGCCTCGGCGGCATGGAAGCGATCCACGTTGATTGGAAGAACGGTGTGCCAGCCCAGGGCAACGGACGCATCAGCGCCGACCAGGCCCGCAACATGGACCTCACGCCCCGGGCGATCACCGCGTTCATGCTTGGCCTCAACAGCAAGATTTCGACCTTTGCCTTGCAACGCGAGATCAATGAGTTTCGTGGCGAACCGCTGCTGGCGATCCTGCCCGGCGTAGCGCTGCAAGAATTGTGGAGCCTGATGGGCACGGCGGAGAAAGCCCTGTTCGTGATTTCGCTGTTCGTGGTCCTGACCGGGTTGATCGGCATGCTCACGGCAATCCTCACCAGCCTCAACGAGCGCCGCCGAGAAATGGCGATCCTGCGGTCGGTGGGCGCGCGGCCGTGGCACATCGCGACGTTGCTGGTGCTCGAAGCCTTCGCCCTGGCACTGGCCGGGGTCACCGCCGGGCTGGCGTTGCTGTACATCGGCATCGCCGCCGCCCAGGGTTATGTGCAGTCGGCCTACGGTTTGTACCTGCCGCTGGGCTGGCCGAGCGAATATGAATGGACGCTGCTGGCTGGCATCCTGGTCGCCGCCCTGCTGATGGGCAGCGTGCCGGCCTGGCGCGCCTATCGCCAATCGTTGGCCGACGGCCTGTCGATCCGTCTATGAGGACCTTGAAGATGCCCCGCGCCCTGCTCGCGCTGTTGATGATGGTCGCCCTGCCGCTGTGGGCGGCCGAGCCGAGGGACCTGGCCTGGTCGGAAATGATCCCGCCGGACGCGCCGCCGGAAGTGCCGAACATGACGCCGCTGCATGACTTGTCGAAGATGAGTGATGCGTTGGCCGCCGAAGCCGCGCCCGCGGCCAAGCAGGACCTGCCCAATGCCCCTGTGGTCAAGGCCCTCGACGGCCAACAGATTCGCTTGCCGGGCTACATCGTGCCGCTGGAAGTCAGCGAGGAAGGCCGCACCACGGATTTCCTGCTGGTGCCGTATTTCGGCGCCTGCATCCACGTGCCGCCGCCGCCGTCGAACCAGATCGTGCATGTGAAAAGCGAAGTCGGAGTCAAGCTCGAAGAGCTGTACCAACCGTACTGGGTCGAAGGGCCGATGCAGGTCAAGCCGTCCACCAGTGAACTGGCTGATGCCGGGTATCAGATGGAGGCGCAGAAGATTTATGTGTATGAGCTGCCGGAGTGAATCTGGCTATTAGTTGTCGCCTGTTGGATAGCTTTCGCGAGCAAGCCCGCTCCCACAGTTGATCGGGTTTCTTCAGAAAGAATGCGGTCGAATGTGGGAGCGAGCCTGCTCGCGATGAGGCCCTCAAAATTGACGCATCATCATTTCATTGAGCTGAGTCAATTAAACACCCCCTGACTCATTGAGCTGTGTCAAAAGACCGGACCAGACGGCTTCGTACCATGGGACATCAAATTTCGATGCCCTTTGGAGCCCTCATGAACAAGTCCTTGCTCAGCGCGTCCCTCGTTGCCCTCGCGCTCGCCGCGCCGATTGCCCAAGCCCACACCGCCGGCGACATCATCGTTCGCGCCGGCGCCATCACCGTCAACCCGGACGCCGACAGTTCCAGCGTCAAGGTCGACCGTGGCCCGCTGGCCGGCGCCGACCTGGGTGGCAAGGCGACCATGAGCAGCGACACGCAACTGGGCCTGAACTTCGCCTACATGCTGACCAACAATTGGGGTATCGAACTGCTGGCAGCCTCGCCGTTCGAACACGACGTGAAAATCAAAGGCACCGCCCTCGGCGCGGCCAATGGCAAGCTCGGCACCCTCAAGCACCTGCCGCCGACCCTGAGCCTGGTCTATTACCCGCTCGACGCCAAGTCGGCCTTCCAGCCGTACGTCGGCGCGGGCATCAACTACACCTGGATCTACGACGAGCACGTCGGCAGCGAAGCCAGCGCCAATGGCTTCAGCAACTTCCGGGCGAAAAACAGCTGGGGCATGGCCTGGCAGGTCGGTGCCGACTACATGTTGACCGACAACATCATGATCAACGGCCAGATCCGCTACATCGACATCGACACCACCGCCTATGTGGACAACAACGCCGTGGCCGGCGGTACCCGGGCCAAGGTGGATGTCGATGTGGATCCGTTCGTCTACATGGTGGGGTTGGGTTACAAGTTCTAAGCCCCTACGCAATAGTGAGATGACTGCACAACCTGTGGCGAGGGAGCTTGCTCCCGCTGGGCTGAAGCAGACCCAAAGAATGTGCGACCGCTTCGCGCTCGAGCGGGAGCAAGCTCCCTCGCCACAGGTTTCACTTGCCGAAAGTCACTGTGGGAGCGAGCCTGCTCGCGATAGCGGAGTGTCAGTCAACAATATTGCTGACTGATCCACTGTTATCGCGAGCAGGCTCGCTCCCACATTTAGTTCATGGTTGCTGAAACTCAGCGCCCCAACAACCGCGCCAGGCCTACGCTCATCGGTGTCTGCTGTGGGAAGCTGAAGCGCTGCAGCAACCGATGGTTGTCCGCCCGGGAATGGCGGATGTCGCCGGAGCGCGCCGGGCCGTAGCTGATCGGCGGCAAGTCGCCCACCACCACAGCCAGGGCCTGGAGCATCTGTTTGAGCGTCGTCGCCTGGTTCCAGCCGACATTCACCGCACCCACTTCCACCTCAGGCTTTTCGATGGCCTGCACCAACACGTCCACCAGGTCTTCGACGTAGACAAAATCCCGAGTCTGCTCGCCATCACCAAACACGGTGATCGGCAGGCCTTTCTGCGCCCGTTCGCTGAAAATGCTGATGACCCCGGAATACGGCGAGGACGGATCCTGGCGCGGGCCATAGATGTTGAAGAAGCGGAACACCACCGGTTCCAGGTTGTGCTGGCGGCGATAGAAGTCGAAATAGAACTCGCTGGCCAGTTTGTCCGAGGCATACGGCGTGAGCGGGGCTTTTGGAGTGTCTTCGTCGATGGATTCACCTTCGCCGTTGTTGCCATAGACCGCCGCGCTGGAGGCGAACAGCACTCGTTTCACCCCGCTCTGGCGCATGGCTTCGCAGACATTCAGGGTGCCGATGAAATTGCTCTGGTGGGTGCGCACCGGGTCATCCACCGAGGCTTGCACCGAAGCCACCGCCGCCAGGTGCGCCACGGCGCTGCAACCGGCCATGGCCCGGACCACCAAGGCGGCATCGGCGACGTCGCCTTCGATCAGTTCGAGCGCCGGGTTGTCCAGCGGCAGGTTGCTGCGCTTGCCGGTGGACAGGTCATCGAGGATGCGCACCGTGTGTCCCTTGGCGAGCAAGGCATCGGTCAGGTGCGAACCAATGAAACCCGCGCCGCCGGTGATTAAAACAGGGCCTTTAGCCATGGCGATAAAACCTATCCAGTAAACCCGGGAGTGCTGCGCGCCAGGCGCGGGGCTTGATCCCGAAGGTGTGCAGAATTTTCTTGCAGGCCAGCACCGCATGCTGCGGTTCTTCCGCAGCGTCCGGCCGTGCGGCGTGGGCCTGGGGCGTGGGCGACTCGATGGCCAGCGGGTGCAGGGCGCGGGCTTCCGTGAGGATCGCCTGGCCCAGCGCCAGCGGCGTGGTCGCCTCGTGCCCGGCGTAATGATAGGTGCCCCACAGCGGCGCCGCGCAATCGAGTTGCTTGAGCACCGAGATGATCACCCGCGCGGCATCGTCCACCGGCGTCGGATTACCCCGTCGGTCGTCAGCCAACAGCAACTCTTCGGGCTGTTCGGCGCGGGCCAGGAAACGTCCGAGGATGCCATCGGCGCTATCATCCAGCAGCCAGCCGAACCGCAGCAGTACATGTTGCGGGCAAGTGGCGCGCACGCTTTGCTCGATCCGCCACAGCGCCTGGCCACGCACGCCCAGGGGCACGGGTTCGTCCTTCTCGCTGTAGGCCGTGGCGCGGGAACCGTCGAACACCCGATAGCTCGACGGTTGCAACAAGACGATGTTGTGATGCTGGCACAGCTCCGCCAGACGCTCGACCGCGCGCTCCTGGCTGGCCAGGCGCTGCTCGCTGACGGCTTCGGCCTGGAACCAGTCGAAGTAGTACGCCAGGTTGATCAAGGCATCCGGACGGGTGTCGTCGAGCAGTTGCGTCAGGCTCGCGGCATCCCAACCGTCTTCGGGCGGGCGGGGGGCAAGAAAACCGATGTCTTCTTCTGCACCGAGGCGAATCAGCGCCTGCCCAAGGGCATTTCCGCCGCCCAGTAACATAAGGCGCATTCGCATAAAGTCAGCAGGCCCAGTCTATTGGCACAAGAATTTGGTCGACAACGCCCGCAGGCGTTGTCGGAATCGTTGCATTTTGCGGGTTTAGTGCGCAACCGTCATCCGCAATGTGCAGATCGCCGGGTTTGTGCAGGTCTTGAGGCCGCCATCGCGAGCAGGCTCGCTCCCACAGGGGATCTCAGGTACCCATGCTATCCCTGTGGGAGCGAGCCTGCTCGCGATGGCGGTCTGGCAGGCAATGAAGGTCTCAAGTGGTACTTGCATCTTCCCCACCCCACCCGCCTAAACTGCCTCCATGAATCTGCCCCTTGCAGCCAACCACGCCATGGCAGGCTTTCACCCCGCCGTTCGCGCCTGGTTCAACCAGACCTTCCCGGCGGTCACGGCCGCCCAGGCCCAGGCGTGGCCGTTGATCGGCCGGCGTCGCTCGGTGCTGGTCGCGGCGCCCACCGGCTCGGGCAAGACCCTGACGGCGTTTCTCGCCGTGCTCGATGACCTGGTGCACCGTGGCCTGGAACAAGGCGGCCTGCCGGACCAAACCCTGGTGGTCTATGTCTCGCCGCTCAAGGCGCTGAGCAACGACATCCAGATCAACCTGCAGAACCCCCTGGCCGGCATCACTGAACAGCTGCAGAAAATGGGCTTGCCGCCCTTGCCGATCACCACCGCCGTGCGCACCGGCGACACGCCGCAAAAAGACCGCTCGGCGATGCGCAAGACCGCGCCACACATCCTGGTGACCACGCCCGAATCGCTCTACGTGCTGCTCGGCTCCGACTCTGGCCGACAAATGCTCGCCAGCACCCGCACGGTGATCGTCGACGAAATCCACGCCATCGCCGCCAGCAAGCGCGGCAGCCACCTGGCCTTGAGCCTGGAGCGCCTGCAAGCCCTGTGCGCCGAACCGCTGATGCGCATCGGCCTGTCCGCCACGCAAAAGCCCATCGAAGCGGTGTCACGGTTTCTCGTCGGCGAAGGACGCGCCTGTGAAATCGTCGACATCGGCCACGCCCGCCCCCGCGATTTGGACATCGAGGTGCCACCGGTGCCGCTGTCGGCGGTGATGGCCAACGACGTGTGGGAACTGGTCTACAACCGCCTCGCCGAACTGGCCCGGGAACATCGCACCACCCTGGTGTTCGTCAACACCCGGCGCCTGGCCGAACGCCTCAGCCGACACCTGAGCGAACGCCTGGGCAAGGACGCCGTGGCCGCTCACCACGGCAGCCTGGCCAAGGAGTTTCGCCTCGACGCCGAACAACGCCTGAAACGCGGTGAACTGCAGGTACTGATCGCCACCGCGTCCCTGGAGCTGGGCATTGATATCGGCGATGTCGACCTGGTCTGCCAGATCGCCTCGCCCCGCTCGATCTCGGCGTTCCTGCAAAGGGTTGGACGCTCCGGCCACCAGGTCGGCGGCACGCCCAAGGGGCGCCTGTTCGCCACCACCCGCGACGACTTGATTGAATGTGCCGCCCTGCTCGACTGCGTGCGCCGAGGCGAACTGGACATCCTGCACATCCCCAAGGCACCGCTGGACGTGCTGGCCCAGCAGATCGTCGCCGAAGTCAGTTGCCAGGAATGGTCGGAACAGGCGCTGCTGGACACCTTCCGCCGCGCCTCGCCCTATGCGGATCTGGACGAAGGGCATTACCAGGCGCTGCTGCAGATGCTCGCCGAAGGTCTCAATGGCCGCCAGGGCGTGCGCAGCGCCTACCTGCACCGCGACGCCGTGACCCGGACCTTGCGCGGGCGCCGGGGCAGCAAACTGACGGCCGTGACCAGCGGCGGTACCATCCCGGACAATGCCGACTACAGCGTGTTGCTCGAACCCCAGGGATTGAACATTGGCAGCGTCAACGAAGACTTCGCGGTGGAGAGCATTGCCGGCGACGTGTTTCAACTGGGCAATACGTCGTATCGCATCATTCGCGTCGAGACCGGCCGCGTGCGGGTCGAGGACGCTCAGGGCCAACCGCCGACCATCCCGTTCTGGCTCGGCGAAGCCCCGGGGCGCAGCGCCGAATTGTCGTTCGCCGTGGCGCGCCTGCAAGCCCAGCTCGACCACCTGCTGGCCGCCACGCCGGGCCTCCTGCAACCGGCCCTCGACTGGCTGACCGGCACCTTGCGCCTGAACCTCGCCAGCGCCGAACAATTGGTCGATTACCTGGCCCCTGCGCGCCTGGCCTTCGGCGCCCTGCCGTCCCAGGACACGCTGCTGATGGAGCGGTTTTTCGACGAATCCGGCGGTACGCAACTGATCATCCACACGCCCTTCGGCAGCCGCATCAACCGCGCCTGGGGCCTGGCCTTGCGCAAGCGTTTCTGCCGCACCTTCAACTTCGAATTGCAGGCCGCCGCCAGCGAGGACGCCATCGTGCTCTCGCTGTCCACCAGCCACAGCTTCGAACTGGACGAAGTCTGGCGCTACCTCAACAGCCACAGCGCCGAGCAGATCCTGGTCCAGGCGGTGCTGGATGCGCCGCTCTTCGGCGTGCGCTGGCGCTGGAACGCTGGCGTGGCCCTGGCCTTGCCGCGCTACACCGGCGGGCGCAAAGTCGCCCCGCAAATCCAGCGGATGAAAAGTGAAGACTTGATTGCCAGCGTGTTCCCGGACCAGATCGCCTGCCTGGAAAACCTCGCCGGCGAGCGGGAAATCCCCGACCACCCGCTGGTGGAACAGACCCTCGACGATTGCCTGCACGAAGCCATGGACAGCGAAGGCTGGCTGGCGTTGTTACGGCGCATGGAAGCGGGCGAGGTGCGCCTGATCAGCCGCGACCTGCCGGCGCCTTCGCCCCTGGCGGCGGAAATCCTCAGCGCCCGCCCGTACACCTTTCTCGACGACGCGCCACTGGAAGAACGGCGGACCCAGGCGGTGATCAACCGGCGCTGGAGCGATCCACAAGCCACCGACGACCTGGGCGCGTTGGACGCCGAGGCCATCCAATCGGTCCGGGACGAGGCCTGGCCGACGCCGGCCAATCTCGATGAGATGCACGAAGCCTTGATGAGCCTGGCCGGCATCGCCGACAGCGAAGTCGATGCCCACACCCCCTGGCTGGATTGGTTGCAGGCATTGGCGGCCAGTGGGCGCGCCAGCCACCTGCAGATCAGCGCCGAGCGGGGTTTGTGGGTGCCGCTGGAACGATTGACCTGCTGGCAAGCCATTTATCCACAGGCCCGGTGGCAACCGGCACTCACACCGTTGGCCGGTTTCGATGAAGCCTGGGACAGTGACGAAGCCCTGGTGGAGGTGCTTCGCGCCCGCCTCAGTGCCTTTGGCCCGTTGCCGTTGAAGGCCATCGCTTACCCGTTGGGGTTGTCGACACCGCAGGTCACCCAGGCCCTGGCGCAGCTTGAGCAGCAAGGCTACGTACTGCGCGGTCGGTTCACCCCGGGCACCGGGCAGGAGGAATGGTGCGAGCGGCATTTGCTGGCGCGGATCCATCGCTACACGGTCAAGCGCCTGCGCCGGGAAATCGAGCCGGTGATGTTGCAGGACTTCATGCGGTTCCTGTTCGATTGGCAGCACCTGTCCTCGTCCACCCAGGGCCGGGGCAATGCCGTGCTGCCGTCGATCCTGAGCCAGTTCGAAGGCTACCCGGCCGCCGCGTCAGCCTGGGACAGCGACCTGTTGCCCGGGCGGATCAAGGATTATTCACCCAATTGGCTCGATGAACTGTGCCGCAGCGGCAAATGGGTATGGACACGCCTGAGCGCGCGCCAGAAACCGTCTGCCAGTGCCCTGCGCAGTACGCCGGTGGTGTTGCTGCCGCGCAGTCAGGCGGCGTTGTGGAGCAGCCTGGCCGGGCAAACGGCCTTGGATGAACTGTCGCCCAAGGCGCAAAAAGTCCATCAGGCCCTCAGCGAGCATGGCGCGCTGTTTTTCGATGAGCTCGCCCACGAAGTCCACCTGCTGCGCAGCGAACTGGAAATCGCCTTGCAGGAGCTGGTGGGCGCCGGGTTGGTGAATGCCGACAGCTTCGCCGGCTTGCGCGCCCTGATCACCCCGGCCAGCAAACGCCAGGCCCGTAGCAGCCGGCGCGGGCGCGGCGCGTTTGTCGGCGGCATGGACGATGCCGGACGCTGGGCCTTGTTGCGCCGCAGCCCACCCGCCCCCGTAGAGGGCAACCGCCCCGCGCCCACCGCGCCGGAAACCCTGGAACACATCGCCATGACCTTGCTGCGCCGTTACGGCGTGGTGTTCTGGCGCTTGCTGGAGCGGGAGGCCGACTGGCTGCCAAGCTGGCGCGAGCTATTGCGCACGTTTCATCGCCTGGAGGCGCGGGGCGAGATTCGTGGCGGGCGTTTTGTCAGCGGCCTGGCGGGCGAACAATTCGCCCTGCCCGAAGCCATCCCGCTGCTACGCGAAACCCGCCGCCGCCCCACCGACGGTAGCCTGGTGGCGGTGTGCGGGGTCGATCCGCTGAACCTGGCCGGCACCTTGCTGCTGGGGGCAAAAGTGCCGGCGCTGGCGAGTAATCGGCTGGTTTACCGGGATGGGTTGCCGGTGGCGGCGCAGATTGCCGGCAAGCAGCAGCTTTGGGTGGAGTTGGATGCTCAAGGGATGGCGGAGGTCAGGAGCAAGCTCATCCAGAAAGTTTAAGGGTGTCTGGGCTGTCCCCTTCGCGAGCAGGCTCGCTCCCACATTTGATCGCATTCTTTCTGAAGGAACTCGGTCAACTGTGGGAGCGAGCCTGCTCGCGATGAGGCCGGCAGATCACCACAAAACCTCATCAACTATTGAGATTGATCAGGCACCTCTTCCCCCGCCTTCGGCTCCTCGGCCAACCGCTTCGGCAACACCACCTGCTGTGGATAAGTCTGCGCAAAATGCACCGCCGGGTGGTTATCCACAAGCTTCTTCAACTGCTGGTTGAACGCCCGGCTCACCGCATACTGCCCACCCGACACGGTGCGGAACTGCGCGGTGAGCACCACGCCGTTGAGGTCCATCTTATCCACGCCGAACACATCCAGCGGCCCTTGCAGATTGAACTTGAGGAACGGGTCTTCGCTAATCGAACGCCCCGCTTCGCGAATCAACTCGATGGCCTCGTCCACGTCGCTGTCATAAGTGAACTGCACGGAGAAGAACGCAAAGGCGAATTGCCGGGACTGGTTGGTCACCGCCTTGATCTGGCCGAAGGGCACCGAGTGCACGAAACCCTTGCCATCGCGCAGACGCAGGGTGCGGATGGTCAGGCCTTCGACGGTGCCCGCGTGGCCGGAGCTGAGCACCACCCAGTCGCCGATGGACAGTGTGTCTTCGATGATGATGAACAGCCCGGTGATGACGTCCTGCACCAGTTGCTGGGAACCGAAACCGATCGCCAGCCCCACCACCCCGGCCCCGGCCAGCAACGGTGCGACGTTGATGCCCAGGTTGGCCATGGTGGTGATTGCGCAGATCACCACCAGGATGATTTTCGCCGCGTTGCGCAACAGCGGCAGGATGGTCTTGACCCGGGTGCTGGGCTGGCGAGCGCCGCGCTTGTTCAGCGGCGGCTTCAAGGCTTCCTGGATCGCCGTGTCGAGCACCACCCAGGTGAGCCAGGTCATCAGGAAGATCAGGCCGATGCGGCTCAAGGAATCGCTGATCGCCCGGCCGATGGCATTGCGCGAGGCGAACTCGAACAGGGAAATCCCCCAGATCCGTCCGAGAATTTCAATGAACGCCACCGCCATGACGATGCGTAGCAAGGCGTGCAGCAGACTTAGCAAACGGCCCTTGTAGGCACTGTCGCGCTGGATGGCTTCGGCCTTAGGCGACTTGAAGACATGTTGGAACACGGTGCTGAGGAACACCGTGGCGATCAGCAGGATGGTGGTGAACAAGGCGCAACGCAGGGCTTTCTGGTTGTCTTCGCCGACACCGATCAGGCTCACCGCCGACACCAGCACCATCAGCAGGATCGGCCAGTACCAGAGCCCGGAGAAAATCCGCAGCGACTCCTGCAAGGCCGGTTGTTTCAAGCGCTGGGCCAGCGGGCGGTTGCGGATCAGGTGCGCCACCGGCCGGCGCATGTGAATCACCAGCCAGCCAAAGATCATCGACGCCGACAACCCGGTGAACACCGCGACGCTACTGGTGATGTTGCCACCCAGTTGCCGGGCGATCTGCGGGCTGGTCAGGGCATCGCTGAGGGCGGCGAGAAAGCCGATCAGGAACAACGGCCGCGGGCTGAAACGCCGAATCATCGCCACCGCCCGGCGCTTGTGCCCGGCGTTGAACATCACGATCACGCAGAGCAACACCGACGTGGAGAAAATACCGCTGCTGGTGGCATAGGCAAAGCACAGCGCCAGGGCACGACCGACCGAGACTTGCAGAAAGTGGCTGACGTAGAGGGTCAGCGGCAGGCAGGCCACCGCCGGCAAGGTATAGGGCAACACATAACCGAGCAGGTCGTGCACGCGCTGGCGGGTACGCCACCAACGGCGCCGACCGAGACGCCGCACCAGCAATCGCGCGCCGGCCCACAGCAGCGCAAACGCCCCCAGCCACACCCCGGAGAGCAAGAGGAAATCCCCCGCCACGCGCCAGGATGAACGGGACGTCTGATCCACCAGCCGATCCACCTCGTCCGCCGCCCGATCCGCCCGCAGACGCCAGGCATCCACCAGGCTCTGGTTGAGGTCGAGTTTGTCTTGGACGTCGTCGATGCTCGAACTGATGGCCCCCAACAGACCGCCCTGGACCAGCGGCGCGGGTTCGGCGGGCGGTTCATCGGGCTTGGCGGTGCCGGGGACCGCGGCGGTCCCGTAGGCGCTGGTGCCGGTCATCGCCAACAACAGCAGCAATACAGTGCTCAATCGAGACAAAACGCGTGGCTCCTTTGCACGGGGCGGTAAGGAACTGATCAATATTGGGCGAGCAAGTTCGCTCGAAAGGCCAATACAACCTCCTGTGACAAGGGATTTATGTGTGGGAGCAAGGCTTGCCCGCGATGCAGGCGCCTCAATCTCTGAAAGACCGCAGTGCGTGCATCGCGGGCAAGCCTTGCTCCCACATAAATCCCCTCGCCACAGTGCTTCACCGTCTGCTCCACCGTCGGTAAGACCATCGAAACTTTCCAGCTCGCGCGGCGGTCATCAAAAGACACAGGCGGTACGAGGTCATTGGCACGGGAGGGATACATGACGGCGATCCACATTGGTATTTCCGGCTGGCGCTACACGCCTTGGCGGGGGGATTTCTACCCCAAGGGGCTGACCCAGAAACGGGAATTGCAATTCGCCTCGCGAGCGGTCAACAGTATCGAAATCAATGGATCGTTCTACGCCCTGCAACGCCCCGAACGGTATGCCCAGTGGTATGCCGAGACGCCGCCCGGCTTCGTGTTCAGCGTCAAGGCGCCGCGTTTCATCACCCACATCAAACGCCTGCGGGACATTCGCAAACCTTTGGCCAACTTCTTCGCCTCCGGTGTGCTGGAGCTCAAGGAAAAACTGGGGGCGATCCTCTGGCAGTTCCCGCCCAGCTTCAAATTCGACCCTGAACTGTTCGAGGACTTTCTCAAGCAACTGCCCCACGACACCGAAGGCGCCGCCGCCCTGGCCCGAGAGCACGAGCCGCGCCTGGACGGCCACGCCAGCACCGAGACGGATAAGAAACGCCCACTGCGCCACGCCGTGGAGATCCGCCATGAGAGCTTCATCGACCCGCACTTCGTCACGTTGCTCAAGCGCTACGACGTGGCCCTGGTGATCGCCGACACCGCCGGTAAATGGCCCTATCGCGAAGACGTCACCAGCGATTTTGTCTACTTGCGCCTGCACGGTGCCGAGGAACTGTATGCCAGCGGCTACACCGACGCGGCGTTGAAGCGCTGGGGCGACCGGATCGAGGCCTGGAGCCACGGCAAGCAGCCGAGCGACGCGCACCTGATCGACCCGGACAAGAAACCCCGGGCACGCAAGAGCCGGGAAGTGTTTTGCTATTTCGATAACGACATCAAAGTCCGCGCGCCCTACGACGCACGTCATCTGCTGGAGCGCTTCCATCTGGACAAGGACCTCGCCACCGCGCCCGGCGAGCGACCGGCCGAAGGGGTACTGCCATGAACCGTCCAGAACACAGCGAAGCGACCCACGAGCCGACTCAACAACGGCCCCACGATCTCGACCAAGTCAGCCGTTTCACCGTACTGACGGTCAATACCCACAAGGGTTTCACCGCCCTGAACCGACGCTTCATCCTGCCCGAGCTGCGCGAAGCGGTGCGCAGTGTCTCCGCCGACGTGGTGTTCCTGCAGGAAGTCCACGGCACCCACGAGCATCATCCCCAGCGCTACAGCAACTGGCCGAGCATGCCGCAGTACGAGTTCCTCGCCGACACTCTCTGGCCGCAGTTCGCTTACGGACGCAATGCGGTGTACCCGGCGGGCGATCACGGTAATGCGCTGCTGTCGAAATTCCAGATCATTCACCATGACAACCTCGACGTGTCCATCAGCGGCCACGAAAACCGCGGCATGCTCCACAGCGTGCTGCGCCTGCCGGGCGGCAAAGGGCAGGAGGTGCATGCCATTTGCGTGCACCTGGGGTTACGCGAAGGCCATCGCGTCGAGCAATTGAAACTGCTTTGCCAGCGCCTGAGCGAATTGCCGTCCGACGCGCCGGTGATTGTCGCCGGGGACTTCAACGACTGGCGCGGCAAGGCCAACGACCTGCTCCAACCCTGCGGCCTGCGGGAGGTGTTCGCCGAACAATGGGGCAAACCGGCCCGCAGCTTTCCCGCACGGCTGCCGATCCTGCGCCTGGACCGCATCTACGTGCGCAACCTCAAGGCCCATCACGCCAAGGTATTGAATGTACGCCCCTGGTCGCACCTTTCCGACCACGCACCGCTGTCGGTGGAGATCGAATTATGAGCGCGACGATGAACAAGGCGACGGTGGAAAAGATCGAGGTACCGCCAACCGAACGCAACCCGGCGTTGGCCGACATCGAATACGGCTGGCACGGCAACAACCGCGTTGTCCTGCTGGAAAATGGCGAGGAATATTTTCCACGGGTGTTCGAGGCGATTCGTCGGGCCCAGGAAGAAATCCTCCTTGAGACCTTCATTCTGTTCGAGGACAAAGTCGGCTTTGAACTGCGGGATCTACTGGTGGAGGCGGCCCGACGCGGCGTGCGGATTACCGTCAACCTTGACGGCTTCGGCTGCGGCGAGCTGACCACCGAGTTCCTGGCGTCGTTGAGCGACGCCGGGGTGCGCTTGCAGATGTTCGACCCGGCCCCCCGGCACTTGGGGATCCGCACCAACTGGTTCCGCCGGCTGCACCGCAAGATCGTGGTGGTGGACGGGGTGATCGCGTTTATCGGCGGGATCAACTTTTCAGCCGACCACCTGGGGGATTTCGGCCCCGAGGCCAAGCAGGATTATTCCGTGGAGGTCAAAGGCCCGGCAGTGGTGGATATCCATCACTTCGCGCTGTTGCAGAGCGGCCGGCCCGCCCGGGCCAAGTATTGGTGGCAACGCCGCCGCAGCCGGCGCAACGAGCTGGCGTTCAGCGACCACGACGGCCAGGTGCGCCTGGTCTACCGGGATAACCACGAGCATCAGACCGACATCGAAGAGGTCTACCTGCAAGTGCTGCGCAGCGCCCAGCGCCGCGTCGTGATCGCCAACGCCTATTTCTTCCCGGGCTACCGGTTGCTGCGCGAGATCCGCAACGCCGCCCGGCGCGGTGTGGAAGTGCGGCTGATCCTGCAAGGGCAGCCGGACATGATGATCGCCAAGCTCGCGGCGCGGATGCTTTATGACTATCTGCTCAAGGCTGGCGTGACAATTTACGAATATTGCGAGCGACCGCTGCACGGCAAGGTCGCCCTGGTGGATGAGGATTGGAGCACCGTCGGCTCAAGCAACCTCGACCCGTTGAGCCTGTCGCTGAACCTGGAAGCCAACGTGCTGATCCGCGACCGGGCGTTCAACCGCGAGCTGTTCGAGCGCCTTGATCACCTGAGCCGCGAACACTGCACCGCCATGCCCGAAAACCATGCGCCGCGGGGCCTGCTGTGGCGCATGACCATCGGTTTCATGGTGTTCCACTTTCTGCGCCATTTCCCGGCCTGGGCCGGCTGGTTGCCAGCCCATAAACCGCGTCTGAAACCTTTTTCACCGCCAACGGCGGTCCGGAGCGAACCCCATGAACCACTCTGAAGCGCACACCGCGCCGAGGGATGCCCATGCGCCGGAACAGGCCAAGCCCAAATCCCGCTGGAGCCGCTGGAAACGCCCGCTGACCCTGGCGTTTTTCCTCCTGCTGATCGTGCTGTTCACGGCTCTGGCGCGGCGTATCGACTGGTCCGAAGTGTTCGCCACGCTGGCTGATTTCAAGGTGCGCACCTTGATCATCGCCGCCGCGCTGACCATCACAAGTTTCATCACCTATGCCTGCTTCGATCTGATCGGCCGCACCTACATCCGTCAGAAACTTGGTTGGCGGCAGATCCTGCCGGTGGGGGTGATCAGCTACGCCTTCAACCTCAACCTCAGCGCCTGGGTCGGCGGCATCGCCATGCGCTATCGGCTGTATTCGCGGCTGGGGGTCAGCAGCGGGAACATCGCCAAGATCCTCGGCCTGAGCCTGGCCACCAATTGGTTCGGCTACATGACCCTGGCCGGGGTGGTGTTCAGCAGCGGCCTGGTGACGATGCCGCCGGGCTGGAAACTCAGCAGCACGGCACTGCAAGGCGTGGGCGTGCTGTTATTGCTGGCAAGTGCCGGGTACCTAGCGGCCTGTCGGTTTTCCAAGCGTCGGGCCTGGACCGTGCGCGGCATGGAAATCAACCTGCCGTCGCCACGCATGGCGGTGCTGCAACTGGCCTTGGGCGCGCTGAACTGGTCGCTGATGGCGGCGGTGATCTTCACGTTGCTGCCCAGCAAACTGGATTACCCGGTGGTACTCGGGGTGTTACTGATCAGCAGCATTGCCGGGGTTATCACCCATATTCCGGCGGGGCTTGGGGTGTTGGAGGCGGTGTTCGTTGCATTGCTGCAACATGAGGTGTCGCGGGGCAGCCTGCTGGCGGGGCTGATCGCCTACCGGGCGATCTACTTCATCCTGCCGTTGCTGATTACCGTGGTGATGTATTTGGTGATCGAAGCGAAGGCCAAGGCGTTGCGGGTCAAGCCTGGGCTCAAGCCCAAGTGACGGGTTGCCCGTGACGGCCTCATCGCGAGCAGGCTCGCTCCCACATTGGAGCTGTTGTGAACACACATATTTCGACCGCTACACATTTCCTGTGGGAGCGAGCCTGCTCGCGATGAGGCCCGCCTGGACACCGCACATCTACCGCGCCTGAATAATGCTCAACCGCTCTCCCACCACCATTTCCGTGATCCAGTCCACCAGGATCGAGGTGTAGGCCTGTTGTGACACGGGGTCGCTCAAGGCATGGTCGGCGCCGTCGATGATCCGGTGCGTCAACGAATGGGTCTGCTGGCACGCCGCCCGGTAACTCATGATCGTGGCATGGGGCACGTAGGTATCGGTCTCGGATTCCACCAACAACACATCGCCGGTGAACTGCGAGCACGCATGCAAGGCGCGATTGGTGCTGGCGTGCACCAGGGTGCTGCGGTAATCCAGCAGGTCGGTCTTGTCCAAGTCACGCTTGGGCGTGTGCCATTGCTCGTCGCGGTACAGCGCCGGCACCCGCAGGGCCAACCAGCGCACCGGACGCAACGACGTCAGGATCGAGGCCAGGTAACCGCCATAACTGGTGCCCACCACGGCAATCGCCGAAGTGTCCAAGCCCGGATGGGCGAGCAAGCGGTCATATGCCGCCAACAGATCCCGCAGGTTGTCCTCGCGGGTGACCCGCGACAAAGGAATCCCCGCCCCGCCGGTGTGCCCGCGCAAGTCGAAGGTCAGGCACACACAACCGAGGCCGGCGATGCCTTTGGCCCGTTCCAGGTCCCGCTCCTGGCTGCCGCCCCAGCCGTGCACGAACAACACACCGGGGACCTTCGATTTGGGGCTGAGGAAGGTCCCGTTCATATGCTCATCGTCAATTGCAATCTGGATCGTTTCGCTTCTAGCCGTCATAGGATTGAACCGTTACGTATTTGAGTAGGAAATCACCATTTTCCGCCGCGCCGCGATACACCTCCCTGGCGCCGGCTGGCAGCGATTGGTCGAGGTAGGTCTCCACCGAGGACACTCGCACCGCGCTGGTTTCAGGCGTTTCGACGAAGACCTGCAATGCCGCCAGTTCGGCGCTGCTCGCCCCGCCCATGCGCCAGGATTGTTCCAGCACACCGCCACGGGGCTGGCCCGCGCTATCCAGGCCTTGGGCGATGTCGTAGTTGCGCCGCGACGCAAAAAAGCTCGGGTAGGCCTGGTTGGCGGCGTCATCGAACACTTGTGCCAGACGCACCGCCTCGCGCACATCGTCGGGCAGTTCGAGCCTGAGCAACTCGATATAGCCGCCCTGCACCACCAGCAGGTCCGACCCGCCGTACACTTCCAGCCCTTGGCTGTCATGGGTCAGGTGCTGCACACCGCAATAGCTCATGACCTTGCCGTTGATGAAGCTCTGGCCGACGCTCTGGGTCTTGACCTCGTTGAGGTGCTGTTCCAGCACCACCCCTTCGCGAAACAGCGCCTGGGCGTCAGGATCGGCGACGATTTCATCGAACTGCGCCAGGCTCTTGATCAGCCGTTGGCCACGCCCGGCACAGGCATGGATCGGCTTGAGGCGGATCGGCCCGGTGTACAGCAAATGCTCGGCGGCCGGGCGCGCATCCTTGAGCGCAAACACCGTCACACCATCAAGCACCGCGCCGCGGGTGAGCTTGGCAAACAGGGGCGACCAGCCTTTGGGCGCCACGGCGTCCTTATTCAACAGACCGTGGGTGATCGCCTTGGTGCAGATAAAATCATGCTCGACGTACCCACCCCACAAGTCCTCGGGCCCCTTCACGCCCAGGCGCATCGCGGCTTCGGTGCCGATCAGGGTTTGCGTGGGCAACAGATAGAGATCATGGCCGGCCTGGGGATCATGACTATTGCCGCACTCCCACCCCAGGATCTGCGCCAGCCATTGGGCCAGCGCGCGATTGGTCTCGACTTCATGGCGCGGCGCTTGTGGATTGACCGAATAGGCCACGACCCGTTTGTTGCGATTGATTGATGTCATGCGGTGCCCTTTTTCCTGCGCTCGATGGCTTTAGACAAGGGAAGGTGCAGAGATCAGGCCAACGGTGGCATGGGCGATGAGGGTCAGCCAAGCGGGCGCATTGTGCGCAGTTGATAGCACCGGGCCTGTTTCATTCTGCACGACAGACGGCAGGCGTCCGGCAAATTGCACGATGCCCAGCAGCAGATGCAGCCTCCTGTGGCAAAGGAGGTCTATGTGGGAGCAAGGCTTGCCCGCGATGAAGGCGCTGCGGTCTTTTCAGAAATCGAGGTGCCTCCATCGCGGGCAAGCCTTGCTCCCACAAATCCCCTCGCCACAAAGGGTTCAGCGTCAGGCTTTGGGAGTGCTCGGCGAGCTCACTCCGAATCTCGCCCGGTAATCGCTCGGCGCCAATCCAGTGATTTTCCGGAACGTCGCGCGAAAGGCACTGGGGTCCTGGTAGCCGACGGTCCAAGCGATGTGGTCAATGGTGCCATTGGTGAACTCCAGCATTTCCCGGGCCTTGCCCACCCGCAGGTGCTGGCAGTATTCGGTGGGTTTGAGCCCCGTGGCGGCACGGAAGCGGCGCAGGAAGGTGCGCTCTTCCAGCCCGGCCCGCTCGGCCATTGCGCCGAGGGAAACCTCCACCGCGCCGTTGCTCTGCAACCAATGCTGGACTTTGAGAATCGCCCCGTCGCCATGCCCGAGGATGGGCGCGAAGTTACTGCCGCACTGGCTCGCGCTGTCGCTGTGTTCGATCACCAGGAATTGCGCCGTGCGCGTAGCGATGCTGGGCCCGAGCAGGCGGTCCACCAGGCGCAGCCCCAGTTCCGACCAGGCCATCAGCCCGGCGGTGGTGATCAGGTCGCCGTCGTCGACGATGGGTTTGTCGGCGTTGAGCTTGATCTTCGGATAACGGGCCGCGAAATCCTTGGCTGAGGTCCAATGGGTAGTGGCGCTGCGCCCATCAAGCAGGCCGCTTTCAGCCAACAAGATCGAGCCGACACACACTCCGCCCAGTACCGTGCCGCCCGCATGCTGCGCTCGCAGCCACTCCAGCAGTATTGGCGTTGCCAGGTCGTTATCGAAGCCGGCGATGGACGGCGGAATCAGCAACGCCACCAACGGGCCCGCCGGGCCGGTTTCGCTGTCGAACACGCGCCGTGGGGCCTCGTCGCTGTCGGTCTGCCAGTGACTGACCCGCAGCCGCGGCAATTGTGCACTGGCCTGCTCGGCCGCGATCCGCTGGGCCACGGCGAACAGATCAGTCAAGCCATGCACCGCCGCCATTTGCGCGCCGGGGTAGATGAGCACCCCAAGCTCGGCGATTGCCCTTTGCTGCGTCATTGTCAGTTTTCCCTCGCTTATTGTCGTTACGGCCAATCCTCGCCCCAGCGGTAAACGCCAATACTGGCGCCCTACCCAACCTGATCAAGGAAGCCCTCATGTCCAAGCAAGCGCTCATCGTAGTCGATATCCAGAACGACTACTTCCCCCAGGGAAAATGGCCACTGGTCGGTGCCGACGCCGCCGCCGATAACGCCGCCCGGTTGATCGCAGCCTTTCGCCAGGCCGGCGACAGCGTGGTGCATATCCGCCACGAATTCACATCCGACGACGCGCCCTTCTTCACCCCAGGCTCCGAAGGCGCACAGTTGCACCCCAAGGTACTCAACCACGCCGACGAACCGGTGGTACTCAAGCACTTCGTCAATTCATTTCGCGAAACCGAACTGCAAGCCCTCCTCGAACAGCATGGCGTCGAGCAACTGGTGGTGGTCGGCAGCATGAGCCACATGTGCGTCGATGGCGTCGTGCGGGCGGCGGCGGACCTGGGCTATGGCGTCACAGTCATCCACGATGCCTGCGCGACCCTTGACCTGGAATTCAACGGTGTCTTCGTCCCGGCCGCCCAGGTGCATGCGGCGTTCATGGCGGCGCTGGGTTTTGCCTATGCGAATGTGGTGAGCACCGAGCAATTTCTGAGCGATAGCCAGGTGTAGGTGCAGCCATAAACAGCAAGCGGAAATGACTAGGCGTGTGCGAGTTGTTACGACGAGAATGGCCGGGTATTTTTCCCAAGAGCCAGCCGCATGAAACGCAGACACCCGCCGCGCCTGGTCGTATCCCTCTTCCCGATCGCTACCTCAGCGCCACGGCACCCGCCCACGTGGGATTGCTCAAGCGACGTATCCAGGCCGGGATTCCTGGGGACCATGATTTACACTGCGGGAATGTTGCTGGCCCTGCCCGTCTACTGGCTGGCAGTGTTTACCCTGATGCTGTTCAAGGTCGAAGGCCTGTCGCCCACGCACAAGACGATTATCATGAACCCGCTGGTCATCGCGCTCATGTTCATCAGCGCATTCGCGGCCGTCTGCGTGATCAACTGGCTGGCCTCCGGGCCCAAGGTGCTTGGCTTCTGCTTCGACGAACGCCAGCAACGCCTCACCTTCACCCAGCGCCGCCCTGCCCGGCAAACCACTGAAGAATGCGTGCCGTACAGCGATATCCACTCCATCAGACCCTACATAACGACCGCTTCCGCCAACTTTTGTCACTTTGTGGTGTGCTTCGCAGGGGCCAATGGCAAGCTGATCGAACTTCGGTTTTCGGATGTAACGGTGCGGGACATGGCGTTCCATGCCGAGTGGTTGAGGCAATCGATTGGCGAGAGGATGCAGGAAGTATTGGATCTGGATTTGTGAGCATGACCGGGATTGCCGGGTGTCCTCAAGTCATGAACCTGGCCTGCGCCAAACAAAGAAAAAGCCCCAAGGGCAGAGTGCGCTTGGGGCCTTTTTTCAAACTACTGGCTGAGTAATCTCAACCCGCAATCAGAACGGAATATCGTCATCAAAGCTGTCGAAATCCGGAGCCGGCTGCGGCGCGGCCTGTTGTGGGGCCGGGCGTTCGCGTTGTGGCTGTGGAGCCGACTGCTGCGGACGAGGGGCCTGCTGACGTGGAGCCGACTGCTGGTAGTTGTTGCCACCTTGCTGCTGGTCGCCCTGTGGACGGCCGCCGAGCAATTGCATGGTGCCTTGCATGTCGACCACGATTTCGGTGGTGTAGCGCTTGATGCCGTCTTTTTCCCACTCGCGGGTCTGCAACTTGCCTTCGATGTACACCTGCGAACCCTTGCGCAGGTATTCTCCGGCAATCTCGGCCACCTTGCCGAACATCGACACGCGGTGCCATTCGGTCTTCTCGACCTTCTGGCCGGTCTGCTTGTCGGTCCACTGTTCGCTGGTCGCCAGACTCAGGTTCGTCACGGCGTTGCCGTTCGGCAGGTAGCGAACTTCGGGATCCTGGCCGCAAGTACCGACCAATATGACTTTGTTAACCCCACGGGCCATAACGTTCTCCTAGGCTTCGCACGTAGTCGGGGCCGGGTTGTTCACCAGGCGCTCGAGCGTCGCGCGATCCAATAATTCGGTGTCCAGTTTGATATATACGGCCGCCTCGTCGGCGACCACCACTGCATCGGTTACTCCAACGACGGCCTTCAGACGCTCGGTCAGGCCAGCCTCACGAATCGCCTCGGGCGATAAGGGCAAGCGCAGGCTCGTCACATAGGGAGGTTCGCGCATGGTAACAGCAAAGGCTAACCAAAGTGCAGCCAGCGCGGCGCATCCCAGGAACACAACCGACAAACCGCCATGCTGGAACAACCAGCCGCCGAGGATCCCGCCCAACGCCGAACCGAGGAACTGGCTGGTGGAGTAGACCCCCATCGCCGTGCCCTTGCCGCCCGCCGGTGAAACCTTGCTGATCAGCGACGGCAGCGATGCTTCCAGCAGATTGAACGCGGTGAAGAACACCACCGTGCCGATCACCAGGGCGCGCAAGCTATCGCCGAACTGCCAGAAGAATAGCTCAGTGAGCATCAGCGTCACGACGGCGCCGAGCAAAACTCGTTTCATTTTGCGTCGTTTCTCGCCATAGATGATGAAGGGAATCATGGCGAAGAACGAAATCACCAGCGCGGTCAGGTAGACCCACCAGTGCTGTTCCTTGGGCAGGCCGGCCTTCTCCACCAGGGCCAGCGGCAAGGCGACGAAGCTGGACATCAGCATGGCGTGGAGCACGAAGATGCCCAGGTCCAGGCGCAACAGGTCCGGGTGCTTGAGCGTCGGGATCAGTGCCTGGCGCGCTACCCCGGACTCGCGGTGCTGCAACGGCCCGGTGGCGCGCGGCACCATGAACGCCACGATCAGGATCCCCACCAGCGCCA
The DNA here is from genome assembly GCF_017498305.1 of Pseudomonas sp. OA65. Classification (NCBI taxonomy): domain Bacteria; kingdom Pseudomonadati; phylum Pseudomonadota; class Gammaproteobacteria; order Pseudomonadales; family Pseudomonadaceae; genus Pseudomonas; species Pseudomonas sp. OA65. The sequence continues at coordinate 42,402 of NZ_JAGDEZ010000027.1, forward strand.
TGGCGCCGGTCGCCAGGAACAGGCCCGACAAGCCAAAAGCACGGGTCAGCAAAGGACCGACCACCATCGCCACGGCGAACGACAGACCAATGGTCATGCCGATCATGGCCATGGCCTTGGTGCGATGTTGTTCGCGGGTCAAGTCTGACAGCAGGGCCATGACGGCCGCGGAAATAGCCCCGGCGCCTTGTAGGATACGTCCGGCGATCACGCCCCAGATCGAGTCGGCATTGGCCGCCAGCACGCTGCCGAGGGCGAAGACGATCAGCCCAAGGTAGATGACCGGGCGCCGGCCGATGCGGTCGGAAATGATCCCGAACGGGATCTGGAAGATCGCCTGGGTCAGGCCATAGGCGCCAATCGCCAAGCCGATGAGGGCCGGGGTCGCGCCCGCCAGGTCCATGCCATAGGTCGCCAGCACCGGCAACACCATGAACATGCCCAGCATACGAAAGGCGAACACCAGGGCCAGACCGCTTGCTGCGCGTGTCTCGCCACGACTCATGCGTTCGCTTTGGGGATCTTGCATGGAAAAACCTCATGTGAACCGGCGGCGATTCTACCAGTCCCATCGATTGAGAGGGTATATGGCGACCGTTTGCCGCGCAGTCTTCATGTATGGCCGCAATCGCGCCTTCAATAGTGTGCATCCATCCAGTATTTGCCCGTATACTCCTACGTTTTCGACGCCCGCCGAGCGAGGCCACTTTGGACAAGATCCTGATTCGTGGGGCCCGTACCCACAACCTGAAGAACATCGACCTGACCCTGCCACGGGACAAGCTGATCGTCATCACCGGCCTGTCCGGATCCGGCAAGTCATCGCTGGCCTTCGACACGCTGTACGCCGAAGGTCAGCGCCGCTATGTCGAATCGCTGTCGGCCTACGCCCGGCAGTTCCTGTCGATGATGGAAAAACCCGACGTCGACACCATCGAAGGCCTGTCGCCAGCCATCTCCATCGAACAGAAGTCGACTTCCCATAACCCCCGGTCGACGGTCGGCACCATCACCGAGATCTACGACTACTTGCGCCTGCTGTATGCGCGGGTCGGTATTCCCCGTTGCCCCGATCACGATATTCCCCTGGAAGCCCAGACCGTCAGCCAGATGGTCGACCTGGTGCTGGCCCAGCCGGAAGGCAGCAAGCTGATGCTGCTGGCACCGGTGATTCGCGAGCGCAAGGGCGAACACCTGATGGTTTTCGAAGAGCTGCGCGCCCAGGGCTTCGTGCGGGCGCGGGTCAACGGCAAGCTGTGCGAGCTGGACGAATTGCCGAAGCTGGATAAACAGAAGAAGCACTCGATCGATGTGGTGGTTGACCGCTTCAAGGTCCGCGCCGACTTGCAACAGCGCCTGGCCGAGTCCTTCGAGACCGCGCTGAAACTGGCCGACGGCATTGCCCTGGTCGCCCCGATGGACGACGAGCCCGGCGAAGAGATCATTTTTTCCGCACGCTTCGCCTGCCCGATCTGCGGTCATGCCATCAGCGAGCTGGAACCCAAGCTGTTCTCCTTCAACAACCCGGCCGGCGCCTGCCCGACCTGCGACGGGCTGGGGGTCAAGCAGTTCTTCGACACCAAGCGGCTGGTCAATGGCGAGCTGACCCTGGCCGAAGGGGCGATTCGCGGCTGGGACAGGCGCAACGTCTATTATTTCCAGATGCTCGGTTCGCTGGCGGCTCATTACAAGTTCAGCCTGGACAAGCCGTTCAACGAATTGCCCGCCGACCAGCAGAAATTCATCCTGCACGGCAGCGGCTCGCAGAACGTCGATTTCAAATACCTCAACGACCGCGGCGATATCGTCAAGCGCTCGCACCCGTTCGAAGGCATCGTGCCGAACCTGGAGCGCCGCTACCGCGAGACCGAATCGGCCAGCGTGCGCGAAGAACTGGCCAAGTTCCTCAGCACCCAGCCCTGCCCCGATTGCCGCGGTACCCGTTTGCGTCGTGAAGCGCGGCATGTGTGGGTCGGCGAGAAGACGCTGCCGGCGGTGACCAACCTGCCCATTGGCGACGCCACCGATTATTTCGGTGGACTGAAACTCACCGGCCGTCGCGGCGAAATCGCCGACAAGATCCTCAAGGAAATCCGCGAGCGCCTGCAGTTCCTGGTGAACGTCGGCCTGGACTACCTGACCCTCGACCGCAGTGCCGACACCCTGTCCGGTGGCGAAGCCCAGCGTATCCGCCTCGCCAGCCAGATCGGCGCCGGCCTGGTGGGGGTGATGTACATCCTCGACGAGCCGTCCATCGGCCTGCACCAACGGGATAACGACCGGTTGCTCGGAACCCTGAAGCACCTGCGGGACATCGGCAACACGGTGATCGTGGTCGAGCACGACGAGGACGCCATCCGCTTGGCCGACTACGTGGTGGACATCGGCCCGGGCGCAGGCGTGCATGGTGGGCACATCGTCGCCCAGGGCACCGCCGCCGAAGTCATGGCGCACCCTGACTCGTTGACGGGCAAATACCTGTCGGGCCGGGTCAAGATCAAGGTCCCGGCCAAGCGCACGCCGCGCAACAAGAAGTTGTCGCTGACTCTCAAGGGTGCGCGCGGCAACAACCTGCGCAACGTCGACCTGGAAATCCCCATCGGCCTGCTGACCTGCGTTACCGGCGTGTCCGGCTCCGGCAAGTCGACGCTGATCAACAATACCCTGTTCCCCCTCAGCGCCACCGCCCTGAACGGCGCCACCACCCTGGAAGCGGCCGCCCACGACAGCATCAAAGGCCTGGAGCACCTGGACAAGGTGGTCGACATCGACCAAAGCCCGATTGGCCGCACACCGCGCTCCAACCCGGCGACTTACACCGGGCTGTTCACCCCGATCCGTGAACTGTTCGCCGGCGTGCCGGAGTCCCGTTCACGGGGCTACGGCCCGGGGCGTTTCTCGTTCAACGTCAAGGGCGGGCGCTGCGAGGCCTGCCAGGGCGATGGCTTGATCAAGGTGGAAATGCACTTCCTGCCCGACATCTACGTGCCGTGCGACGTGTGCAAGAGCAAGCGCTACAACCGCGAAACCCTGGAGATCAAGTACAAGGGCAAGAACATCCACGAAACCCTCGAGATGACCATCGAAGAGGCTCGGGCGTTCTTCGACGCGGTACCGGCCCTGGCGCGCAAGCTCCAGACGTTGATGGATGTAGGGCTTTCGTACATCAAGCTCGGGCAGTCGGCGACGACCTTGTCCGGTGGTGAAGCCCAGCGGGTCAAGTTGTCCCGCGAGCTGTCCAAGCGCGATACCGGCAAGACCCTGTATATCCTCGACGAGCCGACCACCGGCCTGCACTTCGCCGATATCCAGCAATTGCTCGACGTGCTGCATCGCCTTCGCGACCACGGCAACACCGTGGTGGTGATCGAACACAACCTGGACGTGATCAAGACCGCTGACTGGCTGGTGGACCTCGGGCCGGAAGGCGGCTCCAAGGGCGGCCAGATCATTGCCGTGGGGACGCCGGAACAAGTGGCCGAGATGAAGCAGTCCCACACGGGCTACTACCTCAAGCCGCTGTTGGAGCGTGACCGGGACTGATTTTACCCGGGCACGAAAAAGCCCCTGTCATCTCATCGATGGCAGGGGCTTTTTGTTGTTTCCCTGTGGGAGCGAACTTGTTCCTACAATAAATACATCAGAACTGCGATTGCAGGTAATTCTCCAACCCGATCAGCTTGATCAGACCCAACTGCTTTTCCAGCCAATAGGTGTGGTCTTCTTCGGTGTCGTTCAGCTGGATCCGCAAAATCTCGCGGGTTACGTAGTCGTTGTGCTGCTCGCAAAGCTCGATGCCTTTGCACAGCGCGGCGCGGACTTTGTATTCCAGGCGCAGGTCGGCGGCGAGCATGTCAGGTACGGTGGTGCCGACGTCCAGATCATCGGCACGCATGCGTGGCGTACCTTCGAGCATCAGGATCCGGCGCATCAGTGCATCGGCGTGCTGGGTCTCTTCTTCCATCTCATGGTTGATACGTTCGTAGAGCTCGGTAAAACCCCAATCCTCGTACATCCGCGAATGGATGAAATATTGATCACGGGCTGCCAGCTCACCGGTCAGCAACGTGTTGAGGTAATCGATTACGTCTGGGTGACCTTGCATCGCCCTACATCTCCACAAGCTTTTAAAGGTTGTAGTTTGAACCAAGCTGACCGCAAGGTCACTGCCTCAACGCAATAAAAGCGAAGAAAATCTGAGAAAACCAAGCTAAATAACGCAAAAACCGCCCTAATGAGGGCGGTTCTGCTTCTCGTTTAGACTTAGTTAAGCGCTACGCCCAACGCCTTCGCGATACCTTCTCCATAAGCAGGATCTGCTTTGTAGAAATGCTGCAATTGACGGTCCACTACGTCCGCCGTGACACCGCCCATCGCGCCAGCGATATTGTTGATCAGCAGGGCTTTCTGCTCATCGTTCATCAAGCGGAACAGCGCACCGGCATGGCTGTAGTAATCAGTGTCTTCGCGATGATCATAACGATCCGCCGCGCCACTGAGGGCCAACGCCGGCTCCGCGTAACGCGGGGCCTGCTTCGGCGCTTCCACATAGCTGTTGGGCTCGTAGTTCGGTGCCGCCCCGCCATTGCTGCCAAACGCCATGGCGCCGTCGCGCTGGTAGGTGTTGACCGGGCTGCGTGGCGCATTCACCGGCAATTGCTGGTGATTGGTGCCAACACGGTAGCGGTGGGCATCAGCGTAGGCGAAGACACGGCCCTGCAGCATGCGATCCGGCGAGAGTCCAACCCCTGGCACCATGTTGCTCGGGCCAAATGCCGCCTGCTCGACTTCAGCGAAGTAGTTCAGCGGGTTGCGGTTGAGTTCGAGCACGCCCACTTCGACCAACGGGAACTCTTTCTGCGACCAGGTCTTGGTCACGTCGAACGGATTCTCGTAATGCGCCGCGGCCTGGGCCTCGCTCATGATCTGGATGCAGACGCGCCATTTCGGGAAGTCTCCGCGCTCGATAGCCCCGAACAGGTCACGCTGGGCGTAATCCGGGTCGGTGCCCGCCAGGCGTGCCGCTTCTGCCGGCGCGAGGTTCTTGATGCCTTGCAAGGTCTTGTAGTGCCACTTCACCCAGTGCCGCTCACCCTGTGCATTGATCAGGCTGTAGGTATGGCTGCCGAAGCCGTGCATGTGGCGGTAGCCATCCGGAATGCCGCGGTCGGAAAACAGGATGGTGACCTGGTGCAGCGCCTCAGGCGAATGCGACCAGAAATCCCACATTGCCTGGGCACTTTTCAGGTTGCTTTGCGGCAGACGCTTCTGGGTGTGTATGAAATCTGGAAACTTCAATGGATCACGGATGAAGAATACCGGCGTGTTGTTGCCGACGATGTCCCAGTTGCCTTCCTCGGTGTAGAACTTCAAGGCGAAACCGCGCGGATCGCGTTCAGTGTCGGCCGAACCACGCTCGCCACCCACGGTGGAAAACCGCAGGAAGGTGGGCGTCTGCTTACCGATCGACTCGAACAGTTTGGCGCTGGTGTACTGGGTGATGTCCTGGGTGACGGTAAAGGTGCCGTAGGCGCCCGACCCTTTGGCGTGCACTCGACGCTCGGGGATATTTTCGCGGTTGAAGTGAGCAAGCTTCTCGATCAGGTGAAAATCGTCGAGCAACAGCGGGCCGCGCGGGCCGGCGGAACGAGAATTCTGGTTATCGGCGACTGGAGCGCCGCTGGCGGTCGTAAGCGTTTTGATCTGGCTCATGCTCAATCTTCCTAGGTCGGTCTTCGAACTGCCGGCTAATCGGCTGGAAAGGAGTATCAATCATGTTAGTGACAGTATCCAAATTCATTAAATCATGGAGATCGATAGTTATTATCTAAGGACGAATACTTGCCGATAGCCAAACGAGACGAAACGGTTGACCGGCTTTCATTCAGGCAACAAAAAACCGGGCACAAGGCCCGGTTTTTTGTATGTTGCCGACTTACTCAGCGGATACAGCTTCACCGCTGGTAGCACGATCAACCAACTCGACGTACGCCATAGGCGCGTTGTCGCCAGCGCGGAAACCGCACTTGAGGATGCGCAGGTAGCCACCCTCACGGGTAGCGTAACGCTTGCCCAGGTCGTTGAAGAGCTTACCAACGATAGCTTTCGAACGAGTACGGTCGAAAGCCAGACGGCGGTTAGCCAGGCTATCTGTCTTGGCCAGAGTGATCAGCGGCTCAGCAACGCGGCGCAGTTCTTTGGCTTTCGGCAGTGTAGTTTTGATCAGCTCGTGCTCGAACAGCGACACCGCCATGTTTTGGAACATGGCCTTGCGGTGCGAGCTGGTGCGGCTCAGGTGACGACCACTTTTACGATGACGCATGGTTCATTCCTTACCAAACACAACGTTCGGTGATTACGACGATCAGGCAGTCGCCTTGTCGTCCTTCTTAAGACTTGCAGGCGGCCAGTTGTCGAGGCGCATGCCGAGGGACAGACCGCGGGAGGCCAGAACGTCCTTGATTTCAGTCAAGGATTTCTTGCCAAGGTTCGGAGTCTTCAACAGCTCTACTTCGGTACGCTGAATCAGGTCGCCGATGTAGTAGATGTTTTCCGCCTTAAGGCAGTTAGCCGAACGTACAGTCAGTTCCAGATCGTCAACCGGGCGAAGCAGGATCGGATCAATCTCGTCTTCCTGCTCGACAACCACTGGCTCACTGTCACCCTTGAGGTCGACGAACGCAGCCAACTGCTGTTGCAGGATGGTTGCAGCGCGGCGGATAGCCTCTTCAGGATCCAGGGTACCGTTGGTTTCCAGATCAATAACCAGCTTGTCCAGGTTGGTACGCTGTTCGACACGGGCGTTTTCCACCACGTATGCGATACGGCGAACCGGGCTGAACGAAGAGTCAAGCTGCAAGCGACCGATGCTGCGGCTTTCGTCTTCATCGCTCTGACGCGAGTCTGCCGGTTCATAACCACGACCACGAGCTACGGTGAGCTTCATGTTCAGGGCGCCGTTAGACGCCAGGTTAGCGATTACGTGATCGGGGTTAACGATCTCGACATCATGATCCAGCTGAATATCGGCAGCGGTAACCACCCCCGAACCCTTCTTCGACAAGGTCAGCGTAACTTCGTCACGACCGTGCAGCTTGATAGCCAGACCTTTAAGGTTCAACAGGATTTCAATTACGTCTTCCTGTACACCTTCGATGGCGCTGTACTCGTGGAGCACACCGTCAATCTCGGCCTCGACTACTGCACAGCCGGGCATTGAGGACAACAGGATGCGGCGCAGCGCGTTGCCCAGGGTGTGGCCGAAACCACGCTCGAGAGGCTCGAGCGTAATCTTGGCGCGGGTTGGACTGACAACCTGCACATCAATATGGCGGGGTGTCAGGAACTCATTTACCGAAATCTGCATGGATGCACCTATTTTCTAGCCCTTACTTGGAGTAGAGCTCGACAATCAGGCTTTCGTTGATGTCGGCGGACAGATCACTGCGAGCAGGAACGTTCTTGAAAACGCCCGACTTCTTCTCAGTGTCTACTTCTACCCATTCTACGCGGCCACGTTGGGCACACAGATCGAGAGCTTGGACAATGCGAAGTTGGTTCTTTGCTTTCTCGCGAACAGCAACCACGTCACCAGCACGAACCTGGTAGGACGGAACGTTTACGGTCTGACCGTTAACGCTGATCGACTTGTGCGATACCAGCTGACGGGATTCGGCACGAGTAGAACCGAAACCCATACGGTATACAACGTTGTCCAGACGGCATTCGAGCAGTTGCAACAGGTTTTCGCCGGTTGCGCCTTTCTTGCCAGCTGCTTCTTTGTAGTAGCCGCTGAATTGACGCTCGAGAACGCCGTAGATACGACGGACCTTCTGCTTTTCACGCAGTTGGGTGCCGTAGTCGGACTGGCGACCGCGGCGTTGGCCGTGGATACCAGGTGCTGCTTCAATGTTGCACTTCGATTCGATCGCGCGCACGCCGCTCTTCAGAAAGAGATCGGTGCCTTCGCGACGAGCGAGTTTGCATTTTGGACCAATGTAACGAGCCATTCTTTACAATCTCCTGGATTACACGCGGCGCTTCTTCGGCGGACGGCACCCGTTGTGCGGGATTGGCGTCACGTCGGTGATGCTGGCGATCTTGTAGCCACAGCCGTTCAAAGCGCGGACTGCGGATTCACGACCTGGACCTGGACCCTTGACGTTGACGTCGAGGTTTTTCAGGCCGTATTCCAGCGCAGCTTGACCAGCACGCTCAGCAGCTACTTGAGCAGCGAACGGGGTGGACTTGCGGGAACCGCGGAAACCCGAACCACCGGAGGTAGCCCAGGAAAGAGCGTTACCTTGACGGTCGGTAATGGTCACGATGGTGTTGTTAAAAGAAGCATGGATGTGGGCGATGCCATCAACCACTGTCTTTTTAACTTTTTTACGAGGACGAGCAGCAGGTTTTGCCATGATTAAATTCCTGTCGATTCGCTGGGGCGATTACTTGCGGATCGGCTTACGCGGACCTTTACGGGTACGCGCGTTGGTCTTGGTACGCTGACCGCGTACTGGCAGACCACGACGATGACGCAGACCGCGATAGCAACCGAGGTCCATCAAGCGCTTGATTTTCATGTTGATTTCGCGACGCAGGTCACCTTCAGTGGTGAACTTCGCCACTTCGCCACGCAGCTGTTCAATCTGCTCGTCGCTCAGATCTTTGATCTTTGCCGCTGGGTTGACCCCAGCCACTGCACAAATTTTCTGTGCAGTAGTGCGACCAACACCATAGATGTAGGTCAGCGAGATAACAGTATGCTTGTTATCTGGAATGTTGACGCCTGCAATACGGGCCATTCAGTGGGACTCCAATTGACAGCTACCTACGCCCCGGAAGCCAAGAAATAGGGCGCGAGATAATATCGCTGTAATAACAAATAATCAACCCGGCAGCGCACTAGCTGCCGGGCTTAAAGCACAATCACACTCAGCCTTGGCGCTGTTTGTGACGCGGTTCCGCGCTGCAAATTACCCGAACAACACCTTCGCGGCGAATAATCTTGCAGTTACGGCACAGCTTTTTCACCGATGCACGAACTTTCATCACCAACTCCTCGAACCTTATGGACGCTACTCAGCGCAACATGCCGCTGCCGTAGCCCTTCAGGTTGGCTTTCTTCATCAGGGATTCGTACTGGTGCGAAACGAGGTGCGATTGTACTTGGGACATGAAGTCCATCACAACCACGACCACGATCAGCAACGAGGTCCCGCCAAGGTAGAACGGTACGTTTGCCGCAACCACCAGGAACTGGGGAAGCAAGCAGACGGCCGTCATGTAAAGAGCACCGAACAAGGTCAAACGAGTCAGAACGCCATCAATGTAGCGCGCCGACTGCTCACCTGGACGGATGCCCGGAATAAAGGCACCGGACTTCTTCAGGTTTTCCGCTACGTCTTTCGGATTGAACATCAACGCCGTATAGAAGAAGCAGAAGAAAATAATCCCTGCACTAAACAGCAGAATATTCAACGGCTGACCAGGAGCGATCGACTGCGAGATGTCCTGCAACCAGCCCATACCTTCAGACTGGCCGAACCAGGCACCCAACGAAGCCGGGAACAGCAAGATGCTGCTCGCGAAAATAGCCGGGATAACGCCGGCCATGTTCACCTTCAACGGCAAGTGGCTGGTCTGCGCAGCAAACACCTTGCGGCCCTGCTGACGCTTGGCGTAGTGAACAGCAATACGACGCTGGCCACGCTCAATGAACACCACGAAACCGATAATCGCTACTGCCAGCAAACCGATGGCAACCAGGGCGAAGATGTTGATATCACCCTGACGCGCAGACTCGAAAGACTGCCCGATCGCTCTCGGAAGACCGGCGACGATACCTGCGAAGATCAACATCGAGATACCGTTGCCAACACCACGCTCAGTAATCTGCTCACCCAGCCACATCATGAACATCGCGCCCGCCACAAAAGTGGTTACCGCAACGAAATGGAAGCCAAAGTCACCAGTGAACGCTACGCCCTGCCCCGCCAAGCCGATGGACATGCCAACAGCCTGGACAAGAGCGAGGACGACAGTGAGGTAGCGGGTGTACTGGCTGATCTTGCGACGGCCAGCTTCACCTTCCTTCTTCAACTGTTCCAGCTGCGGGCTGACAGCGGACATCAGCTGCATGATGATCGATGCCGAAATGTACGGCATGATCCCCAGTGCAAAGATGCTCATCCGCTCCAGCGCACCGCCGGAAAACATGTTGAACAAGCTAAGAATGGTCCCCTCATTCTGTCGAAACAGGTCCGCGAGTCGGTCCGGGTTGATACCTGGAACCGGGATGTGTGCGCCTATTCGGTAGACGATAATCGCCAGGAACAGAAAACGCAGACGAGCCCAGAGTTCAGACATACCGCCTTTGCCGAGCGCAGAGAGAGCACCTTGCTTAGCCATTTATTCCTCGAACTTGCCGCCAGCTGCTTCGATAGCCGTACGCGCACCTTTGGTGGCGCCGATTCCCTTTCCGATGGTGACAGCACGAGCAACTTCGCCCGACAGCATGATTTTCACACGCTGAACGTTCTGGTTGATTACGTTGGCATCCTTCAGGGACTGCACGGTGACGATGTCGCCATCCACTTTGGCCAGCTCGGACAGACGCACTTCTGCGCGGTCCATGGCTTTCAGGGAAACGAAACCGAACTTCGGCAGGCGACGATGCAGCGGCTGTTGACCGCCTTCAAAGCCTGGAGCAATGGTGCCACCGGAGCGGGAGGTCTGACCTTTGTGGCCACGGCCACCGGTCTTGCCCAAACCACTACCGATACCACGGCCCGGACGATGCTTTTCGCGACGGGAACCCGGCGCTGGACTCAGATCATTGAGTTTCATCGATTAACCCTCGACACGCAGCATGTAGTAAGCCTTGTTGATCATCCCGCGATTCTCGGGAGTATCCAGGACTTCTACAGTGTGACCGATGCGACGCAGACCCAGACCCTTAACGCACAGTTTGTGGTTAGGGATGCGGCCGGTCATGCTTTTGATCAGCGTAACTTTTACGGTAGCCATGATCAGAAGATCTCCTTGACGCTTTTGCCACGCTTGGCGGCAATGGATTCAGGAGACTGCATTGCTTTCAAACCCTTGAAAGTGGCGTGAACCACGTTTACCGGGTTAGTCGAGCCGTAGCACTTGGCCAGAACGTTCTGAACGCCAGCAACTTCGAGGACAGCACGCATAGCGCCGCCAGCGATGATACCGGTACCTTCAGAAGCAGGCTGCATGTACACCTTCGAAGCGCCATGGGCGGACTTCATTGCGTACTGCAGAGTGGTGCCGTTCAGATCAACCTGGATCATGTTGCGGCGAGCAGCTTCCATTGCCTTCTGGATCGCAGCAGGCACTTCACGCGACTTGCCACGGCCGAAGCCAACACGGCCCTTACCATCACCCACTACGGTCAACGCAGTGAAAGTGAAGATACGGCCGCCTTTAACGGTTTTGGCTACGCGGTTAACTTGAACCAGCTTCTCGATGTAGCCTTCGTCGCGCTTTTGGTCGTTATTTGACATAACTTAGAACTCCAGCCCAGCTTCACGAGCAGCATCAGCCAGCGCCTTGACGCGGCCGTGGTACTTGAAGCCAGAGCGGTCGAAAGCCACCTGCGAGACGCCAGCGGCTTTAGCACGCGTAGCGACCAGCTGGCCAACCTTAGTGGCCGCGTCGATGTTGCCAGTGGCGCCATCACGCAGTTCTTTATCCAAAGTCGAGGCACTTGCCAGGACTTTGTTGCCGTCGGCCGAAATGACCTGGGCGTAGATGTGCTGCGACGAGCGGAACACGCAGAGACGCACGACTTCGAGTTCGTGCATTTTCAGGCGTGCTTTGCGAGCGCGACGCAGTCGAGTAACTTTTTTGTCGGTCATTTGCTATGCCCTACTTCTTCTTGGCTTCTTTACGACGGACGACTTCGTCCGCGTAGCGCACACCTTTGCCTTTGTACGGCTCTGGTGGACGGAAGTCGCGGATCTCGGCGGCCACTTGACCTACCAGCTGCTTGTCGATGCCCTTGATCAGGATATCGGTCTGGCTAGGAGTCTCAGCGGTGATGCCTTCCGGCAGTTCATAATCCACTGGGTGCGAGAAGCCAAGAGCCAGGTTCAGCACTGTGCCTTTTGCTTGCGCTTTGTAACCAACACCGACCAGCTGGAGCTTGCGCTCGAAGCCTTGGCTTACGCCTTGGACCATGTTGTTTACCAACGCACGAGTGGTACCAGCCATTGCGCGAGTCTGTTGATCTCCATTGCGAGCAGCGAAACGCAGCTCACCGGCTTCTTCAACGATCTCAACGGACGAATGGATGTTCAGTTGCAGAGTGCCCTTGGCACCCTTCACCGAAAGCTGTTGGCCTGCGAATTTGACTTCGACACCGGCTGGCAGCTTAACGGGGTTCTTAGCGACGCGTGACATGCTTATCCCCCCTTAGAACACAGTGCAAAGAACTTCGCCGCCGACACCGGCAGCGCGCGCAGCACGATCCGTCATCACACCTTTGTTGGTGGAGACGATAGACACGCCCAGGCCGCCACGAACTTTGGGCAGATCCTCAACGGACTTGTACTGACGCAGGCCAGGACGGCTAACGCGCTTCACTTCCTCGATGACCGGACGGCCTTCGAAGTACTTCAGCTCGATGGACAGCAGAGGCTTGATTTCGCTGCTGATCTGATAACCCGCAATGTAACCTTCGTCCTTCAGGACTTTGGCAACAGCTACCTTCAAAGTAGAAGATGGCATGCTTACGACGGACTTTTCAGCCATCTGGGCATTACGGATACGAGTTAGCATGTCCGCTAACGGGTCCTGCATACTCATGGGCTAGACGCTCCTAATACACAAAAAATTAGCCTTTCGGCTAGTACGTGTCGCCGAGCGCATCCGTGCAATAAAAACACGGGCTCAGGCGAGCCGGGTATTCTAGACACACCCCACAAATGAATCAAGCCCCAAAAGGGGCTTGATTCAAGTTCAAGGTCACCGGCGGTCAGGATCTTGCAACCCCGCACGCAGTGACTTTGACAGTGCTTACCAGCTGGCTTTAACCAGACCTGGAACGTCACCACGCATTGCAGCTTGACGCAGCATGTTACGGCCAAGGCCGAACTTGCGGTACACGCCGTGCGGACGACCAGTCAGGCGGCAGCGGTTACGCATGCGCGAGGCGCTTGCGTCACGTGGCTGCTTCTGCAGGGCTACGGTAGCTTCCCAACGTGCTTCTGGACTTGCGTTCAGATCAACGATGATAGCTTTCAGCGCTGCACGCTTGGTGGCGTACTTGGCAACGGTGAGCTGACGCTTCAGCTCACGGTTCTTCATGCTCTTCTTGGCCATTTTCCTACTCCAATCAGTTGCGGAACGGGAATTTGAAAGCGCGCAGCAGTGCGCGACCTTCGTCATCCGTCCGAGCAGTGGTGGTCAGGGTAATGTCCAGACCGCGGAGAGCGTCGATCTTGTCGTAATCGATTTCCGGGAAAATGATCTGCTCTTTAACGCCCATGCTGTAGTTGCCACGACCATCGAAGGACTTGGCATTCAGGCCGCGGAAGTCGCGAACCCGAGGCAGGGAGATCGACAGCAGACGATCCAGGAACTCGTACATACGCTCACGGCGCAGGGTCACTTTGACGCCGATCGGCCAACCTTCACGGACTTTAAAGCCAGCGATGGATTTCCGAGCGTAAGTCACGACGACTTTCTGACCGGTGATCTTTTCCAGGTCGGCAACAGCGTGCTCGATGACTTTCTTGTCGCCGATCGCTTCGCCCAGACCCATGTTCAGGGTGATTTTGGTAACGCGCGGAACTTCCATCACGTTCGAAAGCTTAAGCTCTTCCTTAAGTTTCGGTGCGATTTCCTTCCGGTAAATCTCTTTTAGTCGTGCCATGGTCTTCTACCTAGCAGTGTTCAAGCATCAACCGCTTTTTGGGTCGACTTGAAGACACGAATTTTCTTACCGTCTTCTACTTTGAAACCAACGCGGTCAGCCTTGTTGGTTTCGCCGTTGAAGATGGCGACGTTGGAAGCGTGCAGTGGCGCTTCTTTCTCGACGATACCGCCCTGTACGCCCGACATCGGGTTAGGCTTGGTATGACGCTTGACCAGGTTCAGACCACCAACAACCAGACGGTTGTCAGCAAGAACCTTCAGCACCTTACCGCGCTTACCTTTGTCTTTGCCGGCGATCACGATGATCTCGTCGTCACGACGAATCTTTTGCATGTCGGATCTCCTTACAGCACTTCTGGGGCGAGCGAGACGATCTTCATGAACTTCTCAGTACGAAGCTCACGGGTCACTGGCCCAAAGATACGGGTGCCGATTGGCTCTTGCTTGTTGTTCAACAGAACAGCAGCGTTGCCATCAAAGCGGATGATGGAGCCGTCAGCACGACGAACGCCATGGCGAGTGCGGACTACAACAGCAGTCATCACTTGGCCTTTTTTCACCTTACCGCGCGGAATTGCTTCCTTGACGGTAACTTTGATGATGTCACCGATACCAGCGTAACGACGATGGGAGCCACCCAGCACCTTGATGCACATAACGCGGCGAGCGCCGCTGTTATCGGCCACATCGAGCATGGATTGAGTCTGAATCATATAATTTCTCCGACCCCTAGCCCTTAGACTTCCACAGCGCGTTCGAGAACATCAACCAGCGCCCAAGACTTGGTCTTGGCCATCGGACGAGTTTCACGAATAGTGACTTTGTCGCCGATGTGGCACTGATTGGTTTCGTCGTGCGCGTGCAGCTTAGTCGAACGCTTAACGTATTTACCGTAGATCGGGTGCTTAACGCGACGCTCGATCAGAACGGTGATGGTTTTGTCCATCTTGTCGCTGACAACACGGCCAGTCAGCGTACGGACAGTTTTTTCGGCTTCAGCCATGATTACTTACCTGCCTGCTGGTTGAGCACAGTTTTCACGCGAGCGATGTCACGCTTAACTTGCGAGAGCAGATGAGACTGCCCCAACTGGCCAGTTGCTTTCTGCATACGCAGATTGAACTGGTCGCGCAGCAGGCCGAGCAGTTGCTCGTTCAGCTGCTGTGCTGATTTTTCACGAAGTTCATTCGCTTTCATCACATCACCGTCCGTTTAACAAAGGAGGTGGCGAGCGGCAGCTTTGCAGCAGCCAGGGCGAAAGCCTCACGCGCCAGCTCTTCAGAAACACCCTCGATTTCATACAGGACTTTGCCTGGCTGAATCTGGGCAACCCAGTACTCCACGTTACCCTTACCTTTACCCATCCGAACTTCGAGTGGCTTCTTGGTGACAGGCTTGTCCGGGAATACACGGATCCAGATCTTGCCGCCACGTTTTACGTGACGGGTCAGAGCACGACGCGCTGACTCGATCTGACGAGCGGTGAGACGACCACGAGCAACAGACTTCAGCGCGAACTCGCCGAAGCTGACTTTGCTACCGCGCAATGCCAGGCCACGGTTGTGGCCGGTCATCTGCTTGCGGAACTTCGTACGCTTTGGTTGCAACATTTGGCGTACCCCTTACTTAGCAGCTTTTTTACGAGGCGCTGGTGCTTGTGGTTTCAGTTCTTCTTGGCGACCACCAATTACTTCGCCTTTGAAGATCCAAACCTTTACACCGATCACACCGTAAGTGGTGTGAGCTTCGTAGTTGGCATAGTCGATGTCGGCACGCAGGGTGTGCAGTGGCACACGACCTTCGCGATACCATTCAGTACGTGCAATTTCAGCACCGCCGAGACGACCGCTCACTTGGATTTTGATGCCTTTGGCACCAATGCGCATTGCGTTCTGTACAGCGCGCTTCATAGCGCGACGGAACATGACGCGACGCTCCAGCTGCTGAGCTACGCTCTGCGCAACCAGCATACCGTCGAGCTCCGGCTTGCGGATCTCTTCGATATTGATGTGCACAGGCACACCCATTTGCTTGGTCAGGTCCTGACGCAGTTTCTCAACATCTTCACCTTTCTTCCCGATAACGATACCTGGACGAGCGGTGTGGATGGTGATACGTGCAGTTTGCGCCGGACGATGGATATCGATACGGCTTACGGACGCGCTTTTTAGTTTGTCTTGGAGATACTCACGCACCTTCAGATCAGCGAACAAGTAGTCCGCATAAGTCCGACCGTCTGCGTACCAGACGGAGGTGTGCTCCTTGACGATTCCCAGGCGAATGCCAATGGGATGTACTTTCTGACCCATCTCTTCGACTCCGTTACTTGTCAGCAACCTTGACAGTGATATGGCAAGACCGCTTGACGATGCGATCAGCACGGCCTTTGGCACGTGGCATGATGCGCTTCAGCGAACGCCCTTCGTTGACGAAAACGGTGCTGACCTTCAGGTCATCAACGTCTGCGCCTTCGTTATGCTCGGCGTTGGCTACGGCCGACTCCAGCACTTTCTTCATGATCTCGGCGGCTTTCTTACTGCTGAAAGCCAACAGGTTGAGCGCTTCGCCCACCTTCTTCCCGCGGATCTGGTCGGCGACCAAGCGGGCTTTCTGGGCGGAGATTCGAGCGCCCGACAACTTAGCGGCTACTTCCATTTCCTAACCCCTTAACGCTTGGCTTTCTTGTCTGCCACGTGCCCACGATAAGTGCGGGTACCGGCGAACTCGCCCAGTTTGTGGCCGACCATGTCTTCGTTAACGAGAACTGGGACGTGTTGACGACCGTTGTGTACTGCGATGGTCAGACCGACCATTTGTGGCAGGATCATCGAACGACGCGACCAGGTCTTAACTGGTTTGCGATCGTTCTTTTCCGCCGCCACTTCGATCTTCTTCAGTAGGTGAAGATCAATAAAAGGACCTTTTTTCAGAGAACGTGGCACTGTCGTATCCCTCTATTTACTTGCGACGACGGACGATCATTTTGTCGGTACGCTTATTACCACGAGTCTTCGCGCCCTTAGTCGGGAAGCCCCATGGCGATACCGGATGACGACCACCAGAGGTACGACCTTCACCACCACCATGTGGGTGGTCAACCGGGTTCATGGCAACACCACGAACGGTTGGGCGAACGCCACGCCAGCGCTTGGCACCAGCTTTACCCAACGAACGCAGGCTGTGCTCGGAGTTCGAGACTTCACCCAGGGTCGCACGGCATTCAGCCAGTACTTTACGCATCTCACCAGAACGCAGACGCAGGGTCACGTAGACACCTTCACGAGCGATCAGCTGAGCCGAAGCACCAGCGGAACGAGCGATCTGCGCGCCCTTACCTGGCTTCAATTCGATGCCGTGTACGGTGCTACCAACTGGAATGTTACGCAGTTGCAGAGCGTTGCCCGGCTTGATCGGTGCCAGGGCACCTGCGATCAGCTGGTCGCCAGCGCTCACGCCTTTAGGGGCGATGATGTAGCGACGCTCGCCATCTGCGTACAGCAGCAGAGCGATGTGAGCAGTACGGTTTGGATCGTATTCGATACGCTCGACGGTGGCAGCGATGCCATCCTTGTCGTTGCGACGGAAGTCGACCAGACGATAATGCTGCTTATGACCACCACCGATGTGACGAGTGGTAATACGGCCATTGTTGTTACGACCACCAGACTTCGATTTTTTCTCGAGCAGCGGTGCGTGAGGAGCGCCTTTATGCAGCTCCTGGTTGACCACCTTGACCACAAAACGGCGGCCAGGGGAAGTCGGTTTGCATTTAACGATTGCCATGATGCACCCCTTCCTTACTCAGCACTGCTGCTGAAATCGAGATCTTGGCCTGGCTGAAGGGAGATAACTGCCTTCTTCCAGTCATTACGCTTGCCCAGACCGCGAGCAGTGCGCTTGCTTTTACCCAGTACGTTCAGGGTAGTCACGCGCTCTACTTTCACGCTGAACAGGCTTTCGACGGCCTTCTTGATTTCCAGCTTGGTTGCGTCGGTCGCAACCTTGAAAACGAACTGGCCTTTCTTGTCTGCCAGAACCGTAGCCTTCTCGGAAACGTGCGGGCCAAGCAGAACTTTAAATACGCGTTCCTGGTTCATCCCAGCAGCTCCTCGAATTTCTTCACGGCCGACACGGTGATCAACACCTTGTCGTATGCGATCAGACTGACCGGATCGGAACCCTGCACGTCACGAACGTCGACGTGTGGCAGGTTGCGAGCAGCCAGGTACAGGTTCTGATCAACAGCGTCAGACACGATCAGGACGTCAGTCAGGCCCATGCCATTCAGCTTGTTCAGCAGATCTTTGGTTTTCGGTGCTTCAACAGCGAAGTCCTGAACCACGACCAGACGATCAGTACGCACCAGCTCAGCAAGGATGGAACGCATTGCTGCGCGGTACATCTTCTTGTTCAGCTTCTGGGAGTGATCCTGAGGACGAGCTGCGAAAGTGGTACCGCCGCCACGCCAGATTGGGCTACGGATAGTACCGGCACGAGCACGGCCAGTACCTTTCTGACGCCATGGGCGCTTACCGCCACCGGAAACGTCGGAACGGGTCTTTTGCTGCTTGCTACCTTGACGGCCGCCGGCCATGTAGGCCACGACTGCTTGGTGAACCAGCGTCTCGTTGAATTCGCCGCCAAATGTCAGTTCGGAAACTTCGATCGCTTGAGCGTCATTTACATTTAATTGCATGTCAGCTTCCCCTTAACCGCGAGCCTTGGCTGCTGGACGTACAACCAAGTTGCCGCCAGTAGCGCCAGGAACAGCGCCCTTGACCAACAACAGATTGCGTTCAGCGTCCACGCGCACTACTTCGAGGGACTGCACGGTCACGCGCTCAGCGCCCATATGACCGGACATTTTTTTGCCCTTGAATACACGACCAGGAGTCTGGCACTGGCCGATAGAGCCTGGAACGCGGTGGGATACGGAGTTACCGTGGGTGTTATCTTGCCCGCGGAAGTTCCAACGCTTGATCGTACCCTGGAAGCCTTTACCCTTGGACTGACCGGTTACATCAACCAGTTGACCAGCGGCGAAGATTTCAGCGTTGATCAGATCGCCGGCCTGGTACTCGCCTTCTTCAAGACGGAATTCCATTACGGTACGACCAGCGGCTACGTTCGCCTTGGCGAAGTGGCCAGCCTGAGCTGCTGTTACACGCGAAGCACGACGCTCGCCGACAGTGACTTGCACTGCACGATAGCCATCGGTCTCTTCAGTTTTGAACTGGGTGACGCGATTCGGCTCGATCTCAATGACCGTGACCGGAATGGAGACACCTTCTTCGGTGAAAATACGGGTCATACCGCATTTACGACCGACTACACCAATAGTCATGTTGTAAACCTCATGAGTGTACGGGGCTTTCACCCGCTATGGCCGCCCATTTCAGAGCGTTACACGACTAAGACCGAGTCTTAGCCGAGGCTGATCTGCACTTCCACACCGGCCGCAAGATCGAGCTTCATAAGTGCATCAACGGTTTTATCCGTTGGCTGGACGATGTCCAGAACGCGCTTATGAGTACGGATCTCGTACTGGTCACGCGCGTCTTTGTTGACGTGCGGGGAGACCAGAACGGTGAACCGCTCTTTACGGGTAGGCAGTGGAATTGGACCACGCACTTGAGCACCAGTACGTTTCGCGGTTTCCACGATTTCCTGGGTGGATTGGTCGATCAGGCGATGGTCAAAAGCCTTCAACCTGATACGGATTTGCTGATTTTGCATTGGATTTCAGACTCCGGCTGCTATTCCCACCGAGCGCAATACGCCCGTTAAAAGGAGGCGCAATTCTATAGACGCCCCTGATAGGTGTCAACTCAATAAAAAAGCCCCCGCTAAGCGGAGGCTTTTTCAACTCATCAAGCTGACTCTAAAAGAGACTTACTCGATGACTTTGGCTACGACGCCAGCGCCGACGGTACGACCGCCTTCACGGATAGCGAAACGCAGACCGTCTTCCATCGCGATGGTCTTGATCAGGGTAACAGTCATCTGAATGTTGTCACCTGGCATTACCATTTCAACGCCTTCTGGCAGCTCGCAGTTACCAGTCACGTCAGTTGTACGGAAGTAGAACTGTGGACGGTAGCCTTTGAAGAACGGCGTATGACGGCCGCCTTCTTCCTTACTCAGAACATAGACTTCTGCGGTGAACTTGGTGTGCGGCTTGACGGTGCCTGGCTTGACCAGAACCTGGCCACGCTCAACGTCGTCACGCTTGGTGCCGCGCAGCAGTACACCGCAGTTCTCGCCAGCACGACCTTCGTCGAGCAGCTTGCGGAACATTTCAACGCCGGTGCAGGTAGTTTTCTGAGTGTCGCGCAGACCGACGATCTCAACTTCTTCCTGGATACGGACGATGCCACGCTCAACACGACCAGTCACAACAGTACCGCGGCCGGAGATCGAGAATACGTCTTCGATTGGCATCAGGAACGGCTTGTCGATAGCACGCTCTGGCTCTGGGATGTAGCTGTCCAGAGTTTCCACCAGCTTCTTGACAGCAGTGGTGCCCATTTCGTTGTCGTCTTGGCCGTTCAGAGCCATCAGAGCCGAACCGATGATGATTGGAGTGTCATCACCTGGGAAGTCGTAAGTGCTCAGCAGGTCGCGCACTTCCATCTCAACCAGTTCCAACAGCTCAGCGTCGTCGACCATGTCAGCCTTGTTCAGGAAGACAACGATGTACGGAACACCTACCTGACGGGACAGCAGGATGTGCTCACGGGTTTGTGGCATCGGACCATCAGCGGCCGAGCAAACCAGGATCGCGCCGTCCATCTGGGCAGCACCGGTGATCATGTTTTTTACGTAGTCGGCGTGACCTGGGCAGTCAACGTGTGCGTAGTGACGCACGGCCGAATCGTATTCAACGTGAGCGGTGTTGATGGTGATACCGCGAGCTTTCTCTTCCGGGGCGCTGTCGATCTTGTCGAAGTCAACCTTGGCCGAACCGAAAACTTCGGAGCAGACGCGGGTCAGAGCAGCGGTCAGAGTAGTTTTACCGTGGTCAACGTGGCCGATGGTGCCAACGTTGACGTGCGGTTTGTTCCGTTCAAATTTTTCTTTAGCCACGACAATTAACTCCTAGCTTAAAGGGGCTGGATCAGCCTTGCTTTTTGGTAACAGTCTCGACGATATGCGACGGAGCTGTATTGTATTTTTTGAATTCCATAGAGTAGCTTGCGCGACCCTGAGACATGGAGCGAACGTCGGTTGCGTAACCGAACATCTCACCCAACGGAACCTCGGCACGGATAACTTTGCCGGAAACCGTATCTTCCATACCCAGAATCATGCCACGACGACGGTTAAGGTCGCCCATGACATCACCCATGTAGTCTTCAGGCGTAACGACTTCTACCGCCATGATAGGTTCAAGCAACTCACCACCGCCCTTCTGGGCCAGTTGCTTGGTAGCCATGGAAGCAGCCACCTTGAACGCCATCTCGTTGGAGTCGACGTCGTGGTAAGAACCGTCGAACACGGTCGCCTTCAGGCCGATCAGCGGATAGCCGGCAACAACGCCGTTCTTCATCTGCTCTTCGATACCCTTCTGGATCGCCGGGATGTATTCCTTAGGAACCACACCACCTACGACTTCGTTCACGAATTGCAGACCTTCCTGACCTTCGTCAGCCGGTGCAAAACGAATCCAGCAGTGACCGAACTGGCCACGACCGCCGGACTGGCGAACGAACTTGCCTTCGATTTCACAGTTCTTCGTGATGCGCTCACGATAGGAAACCTGAGGCTTACCGATGTTGGCTTCGACGTTGAACTCACGGCGCATCCGGTCAACCAGGATGTCCAGGTGCAACTCGCCCATGCCGGAGATGATCGTTTGACCAGTCTCTTCATCAGTCTTGACGCGGAAAGACGGGTCTTCCTGAGCAAGCTTGCCCAGAGCGATACCCATTTTTTCCTGGTCGTCCTTGGTCTTAGGCTCAACGGCAACCGAAATAACCGGCTCCGGGAAGTCCATGCGAACCAGGATGATTGGCTTGTCAGCGTTGCACAAAGTCTCACCCGTGGTGACGTCCTTCATGCCGATCAAGGCCGCGATGTCACCAGCGCGCACTTCCTTGATTTCTTCGCGGGCGTTTGCGTGCATCTGCACCATACGACCCACACGCTCTTTCTTGCCTTTTACCGAGTTGATCACGCCGTCGCCGGAGGCCAACACGCCCGAGTAAACCCGGACAAAGGTCAAGGTACCCACGAATGGGTCGGTAGCGATCTTGAATGCCAAAGCCGCGAACGGCTCGTCGTCACTTGCGTGACGCTCCATTTCCTCTTCCTCGTTATCCGGGTTGGAACCCTTGATAGCAGGAATGTCGGTTGGAGCAGGCAGGAAGTCGATAACGGCGTCGAGAACCAGGGGAACACCCTTGTTCTTGAAGGAGGAGCCGCAAACAGCCAGGACGATCTCACCAGCGATAGTACGCTGACGCAGAGCAGCCTTGATTTCCTCGTTGGAGAGTTCTTCGCCCTCGAGGTACTTGTTCATCAACTCTTCATTGGCTTCGGCCGCAGCCTCAACCATGTTGCTGCGCCATTGCTCAGCTTCTTCCAACAGCTCGGCAGGAATTTCCTTACGAACAGGGACCATGCCCTTGTCGGAATCGTTCCAGTAGACCGCTTGCATGTTGATCAGGTCGATCTGGCCCTGGAAATTGTCTTCCGAACCGATAGCGAGCTGGATAGGCACCGGAGTGTGACCCAGACGCTGCTTGATCTGACCGATCACGCGCAGGAAGTTGGCACCAGCACGGTCCATCTTGTTTACGTAAACAAGACGTGGAACGCCGTATTTGTTGGCCTGACGCCATACGGTTTCCGACTGAGGCTCAACACCCGAGGTACCGCAGAACACAACGACCGCGCCATCGAGTACACGCAGGGAACGCTCAACTTCAATGGTGAAGTCTACGTGGCCTGGGGTATCGATAACGTTGAAGCGATGCTCGTGTGCGTACTGCTTCTCGGAACCCTTCCAGAAGGCGGTAATGGCAGCAGAAGTAATGGTAATACCACGCTCCTGCTCCTGCACCATCCAGTCGGTGGTCGCGGCGCCATCATGCACCTCGCCCATCTTGTGACTTTTGCCGGTGTAAAAAAGGACGCGCTCGGTGGTGGTGGTTTTACCAGCATCCACGTGAGCAACGATACCGATGTTACGGTAGCGGTTAATCGGTGTAGTACGAGCCATAAAGCCCTCGCAAATTGAGTGACGCTAAAATTAGAAGCGGTAGTGCGAGAAAGCCTTGTTGGCTTCAGCCATGCGGTGCACGTCTTCACGCTTCTTAACTGCAGCACCTTTACCTTCAGCAGCGTCCAACAGTTCGCCAGCCAAACGCAGAGCCATGGACTTCTCACCGCGCTTGCGGGCGAAGTCTACCAACCAGCGCATTGCCAGGGCGTTACGACGGGACGGACGAACTTCGACCGGAACCTGGTAAGTAGCACCGCCTACACGGCGCGACTTCACTTCGACCAGCGGAGCGATGGCGTCGAGAGCTTTCTCGAAGATTTCCAGGGGATCGCTGTTCTTGCGTTCCTTAACTTTGTCCAGTGCGCCATAAACGATACGCTCGGCAACGGCTTTCTTGCCGCTTTCCATTACGTGGTTCATGAACTTGGCGAGAATCTGGCTTCCGTATTTCGGATCGTCCAGAATCTCACGTTTGGCTGCTACGCGACGTCTTGGCATTGATAAGCCCTCAAACGGTCTTCAGGTTAGCCCGGGACAGCAGATGCGTGCCCGACCTTACTCTTATCGACTCAATAAAATTAAAATCTGCAAAACGGCCGATTATTTCGGACGCTTGGTACCGTACTTCGAACGACCTTGGTTACGACCTTTAACGCCGGAGGTATCCAAAGAGCCGCGAACGGTGTGGTAACGAACACCTGGCAAGTCTTTTACACGACCGCCGCGGATCAGGACCACGCTGTGCTCTTGCAGGTTGTGGCCTTCACCGCCGATGTACGAGGAAACCTCGAAACCGTTGGTCAGGCGCACACGGCATACTTTACGCAATGCCGAGTTAGGTTTTTTCGGCGTGGTGGTATACACACGGGTGCATACGCCACGACGTTGCGGGCAGTTCTGCAGCGCAGGCACGTCGGATTTCTCGACGATACGCTTACGCGGCTGACGTACCAGCTGGTTGATAGTTGCCATCTACTAGCTCCACTGTTGTCTTGCGACGCTATTGTCTTACAAGAAAAGCAAAATGGCAGGAACGAATTCCCGCCAAATTTAGGGGATCAAGAGTCTAAAGAGGATCTTGCCCCCAGTCAAGGCAAGGCCCCGACCTCCCCGCCCGCCGGATCTCGACAATTTGTCTCGATCCGCCGAACGGAGTGACCAGGGCCAGGCACTCAATTACCGCAGAACTCAGTTACCGCTCGAGTTCAGTGCTTCGGTCAGTGCAGCTTCCACTTCACTGGCGCTTACGCGCAACGGCTTGTCTGCATCACGGCGACGCTTGCGCTCGCTGTGGTAGGCCAAGCCGGTACCAGCCGGGATCAGACGACCCACGACCACGTTTTCTTTCAGGCCGCGCAGGTAATCGCGCTTGCCGGTTACCGCCGCTTCGGTCAGTACGCGGGTGGTTTCCTGGAAGGAAGCCGCCGAGATGAACGATTCGGTGGACAACGACGCCTTGGTGATACCCAGCAGCACGCGAGTGAACTTGGAGACGAACTTGTCTTCGGTCGCCAGGCGCTCGTTTTCCACCAGTACGTGAGTCAGTTCCATCTGGTCGCCCTTGATGAAACTGGAATCGCCGGATTCAGCGATCTCAACTTTACGCAGCATCTGACGCAGGATGGTCTCGATGTGCTTGTCGTTGATCTTCACGCCTTGCAGACGGTAAACGTCCTGGATCTCGTTCACGATGTACTTGGCCAGCGCACTCACACCCAGCAGACGCAGGATGTCGTGTGGATCGCTCGGGCCGTCCGAGATAACTTCGCCGCGGTTTACCTGTTCGCCTTCGAAGACGTTCAGGTGACGCCACTTCGGAATCAGCTCTTCGTACGGATCGCTACCGTCGTTCGGAGTAATGACCAGACGGCGCTTGCCCTTGGTCTCTTTACCGAACGCGATGGTGCCGCTGACTTCAGCCAGAATCGAGGCTTCTTTCGGACGACGAGCTTCGAACAAGTCGGCAACACGCGGCAGACCACCGGTGATGTCGCGGGTTTTCGAAGTTTCCTGCGGGATACGAGCGATTACGTCACCGATCGCGATCCGCGCACCGTCCGCAACACCGACCAAGGCGTTGGCTGGCAGGAAGTACTGAGCGATTACGTCAGTGCCTGGCAGCAACAGATCCTTGCCGTTGTCGTCGACCATCTTCACGGCCGGACGGATGTCCTTGCCGGCAGCTGGACGATCTTTCGCGTCAAGTACTTCAATGTTGGTCATACCGGTCAATTCGTCAGTCTGACGCTTGATCGTGATGCCTTCTTCCATGCCCACGTAGGTCACGGTACCTTTCATCTCGGTGACGATTGGGTGAGTGTGCGGATCCCACTTGGCCACGATGGCACCAGCGTCGACCTTATCGCCTTCCTTCACCGAAATCACAGCACCGTACGGCAGCTTGTAACGCTCGCGCTCACGACCGAAGTCGTCAGCGATGGCCAGCTCACCGGAACGGGATACAGCCACCAGGTGACCATCCACTCGCTCAACGTGCTTCAGGTTGTGCAGACGGACGGTACCGCCATTCTTCACCTGAACGCTGTCGGCTGCGGAGGTCCGGCTTGCCGCACCACCGATGTGGAACGTACGCATCGTCAGCTGGGTACCCGGCTCACCGATGGACTGGGCAGCGATAACGCCGACCGCTTCACCGATGTTCACCTGGTGACCACGAGCCAGGTCGCGACCGTAGCACTTGGCGCAGATGCCGTAGCGGGTTTCGCAGCTGATCGGCGAACGTACGATCACTTCGTCGATACTGTTGAGTTCGATGAACTCGACCCACTTCTCGTCAACCAGGGTGCCGGCAGGAACGATGACGTCCTCGGTACCCGGCTTGAATACGTCACGGGCAATGACACGACCCAATACACGCTCACCCAACGGCTCTACAACGTCACCGCCTTCAATGTGCGGCGTCATGACCAAGCCATGCTCGGTGCCACAATCGATCTCGGTCACGACCAGATCCTGGGCAACGTCTACCAGACGACGAGTCAGGTAACCGGAGTTCGCCGTTTTCAACGCGGTATCCGCAAGACCCTTACGAGCACCGTGAGTGGAGATGAAGTACTGAAGTACGCTCAAGCCTTCACGGAAGTTCGCGGTAATCGGGGTCTCGATGATGGAACCGTCCGGCTTGGCCATCAGGCCACGCATACCGGCGAGCTGACGGATCTGCGCAGCAGAACCCCGTGCGCCCGAGTCGGCCATCATGTACATCGAGTTGAAGGATTCCTGGTCGACTTCGTTGCCATGACGGTCGATGACTTTCTCTTTCGAGAGGTTGGCCATCATCGCCTTGGAGACTTCGTCGTTCGCCTTGGACCAGAGGTCGATCACCTTGTTGTACTTCTCGCCCTGGGTTACCAGGCCGGAGGCGTACTGACTTTCGATCTCTTTCACTTCTTCGGTGGCAGCACCGATGATGCGGGCTTTTTCATCCGGGATAACGAAGTCGTTAACACCGATGGAAACACCGGAAATGGTCGAATAGGCAAAACCGGTGTACATCAACTGGTCAGCGAAGATCACGGTCTCTTTCAGACCCACCACGCGATAGCACTGGTTGATCAGCTTGGAGATCGCCTTTTTCTTCATCGGCAGGTTGACGACGTCGAAGGACAAGCCTTTTGGCACAACCTGGAACAACAGCGCACGGCCGACGGTGGTGTCGACGATACGAGTGTTGGTCACGCTGCCGCCGTCACGATCGTTCACGGTTTCGTTGATCCGCACCTTGACCTTGGCGTGCAGTGCGGCTTCGCCGGCACGGAACACACGGTCAACTTCTTGCAGATCCGCGAACACACGACCTTCGCCCTTGGCGTTGATCGCTTCACGCGTCATGTAGTACAGACCCAATACAACGTCCTGCGACGGAACGATGATTGGCTCACCGTTGGCTGGCGACAGGATGTTGTTGGTCGACATCATCAACGCGCGCGCTTCCAGCTGGGCTTCCAGCGTCAGCGGCACGTGCACGGCCATTTGGTCGCCGTCGAAGTCGGCGTTGTACGCAGCACAGACCAGCGGGTGCAGCTGGATAGCCTTACCTTCGATCAGTACCGGTTCAAACGCCTGGATACCCAGACGGTGAAGGGTCGGCGCACGGTTGAGCAGAACCGGGTGTTCGCGAATCACTTCGGCGAGAACGTCCCAGACCTCTGGCAGTTCGCGCTCGACCATCTTCTTGGCGGCCTTGATGGTAGTCGCCAGACCACGCATTTCCAGCTTGCCGAAAATGAACGGCTTGAACAGCTCCAGAGCCATTTTCTTAGGCAGACCGCACTGGTGCAGACGCAGGGTCGGGCCTACGGTAATTACCGAACGACCGGAGTAGTCAACACGCTTACCGAGCAAGTTCTGACGGAAACGACCCTGCTTACCCTTGATCATGTCAGCCAGGGATTTCAGAGGACGCTTGTTGGAACCGGTGATAGCGCGGCCACGACGACCGTTGTCGAGCAGTGCGTCGACCGCTTCCTGCAACATACGCTTTTCGTTGCGCACGATGATGTCCGGAGCGGACAGATCGAGCAGGCGCTTCAAGCGGTTGTTACGGTTGATCACTCGACGATACAGATCGTTGAGGTCGGAAGTCGCGAAACGACCGCCATCGAGCGGAACCAGTGGACGCAGGTCTGGCGGCAGAACCGGCAGAACGGTCAGCACCATCCACTCTGGCAGGTTGCCGGAACCCTGGAAGGCTTCCATCAACTTCAGACGCTTGGACAGCTTCTTGATCTTGGTTTCGGAGTTGGTTTGCGGAATTTCTTCGCGCAGACGGCCAATCTCGTGTTCCAGGTCGATAGCGTGCAGCAGCTCGCGGACAGCTTCGGCACCCATGCGGGCATCGAAATCGTCGCCGAACTCTTCCAGCGCTTCGAAGTACTGCTCGTCGTTGAGCAACTGACCTTTTTCAAGGGTGGTCATGCCTGGATCGATAACGACGTAGCTCTCGAAGTAGAGAACGCGCTCGATATCACGCAGGGTCATGTCCATCAGCAAGCCGATACGGGACGGCAGCGATTTCAAGAACCAGATGTGGGCAACTGGCGAGGCCAGTTCGATGTGCGCCATGCGCTCACGACGAACTTTTGCCAGCGCGACTTCAACACCGCACTTCTCGCAGATCACACCACGATGCTTCAAGCGCTTGTACTTACCGCACAGGCACTCGTAATCCTTGACCGGGCCAAAGATCTTGGCGCAGAACAGGCCGTCACGTTCAGGTTTGAACGTACGGTAGTTGATGGTTTCCGGCTTTTTAACTTCACCGAACGACCACGAACGGATCATCTCAGGCGAGGCCAATCCAATACGGATGGCGTCGAACTCTTCGACTTGACCCTGGTTTTTCAGCAAATTCAGTAGGTCTTTCAAGGCCTTTCCTCCTGGCGGAGCAGAGAGCGGGCAAAACAGCCCCGCTCTCGATTCGCGTCACGTGTTATTCGGTTTCCAGATCGATATCGATGCCGAGGGAACGAATTTCCTTGATCAACACGTTGAAAGACTCGGGCATGCCCGGCTCCATACGGTGATCGCCGTCCACGATGTTTTTGTACATCTTGGTCCGGCCGTTCACATCGTCCGACTTCACTGTGAGCATTTCTTGCAGAGTGTATGCAGCACCGTACGCTTCCAGTGCCCAGACCTCCATCTCCCCGAAACGCTGACCACCGAACTGCGCCTTACCACCCAGCGGCTGCTGGGTAACCAGGCTGTAAGAACCGGTAGAACGAGCGTGCATCTTGTCGTCTACCAAGTGGTTCAGCTTCAGCATGTACATGTAGCCAACGGTGACCGGGCGCTCGAACTTGTTGCCAGTACGGCCGTCGAACAGCTGCATCTGGCCGCTTTCCGGCAGGTCTGCCAGTTTCAGCATGGCCTTGATTTCGCTTTCCTTGGCACCGTCGAACACCGGAGTAGCCATTGGAACGCCGCCGCGCAGGTTCTTCGCCAGATCCAGGATTTCCTGGTCGGAGAAGGTGTCCAGCTCTTCGTTGCGACCGCCGATCTCGTTGTAGATCTCGTGCAGGAACTTACGCAGGTCAGCGACCTTGCGCTGCTCTTCGATCATACGGTTGATCTTCTCGCCCAAGCCCTTGGCCGCGAGGCCCAGGTGGGTTTCAAGGATCTGACCAACGTTCATACGCGAAGGTACGCCCAACGGGTTGAGGACCACATCGACCGGGGTGCCATTGGCATCGTGCGGCATGTCTTCAACCGGCATGATCACGGAGACCACACCTTTGTTACCGTGACGACCGGCCATCTTGTCGCCCGGCTGGATGCGGCGACGGATTGCCAGGTAAACCTTGACGATTTTCAGCACGCCTGGAGCCAGGTCATCGCCCTGCTGCAGTTTGCGCTTCTTGTCTTCGAACTTGTCGTCCAGCAGACGGCGGCGATCAACGATATAGGCCTGGGCCTTCTCGAGCTGCTCGTTCAGAGCATCTTCAGCCATGCGCAGCTTGAACCACTGGCCATGCTCAAGACCGTCGAGAACTTCGTCGGTGATTTCCTGACCTTTCTTCAGGCCGGCGCCGCCTTCGGCTTTGTGGCCGACCAAAGCGGAGCGCAGACGTTCGAAAGTCGCGCCTTCGACGATACGGAACTCTTCGTTCAGGTCCTTGCGGATCTCGTCGAGCTGGGTCTTCTCGATGGACAGTGCACGAGCATCACGCTCAACACCGTCACGGGTGAAGACTTGTACGTCGATGACGGTACCCTTGGTGCCGGTAGGCACGCGCAGGGAGGTGTCTTTAACGTCGCTGGCTTTTTCACCGAAGATGGCACGCAGCAGTTTTTCTTCCGGAGTCAGCTGGGTCTCGCCTTTCGGAGTGACCTTACCCACCAGGATGTCGCCTGCGCCTACTTCAGCACCTACGTAAACGATACCGGCTTCGTCCAGCTTGTTCAGAGCAGCTTCACCCACGTTCGGGATGTCCGCAGTGATTTCCTCTGGGCCAAGCTTGGTGTCACGGGCCACACAGGTCAGTTCCTGAATGTGGATCGTGGTGAAGCGGTCTTCCTGAACCACACGCTCGGACAGGCAGATGGAGTCTTCGAAGTTGAAGCCGTTCCATGCCATGAACGCGATGCGCATGTTCTGGCCCAGCGCCAGTTCACCCATATCGGTGGACGGACCGTCGGCCATGATGTCGCTGCGCTGAACCCGATCACCCTTGCTCACCAGCGGACGCTGGTTGATGCAGGTGTTCTGGTTGGAGCGGGTGTATTTGGTCAGGTTGTAGATGTCGACACCGGCTTCGCCAGTTTCAACTTCATCATCGGCAACACGAACCACGATACGGCTGGCGTCGACGGAGTCGATCACGCCGCCACGACGAGCCACGACGCAAACGCCGGAGTCACGGGCAACGTTACGCTCCATGCCGGTACCTACCAGCGGCTTGTCGGCACGCAGGGTGGGTACAGCTTGACGCTGCATGTTCGAACCCATCAACGCACGGTTGGCGTCGTCGTGCTCGAGGAACGGGATCAGCGACGCTGCAACCGAAACTACCTGCTTCGGCGATACGTCCATCAAGGTGACGTCTTCCGGCGCCTTGACGGTGAACTCGTTCAAGTGACGAACAGCTACCAGCTCGTCGATCAGGACTTTCTTGTCGTTCATCGTGGCCGAAGCCTGAGCGATCACGTGATCTGCTTCTTCGATGGCGGACAGGAACACGATCTCGTCGGTCACCAGGGCGTCTTTCACCACACGATACGGGCTCTCGAGGAAGCCGTACTGGTTGGTGCGCGCATAGGCAGCCAGGGAGTTGATCAGACCGATGTTCGGACCTTCCGGCGTTTCGATCGGGCAGACACGACCGTAGTGCGTCGGGTGTACGTCACGAACTTCGAAGCCTGCACGCTCACGGGTCAGACCGCCCGGGCCGAGTGCGGAGACACGACGCTTGTGGGTGATCTCGGACAGCGGGTTGTTCTGGTCCATGAACTGGGACAACTGGCTCGAACCGAAGAACTCCTTCACCGCCGCAGCCACAGGCTTGGCGTTGATCAGGTCTTGCGGCATCAGGCCTTCGCTTTCAGCCATCGACAGACGTTCCTTGACCGCACGCTCTACGCGCACCAGGCCAACACGGAACTGGTTCTCGGCCATCTCGCCTACGCAGCGAACACGACGGTTACCCAGGTGGTCGATGTCATCGACGATGCCCTTGCCGTTACGGATGTCGACCAGGGTCTTGAGGACCGCAACGATATCGTCCTTGTTCAGTACACCCGAACCTTCGATCTCGGTACGACCGATACGACGGTTGAACTTCATCCGGCCGACCGCAGACAGGTCATAACGCTCAGGGCTGAAGAACAGGTTGTTGAACAGGGTCTCGGCGGCATCCTTGGTTGGCGGCTCGCCAGGACGCATCATGCGATAGATCTCGACCAGGGCTTCCAGTTGGTTGCCAGTGGAGTCGATCTTCAGCGTGTCGGAGATGAACGGACCGCAGTCGATGTCGTTGGTGTACAGCGTCTCGATGCGAACGACCTGGGCCTTGGCGATCTTTGCCAGGATCTCGGTGTTCAGCTCGGTGTTGCACTCCGCCAGAATTTCGCCGGTGGCCGGATGCACGATGACCTTGGCCGTGGTGCGACCCAGGACGTAGTCCAGAGGCACCTGCAGCTCTTTGATCCCGGCTTTTTCCAGCTGGTTGATGTGGCGAGCGGTAATACGACGACCCTGCTCGACAATAACCTTGCCTTTGTCATCCTGGATATCGAGGACAGCGATTTCACCGCGCAGGCGCTGAGGCACCAGTTCCAGGCTGAGGTTTTCACCTTGTACGTGGAAGACGTTGGTGGTGTAGAACGCGTCCAGCACTTCTTCGGTGGTATAGCCGAGCGCGCGCAGCAGTACCGATGCAGGCAGCTTGCGACGACGGTCGATACGCACGAACACGCAGTCTTTCGGGTCGAACTCGAAGTCCAACCACGAACCGCGGTAAGGAATGATGCGCGCGGAGTAAAGCAGTTTGCCGGAGCTGTGCGTCTTGCCACGGTCGTGGTCGAAGAACACGCCCGGAGAACGGTGCAGCTGGGAAACGATTACACGCTCGGTACCGTTGATTACGAAGGTACCGTTCTCAGTCATCAGGGGGATTTCACCCATGTAGACTTCTTGCTCTTTGATGTCCTTGATCGCTTTGTTCGACGATTCTTTGTCGAAAATGATCAGGCGCACTTTTACCCGCAAAGGTACGGCGTAAGTCACACCGCGCAATACGCATTCTTTGACATCAAATGCCGGTTCGCCCAGGCGATAACCGACGTACTCCAGCGCAGCATTGCCGGAGTAGCTGATGATCGGGAAAACGGATTTGAAGGCCGCATGCAGGCCCACGTCGCGGAACTGATCTTTAGTCGCTCCCGCTTGCAAGAATTCACGATACGAATCCAGCTGGATGGCCAGGAGGTACGGCACATCCATGACGTCCGGCAACTTGCTAAAGTCCTTGCGGATACGTTTTTTCTCAGTATATGAGTAAGCCATCAGCGTTCCCCAGCTTGGTCACCTGCTTGTTTGGCCCCTCCCGACGGGAGCAGCCAGAAAATCGTGCAAACCCCATGGTTTGCGCCACCACATCGGGTGGTTACAGCTCGCGATCAGCACCGACCCAGTCGGCTGCCAATAACGGAAAAAGGCCGGTGGCAAGAGCCACCAGCCATCAGCCTGTCGCTTAACGCTCGGGCTGGAGACGCAAAGTCGTTGCTTACTTCAGCTCGACTTTAGCGCCTGCTTCTTCCAGAGTTGCTTTGGCTTTGTCAGCTGCGTCTTTGGCAACAGCTTCCAGAACCATGGCAGGAGCGCCGTCAACTACAGCCTTGGCTTCTTTCAGGCCCAGACCGGTCAGTTCACGTACTGCCTTGATCACGTTTACTTTCTTCTCGCCAGCTTCGGTCAGCATGACGTTGAATTCGGTTTGCTCTTCAGCAACGGCAGCAGCAACAGCTGGACCAGCGGAAGCAGCAGCAGCGGTAACACCGAATTTTTCTTCGAAAGCTTTGATCAGCTCAACAACTTCCATTACGGACATGTTGCCAACGGCTTCGAGGATATCGTTTTGAGAGATAGACATGACTCTAAATTCCTGGATTGGGGGACGGCCTACGCGACCATCGAAATAAACAAAAAACGCGAAAAGGAGTGTCGAGCCTTAGGCTGCGGCAGCTTCTTTCTGGTCGCGCAGTGCCGCCAGAGTACGAGCCAATTTGCTGGTTGCGCCTTGAATCACGCTCATCAGCTGGGAAATTGCTTCGTCACGGGTCGGCAGAGTTGCCAGTACGTCGATCTGGTTAGCTGCGAGGAACTTGCCCTCGAACGCAGCTGCCTTAATCTCGAACTTGTCCTGACCTTTGGCGAATTCCTTGAACAAACGGGCAGCAGCGCCAGGATGTTGGGTGGAGAACGCGATCAAGGTCGGGCCGGTGAACACGTCGTTGAGGACACTGTATTCAGTGTCAGCAACAGCGCGCTTGAGCAGGGTGTTACGTACAACACGTACGTAAACGCCAGCTTCACGAGCCTCTTTACGGAGTCCGGTCATAGCGCCTACTGTTACGCCACGGGCATCAGCCACGACAGCGGACAGAGCAGCTTTGGCAGCCTCGTTGACTTCAGCGACGATGGCCTTCTTGTCTTCGAGTTTAATTGCCACGGGTTTAACTCCTGCTTGTTACCGTTTCATTCGATCGAAACCGAATGTCGTTTTGGTGTCTGATTCGGTAAGGAACCGGGAGCACCATCTGCGTAGGCTTGTGGTTTAAGACTTGCGCCGCCTACGGTCTTGGACAGCCCCCGCCAGGCAGGGACCCCAATTTTGTGGTTGGCACGATTGCTCGTGCCAACCTGAGTCTTACGCGTCGAGCGAGCTCTGATCGATGACCAGACCTGGGCCCATAGTGGTGCTCAGGGTAACGCGCTTGACGTAGATGCCTTTCGAAGAAGCTGGCTTGATACGCTTCAGATCAGCGATCAGGGCTTCAACGTTTTCCTTCAGCTTGACGGCGTCGAAGCCGATCTTGCCAACGGAAGTGTGGATGATGCCGTTTTTGTCGGTGCGATAACGAACCTGACCAGCCTTGGCGTTTTTAACCGCGGTGGCTACGTCTGGCGTTACGGTGCCGACTTTAGGGTTAGGCATCAGGCCACGTGGACCGAGGATCTGACCCAACTGACCTACAACACGCATGGCATCCGGGGATGCGATCACTACGTCATAGTTCAGGTCGCCGCCCTTCATTTCAGCAGCCAGGTCGTCCATGCCTACGCGATCAGCGCCAGCGGCCAGAGCAGCTTCAGCTGCTGGGCCCTGGGTGAACACGGCAACACGAACGGTCTTGCCAGTGCCGTGTGGCAGCACGGTAGCGCTACGAACGACCTGGTCGGATTTACGTGGGTCAACGCCCAGGTTTACAGCAACGTCGAACGACTCGCTGAACTTGACAGTCGACAGCTCAGCCAGCAGAGCGGCGGCGTCTACAAAGTTGTAGGCCTTGCCTGCTTCGATTTTGCCGGCGATAGCCTTTTGACGCTTGGTCAGCTTAGCCATTACACACCCTCCACGTTAAGGCCCATGCTACGAGCAGAACCGGCGATAGTACGCACGGCTGCATCCATATCAGCTGCAGTCAGATCCGCGTTTTTGGTTTTCGCGATTTCTTCCAGCTGAGCACGGGTAACGGTGCCAACCTTAACGGTGTTTGGACGAGCGGAACCGCTAGTCAAACCTGCAGCCTTCTTCAGCAGAACCGAAGCCGGGGTGCTTTTTGTTTCGAAAGTGAAGCTACGGTCGCTGTAGACAGTGATGATCACTGGAGTCGGCAGACCTGGCTCAAGACCCTGAGTACGGGCGTTGAAGGCCTTGCAGAACTCCATGATGTTCACGCCGTGCTGACCCAGGGCAGGACCAACAGGTGGGCTTGGGTTAGCCTGAGCGGCCTTCACTTGCAGCTTGATGTAAGCGGTAATTTTCTTGGCCATGAGGCACTCCAATTACGGGTTCGAACGCCTCGAAAGGCTCCCCGGTTACTTGCGCGTTTATCCCAGTGACGACAAAACCCCACAGCCTTCGGCTGCGGGGTTGGGATGCCTGCTCAATCAGACCTTTTCGACCTGACTGAACTCTAGCTCTACCGGAGTAGAACGACCGAAAATGAGCACTGCCACTTGGATCCGGCTCTTTTCGTAGTTAACTTCTTCAACCGTGCCATTGAAATCAGCGAATGGACCGTCGGTGACACGCACAACCTCACCAGGCTCAAACAAAGTCTTCGGCTTCGGCTTGTCGCTACCATCAGCGACACGACGCAGAATCGCTTCTGCCTCTTTATCCGTGATCGGCGCAGGCTTGTCGGCGGTACCGCCAATGAAGCCCATCACCCGAGGGGTATCCTTGACCAAGTGCCAAGTCCCTTCGTTCATATCCATCTGTACCAGCACGTAGCCCGGAAAGAACTTACGTTCACTTTTGCGCTTCTGGCCATTGCGCATCTCAACCACTTCTTCAGTGGGGACCAGAATCTCGCCAAAGCCATCTTCCATGCCAGCCAGCTTTACGCGCTCTACCAGCGAGCGCATAACATGCTTCTCGTAACCCGAGTAAGCATGCACAACGTACCAACGCTTAGCCACGGGACACCCTTAGCCAACAATCAAGGAAACAAGCCAGCCGAGTAGGGAATCAAGCCCCCACAACAGCAACGCCATTACCAGAACAACAGCCACAACAATCAACGTGGTCTGCGTGGTTTCTTGGCGAGTCGGCCATACGACTTTACGAATCTCGGTGCGAGCTTCCTTAGCGAGTACAAAGAAAGACTTGCCCTTGGCTGTCTGCAGGCCTACAAAGGCAGCAACAGCAGCAATGGCGAGCAATGCAAGTACACGGTACAGGATCGGCGAAGCAGAAAAATACTGATTGCCAACAACGCCAACAACCACCAAAGCGACTACCACTAGCCACTTGAGCAGATCGAAGCGAGAGCCTTGAGCTTCAGCTTTAGGAGTCATCTATGAAGATCCTGTGAAAAGAAAGCCAGACACACCGAGTGAATCTGGCAGGTCAGGAGGGAATCGAACCCCCAACCTACGGTTTTGGAGACCGTCGCTCTGCCAATTGAGCTACTGACCTAAAACAAAATCAGGCCGACCATTATGCCGGCCCGAAAAAGACATTACAACTGTTTACTCGATGACTTTGGCTACGACGCCAGCGCCGACGGTACGACCGCCTTCACGGATAGCGAAACGCAGACCGTCTTCCATCGCGATGGTCTTGATCAGGGTAACAGTCATCTGAATGTTGTCACCTGGCATTACCATTTCAACGCCTTCTGGCAGCTCGCAGTTACCAGTCACGTCAGTTGTACGGAAGTAGAACTGTGGACGGTAGCCTTTGAAGAACGGCGTATGACGGCCGCCTTCTTCCTTACTCAGAACATAGACTTCTGCGGTGAACTTGGTGTGCGGCTTGACGGTGCCTGGCTTGACCAGAACCTGGCCACGCTCAACGTCGTCACGCTTGGTGCCGCGCAGCAGTACACCGCAGTTCTCGCCAGCACGACCTTCGTCGAGCAGCTTGCGGAACATTTCAACGCCGGTGCAGGTAGTTTTCTGAGTGTCGCGCAGACCGACGATCTCAACTTCTTCCTGGATACGGACGATGCCACGCTCAACACGACCAGTCACAACAGTACCGCGGCCGGAGATCGAGAATACGTCTTCGATTGGCATCAGGAACGGCTTGTCGATAGCACGCTCTGGCTCTGGGATGTAGCTGTCCAGAGTTTCCACCAGCTTCTTGACAGCAGTGGTGCCCATTTCGTTGTC
Source organism: Pseudomonas sp. OA65 (assembly GCF_017498305.1). Classification (NCBI taxonomy): domain Bacteria; kingdom Pseudomonadati; phylum Pseudomonadota; class Gammaproteobacteria; order Pseudomonadales; family Pseudomonadaceae; genus Pseudomonas; species Pseudomonas sp. OA65. The sequence goes on from NZ_JAGDEZ010000027.1 coordinate 79,397, forward strand.
GTCTTGGCCGTTCAGAGCCATCAGAGCCGAACCGATGATGATTGGAGTGTCATCACCTGGGAAGTCGTAAGTGCTCAGCAGGTCGCGCACTTCCATCTCAACCAGTTCCAACAGCTCAGCGTCGTCGACCATGTCAGCCTTGTTCAGGAAGACAACGATGTACGGAACACCTACCTGACGGGACAGCAGGATGTGCTCACGGGTTTGTGGCATCGGACCATCAGCGGCCGAGCAAACCAGGATCGCGCCGTCCATCTGGGCAGCACCGGTGATCATGTTTTTTACGTAGTCGGCGTGACCTGGGCAGTCAACGTGTGCGTAGTGACGCACGGCCGAATCGTATTCAACGTGAGCGGTGTTGATGGTGATACCGCGAGCTTTCTCTTCCGGGGCGCTGTCGATCTTGTCGAAGTCAACCTTGGCCGAACCGAAAACTTCGGAGCAGACGCGGGTCAGAGCAGCGGTCAGCGTGGTTTTACCGTGGTCAACGTGACCGATGGTACCGACGTTGACGTGCGGCTTATTACGTTCGAACTTTTCCTTAGCCATCGAAATCACCCCTAGGAGAAGAATTTAGCGAGTCACACAAGCCATTAAAACAAAGGCAGATATTTTCATATCTGCCTTGTCATATGGAGCTCTTGAGCGGATTTGAACCGCTGACCTCACCCTTACCAAGGGTGTGCTCTACCAACTGAGCTACAAGAGCGAAACACTTTGCACAACCTGCAAACTTGGAGCGGGTAGCGGGAATCGAACCCGCATCATCAGCTTGGAAGGCTGAGGTTCTACCACTAAACTATACCCGCGGAGCTTGCAGCTCACGCTAAAAATGGTGGAGGGGGAAGGATTCGAACCTTCGAAGTCGTAGACGTCAGATTTACAGTCTGATCCCTTTGGCCGCTCGGGAACCCCTCCTAAGCGAGCCGGCATTCTATATCATGCCAGCCTTCTGTCAAGCATTTTCTCATTAAAAACCTGAGGTTAGCTGCGTTGACGTCGCTTCGTACCGCTTACCTTTAAAGGTCTTCGCTGCGAAGCGGGCGCCATTCTATGCAAACTACCCTGCGGGTGCAACCCCCTCGCACGGCATTATTTTATGTTTTAACTCATTGAATTCTTTAGAAAGGTTTTGAAGCAGCGCTTCATTCACCTTTCCCGCGCTTTCTTGGGCAACCTGAACCCAGAATCCTCCCCCCTCAGGGGCATTCTGTGAGTTCGAAGCCACGAAACGCCCCAGGACACTCGAAGCAGCCAAACGCTGCTCCAACTGCCTGGCCAGCTCTGGACGGGAAAAACCACCCAAGTAGACACAGGTTTTTAACACCTCACCGGACTTGGCTGAATCACGCCTGACAAGAGCATCCGCCGTTTCGCTCAAGAGATGAATATCCTGTTGCGAACCGCGATACAAACTCAGCGGCGTGACATCCTTGGCGCGAAGCGGAGCCTCTTGCTGGTGCCAGATGTAATAGAAGACATTCAAAACCAGCAATAACAGAAACAGCCACCGCATAGAGACCTCAAGACAAAGGACAGGCCATCGCCAGGCCAACAAAAACCAGGTCAGGCACCACCCTGGCATCTGGAACCACCCCGGAAACCAGATTGGCATCTCCTCCAGTAAGGAACACCATGAAATCTTCTCCCCAATATTGCCGCGCCAACTCTAGCTGAGTCAGGACGAACCCCCTGAGCATCAGCATGCAACCGCGCTCGACCGCTTCGACAGTCGTACGACCTGGAGCGAGGCTCTCATGAGCTCGCTCGGCCGCCATATCGTCATAGCGAATTCTTCGTGTGTGGGTCCGCAATTGATTGCGCATCAGCGGCATGCCAGGACAAATGAATCCGCCGAGATGTTCGCCATCCGCCGCCACGAAATCAGCCGTAACGGCGGTACCAAAATCAAGGACCAAGCACGCCCCAGAAGCGAGATGAAAACCGCCGAGCAGGGCAAGCCATCGATCGAGACCCAACCGTTCGTAATCCTCGTAGCCGTTTCTCACACCTGCCATTTCCCGGGCGGGCACAGCACGAACCACCGACACCCCGAACATATCAACCAGCGAAGCGACCAATGAGTCAGTCTCTGCCATGGTCCTTACGCTAACAAGACGACACTTCTTGAGCTCGAACTTCCCTCCGTCTTTCAAGCTCGCCAGCAGATCGTCGTCAGAGCTGACCACCCCCCCCTCGACCGGCGTTACCCCGTCGAGGCGAAGAACACGCCATTTGATAAAGCTGTTGCCGCAGTCAAGCTCAAGAATCATCACGCAACCTCAAACTGAGCTCACCACCGCTAAAGTTCTTTTCCACGCCATCTACCTTCAAACGCAGCGCACCCTGGTGATCAATGCCCAGCACAATGCCGTCAACTTTGTTAACACCAGCAATCAGAGATACAGCTCGGCCCTGCCAAAGATGGTATTGCTCCCATTCCGACTGGATCGCAGAAAACCCCGACGCATGATGAAGCTCCAGATACTGCTGTAGCTTCGCACCCAATCGCGCCACCAGCTCATTTCGATCGAAATCCCTGCCCGTCTCAAGGCACATGGACGTCCACTGCTGGTCGACCTCATCAGTCGCCTGCATGTTCACATTAATCCCTACACCCAGGACGACATGGCAAACGTCTGCAGGATCGCCCACCAGTTCAAGCAGAATGCCGGCAATCTTTTTCTCACCCACCAGGACATCATTGGGCCATTTCAGCCCTGCCCCTGCGATGCCCATCTCGCGCAAGACATGCATTACAGCCAGCCCGACAACCAGGCTCAGACCTTCAATTTGACGCATGCCGCCGTCGATGCGTAAGACCAAGCTGTGATAGAGGTTTTCAGCGAAGGGACTGACCCACTTACGACCACGACGACCGCGCCCCGCTATTTGTCGCTCGGCCAAGATCAAGAACGGTGCAGCCCCGCCACGCTCAATGAAACGCAGCGCCTCGGCGTTAGTGGAATCGATAGAGTCAAATATATGGACAGGCCACTCATGAAGGCCTGCTTCACAGATTTCTGCCGCATCCAAAAGCAACAGGGGCTTAGCCAACTGATACCCCCTACCTCGAACTTTATGCACAGACAATCCTAAATCCGCCTCCAAGTGCTGCAGCTGCTTCCATACAGCACTGCGACTGATACCCAGCGCAACACCCAGCGCCTGCCCCGAATGAAAGCGGCCATCCTTCAGAAGTTTTAGCAACGTGAGCATGCGGACTGCGCCCTGATAATGAGGCCCGCATGATAGCCATGCGCAAGACGGTTGCATAGAAACACGAAATGACTTTCCCGCGGGCAAAACAAAACCCCTACCTGCATCAGCAGATAGGGGTTTCGGAATTTAATCTTGACGATGACCTACTCTCACATGGGGAAACCCCACACTACCATCGGCGATGCATCGTTTCACTGCTGAGT
>NZ_JAGDEZ010000028.1:0-74791 GCF_017498305.1 Pseudomonas sp. OA65
GTGGGCATCCCGGCATGGATGCCGGGATAGCCGCGCTGGGCCATGGATGGCCCTTCGCGGCGGGCCCACGGAGCAATGCCGGAGTGAGGGCATGCCGAGCCTAGGCGAGGCACCGAGTGGTGGGGCAAGCCTTTTTTGCTTACTTTTTTTGGCGTTTGAAAAAAAGTGAGCCGCCGTAAGGGCGGAACCCTAAGTAGCCGTTACCGCAGCAATGGATATGTACCCGGTCAACAAAATCCATGTCGACTGACACCCCGCCATCGCGAGCAAGCTTTGCTCCCACAGGGGATTGGGGCTCGGCACAGATATTTCAGCCAGCGCCAAACAACTGTGGGAGCGAGCCCGCTCGCGATGGCGGTGAGTCAGTCGACATTAATGCCAACTGAACCAGCGCTATCGCGAGCAGGCTCGCTCCCACAGGTTTTAGCTGCTGATCAACGAGCAGCAGCCCTCACTCAATCAAACATTCGGGCAAGGAACCGGTGCCCAATCGCCCAGGTCCGGGTTTTTGCACATGCTGTTGACCTGAGTGGTGCCAGCGCTGGCGACCTGCTTGCTTTGATCCTGCTTGGCCTTGGCGTCCTGCAAGGTTTTCTCAGTGGCGACCGCTTCTTTCGGCACGGTTGGCAGTTCTTTCTTTTTCGCCGGCGTCACTTTCTTCTTGGTCTTGCTCTTGGTGCTGGTCTGCGCCACAACCTGCGTGGTGTCGGCAGTGGCCACGGTCACCACGTCAGTACGCTGCACACCCACCTGCTGCAGGTCTTTCTCATAAGCCTGGGTGTAGTTGTTCAGGTCTTCGGACGCTTTGCCGTTGACCGCGACGATCAGGTCGTTGGACTCTTTCAGGCCAGCGACGATTTCTGCCAGGCGCTTGCGGCCTTCGGTGTCATTGACGGTCTTGGCCTTGCGGTCGGCAACCAGTTTGCTGAACGCGTTCTGGTAGCACTGCTGCGAGGTCTTGGCGTAGGCGGTGCTGCGGTCGATGTCCGAAGCGCTTTTGCTGACGTCGGCCGCGTAGGAGGCGATGCGCATGTTGTCATCGGCGATCTGCTTCTGGCGCTCGGTGTAGTAACCGGCGGCACCACCGGCCAGGGCGCCGCCCGCGGCACCGATGGCGGCGTTGCGACCACGATCTTCCTTGTCAGCGGTCAGGGCGCCCAGCAGCGCACCGCCGACTGCGCCAACGGCCGCGCCGGTGATGACCGACTTGGTCATGTTGCCTTCGGTGGCGCGCAAGTGCTGCACCGGCTCGTAGCAGTTCGGGTAGTACTCGACCTTGGTGCTCGACGCGACCTTGGACGTCGGCGACGTGGCGCAGCCGGTCAGTACGGTGCTGAAGCCGACAGCGACCATCAGCAAGTGACGCTTGGAAACCGAAGCCAAAGGTTTACGGGAGAAAAGCATAGTTGTGTTCTCTTTTAAGTGTTGACCAGCTCAGCGCGGCGCTATCGCCGCCTGAGTCCCTTCCAAGCTCGCTGACAACGAACACTCAAGACCGCTGAGCGTTCGATGCGAGCAATTCCTTCAATATCGCCGCCGGGTCGGCTCGTTTTTGCTGACGATAATCCCCGACATGACGAACGAATAACGTTGCACGCGCCACCAGGCTCTTGCCCAGTACCGGTTTGCGCTCCAATTCTTCCTTGATGCGCTGGAACTGCGCCTGGATCACGGCATCGGTGTAGCGCGTGCCGGTGGCCAGGTTGTCGATGTAGATCGCCACCGCGCCATCCAGCGCGCTGCGACCGTTGTCGATGGCCGTGGCGAACAGCGTGGCGCTGGCCTCGTCCTTGGCGTCCAGGGCGGCTTGCCGACTGTTCTGCAGATTGGTCAGGCGAATGTTGTAGTTATTGACGGTCTCGGCCACCAGGGCCGAGGACTGGATCAGGTTGCCCGCCGCCTCCTCGCGCTGCTGGGCGATGAGCGAGACGTTGCGTTTGAGCTCTTCGTTGACCAGGCCCAGTTCCGCTTGCAGGCGCGGATCGACGCTCGCGGCGATGATGCTGTCCAGGCGTTTGGTCGGGTCGTCGGCGTCGTCGATGGCATCGGTCAGCGACGCGAGTCGCCCTTCTTTCTGCCATTGGGCGAACAATTCCTTGTAGCGCGAACGCGGCGCCGACAACGCCCCGACGGCCACGCGGAAACCGGTGGTTTCGTTGCTTTGCTCGGTGCCATCGACGGCGAACAACGGGTACTCGCGACGCATGCCGGTGAACAGCGTGCCCTCGCCTTCCAGGTAGTTGCCGCCCTTGACCACGAAGCCGCCATAGGCGCCCTGGCGCCGACCGGCGTGCACCAATTGGAAGGATTCCTGGACCATCTCAGCGGCGTTACCCACCACATCGAACAGACCGATGGGGTTCGGCAGCTTGGTGCCAATGGGCATCAGCCGCGCCGCCTGGCCAGTGCCACCGGCGACCTGGTTGAAGACCGCCCAATCGGCCAGGGGCCCGTCGCTTTCACTGCCTTCCAGGCGCCGGGGAAACAGTCGCCCTTCCAGGTCCTGGCGACTCACGGCTTGCCCGCCACGGGCGGCGAATTCCCACTCGACTTCCGTCGGCAAGCGTACGAAACCCAGTCCGCCATCTTCGGCAGAGGTGCCGCGACCACTCACCGGCAGCAGGTCCTTGTGGTATTTCATCAACCAGGCGCTGTACACCGCCGAGAAGCGCTCCGCCTCGAACTTCGACAGTTTCACCTTGGGCAAACGCCCTGCCACGCCTTGGGGCAACTCGGCCTGCAAGGCTTCGCAGGCCGGCGCCGGCTCCCCGCTGGCAAGCGATTGCGCCTGGGCCATGACCTGGGCGTATTGCCGGGCCGTGACTTCGTACTTGCCGATGAAGTAGAGCATCGGCTTGAGCGGCGTCTTGGCGTCGGTCTTGGGCATCAACGGTGTGATGGTTTTGTTCCAGTCCTTAGGGAGGTCCTTGAGGGTGAACTGGCCGTTGATGAAGTCGCGCCGGTAACCGGAAATGAACGACTGTTGATAGCCCGCCTCGCCCTCGCTGAACGGGTAACCGAGGCTGATCTCGCGGTCGTCCAGGGTGCCCTGGGCGAGGATGTAAACGTAGCGGAACACCATCTGGCCTTCGCACGGCAGCGGCAGGCTGACGTCGTCGGGCAATGGCTTGGGGTTGTCCAGCTTGTCCGTGGCTTCATCAGCCCATGTCAGGCTGGCGAGGCTCAGCGCCACGGCGGCGCCCAATAACTTATACATCGCGAATTCCTTCACACGCCTGGATGCGCGCCACCCGCCAGCCACCGCAAGCCGCCGCGACGGCGCTGACGCCGAGCACGGCCACCAGGGCCAAGGTGTAGTGACGCACCAACAGATGACTGGCGTATTCGCCGGGCATCTGTGCAAATAAATAATTCAGGCCCGACTGCGCCAGGCCATACAGGCCGGCACTCAACAGGGCCGCAAAGGTGGCGCTGTAGAGCGCCTGCAGCACCACGAACAACAACAGCGCCGCCGTGGAAACCCCCAGCAGGCGCAACACCGACAGCTCCCGGCGCTTACGCTCGACCGCCGCCAAGGCACCGGCAAAGATCGCCGCGAACGCACCAGCCAAGGCCAACCCGGCGATGATCCAGAACACGATCGACAGATTGCGGCTCAGCGATTGCACTTGTGCGATGGTCTGCGCCTGGGTCGACACCAGCAGGTTCTGCCCGGCGAAATACTGCCGCAGCGGCTCGACATCGCCGAGGCTGCGAGCATACAAACGAAACGCCGGATAGACCCGTTGCCCGGCCTCGCCCACCGTATCGCCCGGCCAGTCGAACGCAGGCACGGCACGGCCGTCGCGGTAATCCTCGGCGGCCTCCAGCAACGCCAGCGGCGCAAACAGACCGTCCCGGGCGAAGGCTTCCAATGGCAGCACATGCAGCACCTGCACACGGGTGCGCTGGGCCTCGCTGCGACCGGCCACCTGCCGCCCGAAACTGGCCTGCAACCAATCGCCAGCCTTGGCCCCGAGCTTTTCAGCGGCGGTCTGGCTGAGCACCACTTGATCCAAGCCTTGGGGCACCGGCAAGTGATCGAACAACGGATCGTTGGCGGCGGTGGGAATCATCTCGACCGTGACAGCCGACGCCTCGCTGCTCAAATCCGCCGTGGCGGAGATCTGCCGGGTGCGCGGCAAGGCAAAGGCCACATCACCGCGCTGGCTCAATTGGTCGATGAATTCGGCACTGAAACGACCGCCGCCCAAGGGGATGATTTCCCGGGTGGCCGGGTCGTTCTGCAAGCGTTCGGTGAGGCTGCTGACCAGGCCGAACTTCAGGCCGAACAACACCAGCAACGGTGCCACCACGGCCACCAAAGCCAGCACCGAGCAGGCCGACAGCCAGGCATCGTTGCGGTAATCCTGCCAGGCCAGGGAAGCCACCAGCGCGCCACGCATCAGCAAGCCTCCCCGAGGGTGGCGGTGACACCGCCGTCGGCATCACGACGGCAACTGATGCGCCGCACCTGCAAACCGCTGGCGCGGGCCAGCGCTTCGTCGTGGGTGGCAACTACGCAGCAAACGCCGTGTTCGCGGGCCTGGGCCACCAGCAACTGCATGACGCGCTCGGCGTTCAGCGGGTCGAGGGCGGCGGTCGGTTCATCGGCCAGCAGCAGGCGCGGCCCATGGGCCAACGCCCGGGCACAACTGACCCGCTGGCGCTGGCCGACGGATAGGTCCGCCGGTTTCTTGTCCAATTGATCGGCAATGTCCAACTGCCCAGCCAGGCGCGTCACGCTTGCGTCATCCTTCAAGCCCAGCAATTTGCGCGACAACGCGATGTTGCCGCGCACATCCAAAAAGCCCAGCAGGCCGCCGGTTTGCAGAACATAACCCAGGTAACGGCTGCGCAGCTCGGCCAAGGTGCCCTGTTGCGACGCACGCCACAATTTGGCGACGTCCAGCGGTGTATCGGCGGGCGTGAAGTCGAACTGCCCGGCCTGATCCGGCGCCAACACCAGCGCCAACATATCCAACAAGGTGCTCTTGCCACAGCCGCTGGGGCCGACCACCGCCAGTTGTTCACCGCCGCGCAAATGCAGCCGTGGAATCACCAGGCTGTAGCGTTGGCTGCCGGCGCCCCGGCTTTTGTGCACGGCGTTCAGGGTCAGCATCACGGCAGCGTCGACAACGGAACGCGGTACAAGGCGTCGCCCGGCTCGGCGTCGCCGAAGCGCACCCAGTTGGCGAGGTCGTTGTGGAAGGTTTCGTAGAGGCGGATTTTCGAATCCAGCTCGTCGATGAAATCTTCCTGCTCGGCCACGCTCAAGGACAGCCACAGGTCCTGGGTCATGTTCAGCGACTTGCTGCGGTACGGCAGCCCTTCCAGGTACTCGCCAAGAATCCCGCCATCGGCGAGATTGCCGCCCTTGCGCAGGGCCGACGGGTCGCGGCTCATGTAGGCACTGGCGCTGGCGATTTCCTGGAAGAAATCCTTGGGCGAGCTCTGGGTCTTGCGGGCGGCGTCGACGATCAGCTTCAGCGACTGCTGCAGGTCGTTGAGTTGCAGCTTGGTCAGCATCACGCAGACCTGGAACGCCGGCAGCGCCGGGTTGGTCAGGTCGCGGTCGGCGGTCCAGGCGCTGACCAGTTGCGGCGCCTGGCTGGCGGATTTACGCCCCAAAAAGTCCATGTGCATCGCGTAGCCGACCGCGGCCGATTTGTCGGCCAGGCTCGGCGCAGCGCTAAGCAGCGGCACACTTTGCGGCTTGTTGCTGCGCACTTGGTGCACCAGATCGGCGAACACCGAGCCGATCTCGTCGACCCGCTCGCCGAATTTGCGCACATCCGCACCGGGCACCGGAATGTACAGGTCGCCGATCTGCGGGTTGGCGTCGGCGGTCAGGGTCCGGTATTGGCTCTGGGCGCCGGCATGGGTTTTCTTGCCGGCGTCGCTGAGCAGGTGCAGGGCGTAGATCTTGATCTGCTTGCCCAGCGCCGCCTGGCGCACTTCGGCCTCGTTCATTTGCGTGGCGGCAAACGGATCGTTCTTGCGCAGGGCGCCGGCGTCGGTGACCAACAGGATCAAGCGCCCGCCGTAACCGGACCAGTCCATGCCTTCGACGGCTTCCATGACCCCGGCGAATGCATCTTCGTTGAACGCATGGCTCGACACCGTAGACGCCTTGACCTGCCGCGCCAGTTCCATGAAGCGTTGCGGGTCGCGGCCCTGTTCGAGGGTGATCAAGGTCTTGGCGACGTATTCCAGGCCCGGGGTTTTCTGGATGCTGCTGCGAAAACCCACCATGCCGAAGCTGACACTGTCCAACTCGCCGCGCTCGGCGATGCGGGTTTGCAGTTGATGGACCACATCGCGCACTTGGTCGATGTAGGGCTGCATCGACACGGTGGTGTCCACCACCAGCACTACGGCGGTGCGGAATGCATCGGCGTTGGCAGTGGTGATCGGCGTGTTGTTGTTCGAAGCCCTGGGCGTGTTGCCCGGATCGATGGACGCCACATTCAGCAACTGCACCGGCTGGCCGTTCTCATCGAGGCTCTCGCGGGAATCGAAGATCGGCAACAGGTAGAACTGGCTCTGCGGCACGGCGCTGGCGGCCGGTTCCAGGGCCAGCACTTGTTGATCTTCCTGGGGGCTCTGCTGGGCCTTGAGCAGCACGTTCTTGGCCGCCGAAGGGTTAGCCAGGAGCTTTTCCACCTCGCCGGGCTGACGCAGGAACATCACCGGCGCACGGCCGGAACGTTCGGTGAACTTGAGCACCAGGCTCTGCTTCCAATCGCTGACCTGGGCGGCGGGCAACCAGCCGTCGCTGCGCCCGTCAGTGGCCGCGCCGACGCGCACCCAGGCGCTGCCATCGACGTCCTTGCGCTGATACACATACAACACCGAAAACGCTGGCAGCGCCTTGCCCGGTGCGGCGCCCGGCGCCTCGGCGAGTTTCGCCCCCGGCTTGCTGAGCACGCGCTGGAACAGGGTTTTCTTGCCGGCCATCAACAGCGGACGCTGGCCGCCATCGGCCTCGGTCGCCACGGGGGGCTGAGCCGCAGGGACAACAGGCGGTTTGACCGCTGGCACTTCCGGGGCCTTCGGCGGCTTCACTTGCGGTGGCTTGACCGAGGTGTTCGTGGCCACGGGCGTCTTCACGTCCTTGCCATCGTCAGCGGCCAACCACCAATAACCCGCGCCACCCAACGCCAACGCCACGGCGACCGCGACGGCGGCCAGGGCGAACACCGGCCCCTTGCGTTGCTCCGACACCGTCGACTGAGGCGCCGGTTTTACCGGCGGCGGGACAGGCTTGGGCTGTGGTTGCGAGTGCGGTTGTGACTGCGCCGGGCCGCTGGGAATGTCGATGGACATGGGCGTCAGTCCCGCCAAGTCATCCGCCACAGGCGGCGCGACTGGCAGTTCAAACGACAACGGCCGGATCAGCGTCGCTTCCGACGATTCCTCAGGCAGGTTATCCAACGCCCGCAGCAGCGCCGCCGCATCCGGGAAACGCTCCGCCGGATCCTTCGCCAACAACTTGCGCAACACGTCCTGGTAACGGCCGTGATGCACCGGCAATTCCGGCAAAGGTTCGGTCAGGTGCGCCAGGGCCGTGGAGAGTGCGTCGTTGCCGGTGTACGGCAGCTTGCCGACGAGGATTTCGTAGAGCACCACGCCTAGGGCATACAGGTCGGCGCGACCGTCGATGTCTTGCCCACGGGCCTGTTCCGGGCTCATGTAGCTGGGCGTACCGACGGCAAAGCCGGCCTGGGTGAACTGGGTGCGGTCATCCAGGGACTTGGCGATGCCGAAGTCCGAAAGTACCGCCGTGCCATCGGCACGGAACAGGATGTTGGCCGGCTTGACGTCACGGTGGACCAGGCCCAAGCCGTGGGCATAGCCCAGGGCCGAGGCGATCTGGCGGATGTAGGTCAGGCCCTGTTCCGGCGTCAGGCCCGCGGCGATGCGCTCCTTGAGCGTGCCGTTTGGCAGGTACTCCATCGCCATGTAGTACAGCTCACCGACGTTGCCGATGTCATGGATGGTGACGGTGTGCGGATGCGACAAGCGCGCCAGGGTCTTGCCTTCGCGCAGGAAACGCTCGCAGAAGGTCGGGTCGGCGGCCAGGGCGGCGGCCATGACTTTCAACGCCACCTTGCGCTCCAGCGAACGCTGGGTCGCCAGGTACACGCTGGCCATCGCACCTTCGCCGATCGGCCCTTCGATGTCGTAGCCGGGGATGACAATGTTCAAGGTCAAGCTCATGACGGCACCTTCACGACCACCACGGTGATGTTGTCCGGCGCGCCGCGCATCAGGCCCAGGGACACCAGGCTGCTGGCGATTTCGCCGGGCTCGTCGTGGCTCAGCACTTCGCGGATTTCATCGTCCTCGACGGTCTTGGTCAGCCCGTCGCTGCACAACAAGTAGCTGTCGCCAGGCACCAGCAGCAGTTCGGTCAGCGCCACGTTCAGTTGCGCCTCGACGCCGATGGCCCGGGTAACGATGTTGGCCCGCGGATGGACCCGCGCCTCGGCTTCGCTGAGCAGGCCGCTGTCCTGCAAGTCCTGGACGTAGCTGTGGTCCCGGGAGATGCCTTCGAGCACGCCGTCGCGCAGGCGATACAAACGACTGTCACCGGCCCACAGGCACATGCCGCGCAGGTCTCGAACGGCCAGCACCACCACGGTGCTGCCCATCATCGTCACGCCACGGTTGGCAGTTTCTTCCCGCACGGCGGCGTTGACCCGCAGCAGGTCGCTTTGCAGCGCCGCGACGTATTCGTCCAGCGAACGCCCCACGGCAATGCCGCGCAGGCTGTCGACGATCAGGCTGCTGACGTAGTCGCCCGCCGCGTGCCCGCCCATGCCGTCGGCCACGACCCAGAGGCCGCTTTCCGGCAGGTCCAGGCAGGCGTCTTCATTGACCTGGCGGACCATCCCGACATGGCTCTTGCTTGCAGACTTGATTGCTTTTCCGGCACTTGGACGCATCTACACAACACCTTCTTGGCCGAGCAAAAATTGCGCAAAATCAGCCGCCGCCGGCAATCCCTGGCAGCGCATCAAACCCGGGGCAATGCGCTCCGATCCCTGGCCCCACCACAGGCTCGCGCCTTCGCAGGCCGCCTCGGCCAGAGCGCTCATGCGCCGCTGCGGGTCGGTGGCATCAAAGCGATGCAGGCTGGCGAAACGGCTGCTCGGCGTGCGCGGCAGGTACATCGGGCTACCGAGGGTTTCCAGTTGTTCGTTGAACGTCTCGAAACTGGCCTCGACGCTCAACGTACTCAACAACAGGTTTTCGACCCGCTCGAACCACTCGTCCGCACCGCCCACCACCGAGGCAGGGTCCGCGTCGGGCTCCAGCAGCACGGCAATGGTCAGCGGGAAATAACGACCGACCCGATCGATGCTCGGCATCACCACCCCAACAGCGGCGTCCGGGCCGCACACACCCGGCGCGACCATGAAGCGCCACAGCGGACTAACCAGATAGGCGTCCAGCCAGCGCTCGCCGAGGCTGGTCTGGCTGGCGAGCAAACCCGCCGCCAGCCACGAATCCCACGGGCCGATAAAGCCCTGGGGCAAGCCACGGCTGACGAAGTCGCCGCGGCTGGCCAACTTGCCGTAGAAGCCCGGCGTACTCATAGCCGCTCCGGCAGGCTGAAGCCGCTGAGCACCCGGCTCTTGAACGGGTTGAAGGCGCTGTTGGCCCGCAGCTCATAAGAGGCGCTGGCGCCATCGACCCGCAGCCGCAGGTTGAAACGATCCGGCGAGTTGCCGGCGGTCAGGTCCGATTGCTCCAGCAGCCTGAACCAGGCCCACGGCCCATCCAGGGTGATGCCGGAGCGACCGTTGGACGACGGCGGCATGATCGAAATCCGCACCACGCCGATGCTGCCCGGGTTCGGCCACTGCATAGCGGTCGGACGGCTTGGGCCGTGGTCGTAGCTCAGTTGCTGGCCGTCGAGGTCGAGCAGGAACTGGGTGATGGTCGAGTCCATCGCCACCGGCTTGAGTTCGAAACGCACCATCGGCTGGGTGCCGCCGGAACGGAAGAACGCGTCGCGAATGGTCGCCGCGCGCTGGAAGGTCTGCAGCACGCCGGGGGCGATGCCGAGCTTCTGCGCCGCGCCTGGCTGCCAGCGCCAGGTCGGGGTCGAGGTGTCGACGTAGGGTTGCAGGTATTTGCGGAAGTAATTGTCCATCACCCCGCCGACGCCGAAGAACTGGCCGAAGTCATCCAGGGTCGCGTCCCGCGCGCTGCCTGGCGACATCGGATAGCGCCCGGCCAGGGATTGGCGATAGATGTTCACCACTTCGCTGGTCCAGGCGGCGTTCAGTTGGTTACGCACCCCGCCCATCATGCTGTTGGTGGTGGAGTTGACTACGGACTTGACCAGGCCCTGCACCAGCGGCGGCTGGCGTTCGGCGTTGAGGCTGACGCGGGTAGCGGCGGCGGCTGCCTGGTTCTTGGCTTCGCCGAGCAAGGCGTCGCCACTGGCACCGACCATGGCGCTGACCTGCACGTACAGGGCGTTCATGTCCGCCAGCAGGCCATCGATGACCGCCGGCTCGCCTTCGCTTTTGCTGACGATGCTGTTGAGCTCGGCGAAGTGCGCGGTGATCGGATCATCGCTTTGCGCCGGTGCGTTTTGCGTCGCCTGCTCCTGGCCGAGCAAGCTGCCCAGGCGTTCCTTGAGCTTGTCCACACCGCCTTCCACTGGCGCACCTTGGGCGGCCAGCAGACGTTCATCCTGTTGCAGGTCGGTTTCCTTCGCCACCGCCACCAACAGCTTTTTCAACGGCGAGGTCGGCCCGGAAATCACCCGCAGCACATCGGCGGCCTGGGCCACGCTGGTGATCGGCACAAAGTCGATGTCGGCCAGCAAGGCATCCCATTGGCGCAGGTAATCCTGGAAGTACAGGCGACGCACATCGGCGGCCAGGCTGGCGACGTTCTGCTGATCGGCCTCTTCGTGACCCAGCACCCATTGTTCTTCGGCCAGGGTGCCGGTCTGGCTCAGGCTGCTGAGCAAGAAACCCTGGCGGTAACCCTTGACGGTGAAGAACCCGCTCAACGGTTCGCCCAACGGCTTGCCGCTCTTGCGGCTGAACACCAGCGCGGCGTCACGCCCGGCGGCTTCGTTGATGCGGAAGTCCGGGATGCCTTCGGGCAGTTTCTGGCGTTTGATGCGGTCATAGACCCGCTGGGCCACCGGCAATTGCTGCAACTGGCGACGCAGGTCTTCGACCAGGCGTGGGTCGAGGCGCGCGAGGGGCGGACGCCGCTCGAACAGCGCCTGCAAATGCGCGGTCAGGGCTTGGCGCTGCTCGGCCGGCAAGTCCCGCGGCAGGCTGCGGTCCCAATCCAGGGCGATCCAGGCCTTGATGAAGTCGGCGTCGTAATGCTCGGTGTCGGCGAGCATCAGGTAGGCCTTCAAGCCTTCGTAGAGGAAATCCGAATTGCCGCCGCTGTGCAGTTGCTCTTCGATGCGCGTCAGCAGGCGCGGCGCGAACACGGCAATCAGCAGCTTGCGATAGACGCTGCCGGACTCGGCTTCAAGCATGTCGCCCTGGTACAGGCCCAGGCCTTCGGCCCAGCTCGGTGCGTCGTCAGCCAGGTGTTTCACGGCGTTGAGCAACGGCAACACGGCGAGGACGTCGCGTTGCGCCGGGCTGAGGTTCTGCACGGTTTGTCCCAACGGCGCGACCTTCTGGTCGACCTGGGCGATGTAGGCCTGGTTGGCCCGGTAGCTGACCCACCACAACGTGCTGACCACCAGCACCAACACCACGGTGGAGGCCAGCACGCCGCGGGCGATCCACTTGCGCCGCCGCTCGACTTTCGGATCGACGCCCACCAGCCCGCGCTCGGCAAAGGCCACGGCGGTGAAGAGTTTTTCGATGAAGTAGCTGCGCCCGGTGCCGGTCTGGCGCGCCAGGTGCTGACGGTCCAGGTTCATGCTCTGGGCCATGGAGCCGATCAGGCGATCGATCGGGCTGCCTTCCTGGGTGCCGCTGGTGAAATACACGCCGCGCAGCAACACGCGCTCTTCGAAGGCGTTGGGTTTGAACACGCCTTCGAGGAAGCTTTGCAGGCAATCTTTCAAGGCGCCGAACTGCTGCGGGAAACCGTAGATCAGATCGCGCCGCGCCGGGTCGCGCTCTTGTTGCAGGCGTTCCACCAAGCGGTCGTTGAGGCGCTGCTCAAGGCCGGTGAATTCGCTTTGCAGGTGCGCCAGCGGGCTGTCGCTGCTCTTGCCATCGTCCAGGGCAAAGGTCATGCCCCAGACCTGGGCGCGTTCTTCCTTGCTAAGGGTATCGAAATACTCCATGAACCCGGGCACGAGGTCGAGCTTGGTCAGCATCAGGTAGATCGGGAAGCGCACGCCCAGTTGGGTGTAGAGCTCCTGGATCCGCAGCCGGATTGCGGCGGCGTGGGCGGCGCGCTCGGCGTCGCTGCCCAGCAGCAGGTCGGACAGGCTGATGGCGATGAACGCCCCGTCAATCGGGCGCCGGGCCCGTTGTTTTTTCAACAGGCCCAGGAAGCCCAGCCAGGCGGCCTTGTCGATGGTCGCGTCGCTGTCCTGGGTGGTGTAGCGGCCGGCGGTGTCGAGCAGGACAGCCTGGTCGGTGAACCACCAATCGCAATTGCGTGTACCGCCGACACCGCGTACCGCACCGGCGCCCAATTGCGCGGCCAGCGGGAAATGCAGCCCGGAGTTGACCAGCGCGGTGGTCTTGCCCGAACCCGGTGGGCCGATGATCACGTACCACGGCAGCTCGTAGAGGTTGCGGCGCTCGTCACCGCCCAGCTTGGCTTTCTTGAGCAGGGCCAAGGCTTCGTCCATGCGCTGGCGCAAGGTTTCGAGCTCTTCGGCGGTGGCGATGCTGGTCGGGTCCGGTGGGGTTTGCGCGGCCAGGCTGCGCATCACTTCGGCGGCCTGACGGCGCGCCTGGATAATGCGGAAAACCCGGTAGGCGATCCATACCGCGAACACCAGGATGATCAAGGCCCAGCGGCGGCCTTCGGGCACCAGCCAATCGAGCAGCGGGCCGACGAACCAGATGATCAGGCTCAGGGCGATCAACCCCAGCAATGGGATGACCCAGCGGGTCATAAAACTGAAAAACGCCTTCACTCGACCCCCTCCGCCAATACAGTGATTTCAACCCGACGATTGCGCGCACGCCCTTCCGTGGTGGCGTTGGACGCCAACGGCTCGGTGTCGCTGCGGCCTTCGGCGCTGAAGCGCTCGGGCTGGCCGGTCTTGGCCGAAAGAATTTGCAGCACCGATTGCGCCCGCGCTTCGGACAACGCCCAGTTGGACGGGAACCGGAGCGTGGCAATCGGCCGATTGTCGCTGTGGCCGGTGACCAGGACCTGACCCTTGACCTTGCGCACCGCATCGGCGATGCGCAGCATCAACGGCTGGAAATCGTCCTTGATGCTGGCGCTGCCCGAGGCGAACAGTTCATCGCCACGGATGGTCACCACCGAGCGGTCGACGGCGTCTTCCACCGCAATGCGGTTGGCGCGGATTTCATCTGCGAGGAAGCCGGCCAGGCGTGGGCGCTCGATCACTTTCGGCTGCACCACGGGGCGGTCGATGGTCTGCACCGGGATTTCACCGAGGAAGTGGATGTTCTTGAACACCGGCTCGGCATCGGAGGCCAGTTTCATGCGCAGGCCGAACAGCAATGCCAGCAGCAGGGCCACGCCGATGGCCACGGCGATCCACGGCGGCATGAATTGCGCCAGTCGATCACGGGCCACGGTGACCCCACGCCAGTGCGGCGACAGCTCGCGCTCGTAGTCGCCACGGGCGCTGCGGATTACGGCGGCGGTGCGCTCACGCAACGCTTCCAGTTGGCTGCGACCGTCGTTCATCACCCGGTAGCGCCCTTCGAAACCCAGGCACATGCACAGGTACAAAAGCTCCAGCAGATACAGGCGCTCGCGCGGGCTTTGCAGGCAATGCTCCAGCAACTGGAACACCTTCTCGCCACCCCAGGCTTCGTTGTGCACGGTGATCAGCAGGCTTTGCTTGCCCCAATCGCTGGTGCCGCCCCATGGGGTGCTCAACACCGCTTCGTCCAGGGCGGTGCACAAGGCGTAGCGGGCCAGCAACACATCGTTGCGCACCACGCCGGCGGCCTCGGCGCGTTCTTCGAACTGGCGCAGGTAGGCCAACAGTTGCGCACGCAAACTGGCCGGCGCCGGGTGAGCGATGGTGTTGCGCAGGCGCGTCAGCAGGGCCAACAGTGGACCGGCGGCACTCTCCAGCGGGTTGAGGCCCTCGGCCTTGCCGGTCAGGACCGGCGCGGCCGGCATCGACAGCGGCGCGGGCTGTGGGCGACCCGGGTCCGGACGGCCAGGATCCGGGCGAAATGGATCGGCGCCACGGCCACCGGGCGTCGGCATGAACTGGGTACGATCGTCGTTGCTCATCGCGAATTATCCTCGGATCGCCCAGAACGCCAGGTTCAGCCCTGGGAACTGGCCGGCGATGTGGAACGCAAAGCCGCCGGAGTTGCTCAACTGCTGCCAGTGGTCGCTGCCCCGGTCGAGTTCGTAGTAGGTGGAACCGGCGTGGTACGGCAACTGCCGTGGCGCCACCGGCAATGGCAACAGGCCGATGCCCGGCAGTTGCAGGTTGACCAGGTCGCGGATGTGCTCCACCGAACCGACCTTGCTCTGCTGGCCGAAGCGGGCGCGCAGGGTCTCGGCCGGCACGTCGGCGCGCACCACCAGGATGAAACTGGCGCTGTCGAGCAGGGTCTTGTCAGCCAGCATCGCCACGTGGATGCCGTAGGCTTTCTCGACAATCGGAATCGGCGTCGCCTTGCTGTCGATCAGCATCGACAGGGCTTCGCGCAGGGCCTGCATCACCGGCGCATAGCTCAGCGCGAGGTCATCGTGTTGGTAAGGCGGGTATTGCTGCGGTCGTCGTCCGGACGCGGTGAACGTGGAAAACTCGCCGGCCAGGCTCACCAGCTCGCTGTAGAAACGCTCGGGGTGCAGCGGGCTCAACTGGCTCAGGTGCTGGATCAGCGGCTGGGCGCGGTTGACCAGTTGCAGCAACATGAAGTCGGCGATTTCCGAGGCGCCACCGGCACCGGACGCCACCACCCGCCCGGCCAAGGCTTCGCCACGCTGGTGCAGCAGGCCCAGCAGTTCGCTGCGGAACGCCGCCAGCGGTTTGGAAGCGATGACATCCAGCAGCGGCGGGATGTAATTGTCGTCGAGCACCAACGCGCGGTCGGCGCGTTTTTCCTTGATGCGCACCACGCCGATGGCGGCGTAGTCGCCGATGCCATCCTGTTCGGTCAACAACCGCAACGCCCGGGAGCCGAGGGCCACGGGTGCGCGGTTTTCGAACGGTGCGTTGTCGTCGCGCACTTCGCAGACCTGGCTCACATAACGCGCAGCGCCGAGATCTTCGCCTTCATCCACGGTGTCGCGGGCACCGGCACGCTTGAGTGGCAAGGCCAGGTACACCAGGCCGTCGCGCAGGTTGTCATCGACGTTCAGCGGGGTTGGCGCCAGGTCATCCTGGGGAATATTGAACGGCGTACCGTCCGGCAGCAGGCCCCGCGCCGAAATGATCGCCAGCTTGCCTTGGGCCAGCAGGCCCTGGTCGATCAGCAATTCGGAAAACCCCCAGGCGCCGGCCGACAACGGGCGGCTGCGTGCGTCGATGAGGTTTTCCAGGTAACGGTCATGCTGTTGGAAGTGCTGCGTTCCAATGAACATGCCTTCCGACCAGACCACGCGATTGTTCCAGGACATGGGGGCTCCGATTGCTTATTGGGCAGGGCTGGATGGGGGAACGACGACGGCGCTGCGCACGGCGCGCACATCGAGGCTGATCTGGTATTCGGTGTATTCACGCGCTGGGACATTCATCACCGTGCGCCACAGCGACTGGTCCAGCTCGCGATAGCCCACCAGTATTCCGATGTGCCGCGTGGCCGGGTCGAGGTCGCGTTGCAGGCTCAGTTGCTGGCCGGGCTGGATCAGCACCTCGTCCTGGTCGATCAGGTCGGCGCCCAGCGTGGCCTGGGCCCGTTCGGCCAAGGCGAAATAATCGGAACGGCCGAAGGTCGCGGCATTTTTCAGTTCGAAAATGCGCACCCGGACTGGGGCCGGCTGGCCGGTGGCGCCGGGGTTGAGGCCGGCAATGGCATGGAAATGCAGCTCGATGGCGGCGGTGTCGGCCTCAGCTTCTTCGGGCTGGGGGTTGGCCGCATCCTTGGCGCACGCCGTCAGCAGAAGCGCGGTGGCAACTGCGAGTAAAAACCTGGGAATCATCCTGCGTCCTCAATGACGTTTGAGCTATCCGTTGTGGGCTTATCAGTATTGTTATAAGGCGACGCCGCTCAACGGCGTCGCTGTCGCGTGCTGTGTTCTTCGTAGGCGCGACTGAACTCACGGCCAAACAGGTCCTGGAAATCCTCCTGGGCTTCCCGGGAAATGTTGCTGTAGAGCTCGGTGAATTGCTGCCAGTACTGGGCCTGTCGAGAGCCGCTGAAAATACCCGACAGTCCTCCGGGCTTGGCCATGCGCTCTTCCAGTTGCGCCGGTTCGAAGCGCCCCAGCAAATGCTTGATGGCCGCTTCCACACCGGCCATCACCGCCAGTTGGTGGGCCCGCAAGTCATCGAAACTGTCGCGCACCGCCGCGTCCGGGGCCATGAACGCCTGGTTGCCGTGGCGCAACAGCAACAACAGGGCTTCATCGACATTGGGAGCGAATTTCAGCGGGTTGTTTTCCACCGGCTGGATCATCGTCTGCTGGATGCGGAACTCACCCTTGAGGCTGCTGCGGGCGCGCAGGACATCGATCAGGCCTTCGACCATCAAGCGATAACTGCGCCCGATGTTTTCCATCTGCGCTTCGGCGTTGGCCTTGTCCAGGCGCAACTGGTCCAGCCCGGCACCGCGCAGGAAGGCTTGCAGCAAGTCGGGTTGGGCAGACTCGGCCGGAGCAGTCGGAGTTACTGGAGCAACCGGGGTAACCGGAGCAACAGGCGGTGCGACCGGGGGCTCGACACGGGTGACCGACGCTTCAGGCACAGGGGCCGGCGGCGGTGCAATGATGTCAGCAAAGATGTCGGCGAGCGGCGGCTGCGCAACAGGCGTCGCGACTGGCTCGACCACCGGCGGTAACGGCACCGGCGGCGGGGCCACGGGCAGCGGCGCAACCGCCATCGGCGCAGGCTTGTCGCTGAACGGGTCCCAGTCGTCCGGAATCACCGAGGCGGAAGGCGCTATCACCGGCTCGATCACCGGCGGCGGGCTCGGCTGGGCAATCGGCGTCGGTGGGCGGAAATTGTGTTGCTCGGCCGGGACATGGTCTGGCTGGGTGGCCGGAGGGACGCTGCTCGGGGCCAGGAAATCGAACAGGTCCGGCAGGGTGTCCATGGCCGACACACCCTGGAAATGCGCGGGCACTTGGACTGGTGACGGCGCGGAAATCGGCGACGGCGCATACACGGGGGCGCTCTGTTGCCCCATCAAGGCCTCGAAACTGCTGGGAGACTCGGCGAACGGGTTGCTATCGGTGACCGGCAGACTGAAATCCACGCGGGCTTGGATTTCATAATCACCGATGCGAATCACTTCGCCGTCTTGCAGGGGTTCGCTGTTGCCCTTGCGCAGGCGCACACCGGCCTTGACCAATTCCACACCATTAGTGCTGTTATCGGTCAAGTAATAACGCCCGTCTTTGTATTGAATCACGCAATGTTTGCCGGAAACCAAACGCTCGGGGTCCGGCAATACCCAATCATTATCGGAATTGCGGCCAATTGCCATCACCCCCTGGTCCATGGACTTTTCAGAACACTGGCCTGGGGTAATTTTGTGATAACTAGTGATAGTCAAACACAGCGGCATCTTGCCTCCTTGCTGAATACTTCGCGCGCGGGCGGGCGGTGAGGGATTCAGGCCCTGACCAACCACCGGCAACCTTGCCAGCCACCGTACAACGGCTTTTTGCCAGCATGATTGCAGATCATAACCGGCTTGCGTGACAAAAACCCCACGTCAGTCGCCGCGTCGACCGGTGGGTCGGGCAGGCTGTTAAGCGCATCACAACTGTTACATAGGGCATACACAGGCGAAATAGCTTACCTTGACAAGCGATAAGTACTACACCAAAAATGCACAACTTCTTGAATATTAATGATGGCACTTTAAGATCACCGCGAATCTAAAGGGCCACTACCGTCAAGGAACATGTGGAGTTTCATCCGAAACTTGCGTGTGAACTGCCCGACTTCTTCAAAGCGGGTGATAGGGAGATCGATCCAAGTGGATGTGCCTTTGTTGCTCGCCGCCGTATCCGCGACTTCGCCGTGCGGTGAAGACCTGGAATATGACGCGGATTTCCTGCGCCTGGAGCGCGACTCCCGGGGCCAACCCGAGCGCAGCATGGGCGATTCGATCCTGCCTGCCGAACCCCCTGAATGGCGCAGCATCCAGCAACAGAGCCTGGACTTGCTTGCGCGCAGCAAAGACCTGCGCATCACTCATTACCTGATGCAAAGCTCCCTGGCCCTCGAAGGCCTGCCGGGCATGGCCCGTGTGCTGACGCTGATCAGCGAGCTGCTCAAGCAATACTGGGCCGAGCTGCATCCGCGCCTGGACGCCGATGACGACAACGACCCCACCGTGCGCATCAATGCCCTCGCCGGCCTGACGTCCGATGTCACCATCCGCCTGCTGCGCGAGAGCATCCTGACCCGTTCGCGGACCTTCGGTGCCGTCAGCCTGCGCGCCGCCGCCAATGCCAGCGGCCTACAAAGTTTCCCGGATGAAAACCTCGGCGCCGAACAGCTCGCCGGGGCCCTGCTCGACAGCGATCCCGAGCAGTTGGAAACCACCCGCGCAGCCCTGCTCGAAGCCCGCAGCGCCGCCGAAGCCATCGAACAGCAAGTCAGCGACCAGGTCGGTTCCGCCCAAGGCGTGGACCTCGGCCCGTTGAAGCAACCGCTGAAAATGGCCCTGCAGATTCTCGGTCAGTTCGCCCCGCAGAACGGCGACAACGCCCAGGCCGAGCCCGTCAGCGACGACAGCCCAGCGCCCACCGAGCATTCAAGTGTCACAAGCGCGCCGCGTAATACCAACACCAGCACCGTCAGCGGCGACATCAACAACCGCGACGACGTGCTGCGCAGCCTGGACCGGATTCTCGCTTACTACACCCGTCATGAGCCCTCCAGCCCGCTGCCGGTGCTGTTGAACCGGGCCAAGAATCTGGTGCACGCCGACTTCGCGGCCATCGTGCGCAACCTGATTCCCGACGGCATGAGCCAATTTGAAAACCTGCGCGGCCCAGACAGCGAATAAAAAGCGAGCGGATCACGCAGTCACGTCACCGGCACCCCCGATGACGCCAACACCGTCGCTCAAGCGACCAGGAGCAGCAACGTGGCGAAGCAAAGTTCTCAGAAATTCATCGCGCGCAACCGCGCGCCTCGAGTGCAGATCGAGTACGACGTCGAGCTCTACGGCGCCGAGAAAAAGGTCCAGTTGCCCTTCGTCATGGGCGTCATGGCCGACCTCGCCGGCAAGCCCGCCGAGCCTCTGGCACCGGTGGCCGACCGCAAGTTCCTCGAGATCGACGTCGACAACTTCGACTCGCGCCTCAAGGCCATGCAGCCGCGCGTGGCGTTCCATGTGCCTAACGAACTGACCGGCGAAGGCAACCTGAGCCTGGACCTGACGTTCGAAAGCATGGACGACTTCAGCCCGGCGGCCGTCGCCCGCAAGGTCGACTCGTTGAACAAGCTGCTCGAAGCACGCACCCAGTTGGCCAACCTGCTGACCTACATGGACGGCAAGACCGGCGCCGAAGAAATCATCATGAAGGCGATCAAGGACCCAGCGCTGTTGCAGGCCCTGGCGAGCGCGCCGAAGCCAGCACAGGACCAATGATCATGACTGACAATACAGCCCGCGAAGGCGTGCAAAACCTGGGTGCGACCCAAGAAACCAGCGAGTTCGCGTCCCTGCTGCTGCAAGAATTCAAACCCAAGACCGAGCGTGCCCGCGAAGCCGTTGAAACGGCCGTGCGCACCCTGGCCGAGCAAGCCCTGGCGCAGACCGACCTGGTGTCCAACGACGCCATCAAGTCGATCGAATCGATCATCGCCGCCATCGACGCCAAGCTCACCGCCCAAGTCAACCAGGTCATCCACCACCCGGACTTCCAGCAACTGGAAAGCGCCTGGCGTGGCCTGCACTACCTGGTCAACAACACCGAGACCGATGAGCAGCTCAAGATCCGTGTGCTCAACATCTCCAAGCCTGACCTGCACAAGACCCTGAAGAAATTCAAGGGCACCGCGTGGGACCAGAGCCCGCTCTTCAAGAAGATGTACGAAGAAGAATACGGCCAGTTCGGCGGCGAGCCTTACGGCTGCCTGGTGGGCGACTACTACTTCGACCAGTCGCCACCGGACGTGGAACTGCTGGGCGAACTGTCGAAAGTCTGCGCGGCCATGCACTCGCCGTTCATCGCTGCGGCCTCGCCGACCGTGATGGGCATGGGCTCGTGGCAGGAACTGTCGAACCCGCGCGACCTGACCAAGATCTTCACCACTCCGGAATACGCCGGCTGGCGCTCGCTGCGTGAATCGGAAGATTCGCGCTACATCGGCCTGACCATGCCGCGCTTCCTGGCGCGCCTGCCGTACGGCGCCAAGACCGACCCGGTGGAAGCCTTCGCCTTCGAAGAAAACACCGACGGCGCCGACAGCTCCAAGTACACCTGGGCCAACGCCGCCTACGCGATGGCGGTGAACATCAACCGTTCGTTCAAACACTTCGGCTGGTGCTCGCGCATCCGTGGCGTGGAGTCCGGCGGTGAAGTGGAAAACCTGCCAGCCCACACCTTCCCGACCGACGACGGTGGCGTGGACATGAAGTGCCCAACCGAAATCGCCATTTCGGACCGCCGTGAAGCGGAACTGGCGAAGAACGGTTTCATGCCGCTGCTGCACAAGAAAAACACCGATTTCGCGGCCTTCATCGGCGCCCAGTCGCTGCAGAAACCGGCCGAATACGACGACCCGGACGCCACCGCCAACGCCAACCTGGCCGCGCGCCTGCCGTACCTGTTCGCCACCTGCCGTTTCGCCCATTACCTCAAGTGCATCGTGCGCGACAAGATCGGTTCCTTCAAAGAGAAGGACGAGATGCAGCGTTGGTTGCAGGACTGGATCCTCAACTACGTCGACGGTGACCCGGCGCACTCCACCGAGACCACCAAGGCCCAGCATCCATTGGCTGCCGCTGAAGTGATCGTCGAAGAAGTCGAAGGCAATCCGGGGTACTACAACTCCAAGTTCTACCTGCGCCCGCACTACCAGCTCGAAGGGCTGACCGTGTCGCTGCGCCTGGTATCGAAACTGCCGTCGGCCAAGGGCGCGTAAACAACAGTTGAAATGGGCTTTCCTGTGGAGGCCCTTTGTGGCGAGGGAGCTTGCTCCCGCTGGGTCGCGTAGCGGCCCCTTCTTGTGGGCGCTGCGCACCCAAGCGGGAGCAAGCTCCCTCGCCACAGGGTGGTCCACAGGAGATCTTCATTGAGTTCACAGATTTCGCAAGGTCAGCGTCAACCAAACAATGTGGTTAGAAACCACACAGGGAGAAAACATGGCTGTTGATATTTTCATCAAGATCGGCGACATCAAGGGCGAGTCCATGGACAAGGCCCACAAGGACGAGATCGATGTCCTGAACTGGAGCTGGGGCATGTCCCAGTCCGGCAACATGCACGTGGGCAGCGGCGGTGGTGCGGGCAAGGTCAACGTCCAGGACCTGTCCCTGACCAAGTACGTCGACAAGGCGTCGCCGAACCTGATGATGCACTGCGCCAGCGGCAAGCACATCGACAAGGTCAAGCTGACCGTGCGCAAGGCCGGCGGTGAAAGCCAGGTCGAGTACATGATCATCAACCTGGAAGAAGTGCTGGTCACTTCCCTGAGCACCGGCGGCTCGGGCAGCGATGATCGCCTGACCGAAAACGTCACCCTGAACTTCGCCAAGGTGCTGGTGGACTACCAGCCACAGAAAGCCGACGGCACCAAGGAAGGCGGTCCGGTCAAGTTCGGCTGGAACATCCGTCAGAACATCAAGGTGTAATCGAACACGCCCCCGGTGCCACGCGCCGGGGGTGTTTGGTGCTTGCTCGAATCCAACCCTTTCCCACGTGGTATCTGAGTCATGGCCAAGCCTTCGTTTGTCAATTTGTGGAACAGCTATCCGCCCTACCCGTCCGCCACTCCGGCTTGTGACGGTCCCTATATCAACCAGTGCGCTATTCGTATGAGCATCGCCTTGTGCGGGGAAAAGACCTTACCGGTCAATACTTCGACTTATACGCTGGATCCCAAATGCGCCCATGGACATGCCCGCGGCGCGGAGTCATTGGCCAACTGGCTATGGAAGAAGAACCGCCTCGGCGCGCCGAAGGTCTACACCACCAGCGTGGCAGATCGCACAACGCTGATGGGCAAGACTGGAATCATCTTCTTCAAAGACTGCTACCAACAGAACAGCGACACTGCCGGCCGACCTACGGGTGATCACATCGACCTGTGGAACCGTGGCCTGACCAAGAGCGGTGATCTGTTCTCAAGATCCAAGGCCATCTGGTTCTGGGAGCTTTCGTGATGCGCAGCCCTTTGTTTCTTGCGGCGATGGCGGCAAGCCTCGTCAGTCTAAGCGCGTGCGCCGGGCAGGAAACAGCCACTGCGCCAGCCCCAATTCAAGCGGTCTTCGTCGGGCATCCAGTGAGCCTGACTGACGTTCAAGGTCGCTGCACGCTCGTTAAACCTGACCAAAGCCACCAGACGCTCGATATGGAATGGCCTTGCCAGTTCAGCCTGGGTCCGGACAAGCAACTGCGTGTGGAGACGTTCAACCAAGTGCCGATTTTCTTGGTCGAGCGCAGCGAACACATGCCCGCTCCCAGCCGCGATTGCTTGACCAAAATTCAAGCAGTACGCCTGATCAAGGAAACACTGGAGGTCTCGGATGTGAGTCAGTTCGCCTCCTGCGGCCCTGGCCAATGGGATCAAAAAATGTATACGGCGCTCTTTCGGTGGTAACCGAAATCGCCACCCGTGATCGCCTCCAACCCTCCCTATTGGACCGGTTGACCGACGACGATCCGACCAACCCCAAGGAAAGCGCCGACAAGCGCGTGCTCTCCCTGACCCAATTGAAGGCCTCGGTGCTGCGTGACCTGGCGTGGCTGCTCAACACCACGTCCCTGCTCGACGCCGATGCCACGCTGCACACCCCGGCGGGCACGTCGGTGGTGAATTTCGGCCTGCCGGCGCTGGCCGGCAACAGCGCGTCGAACGTCGATGTCTCGGCCCTGGAAACCTTGATCCACCAGGCCATTGCCACCTTCGAACCGCGCATCCTGCGCCACACCCTGCGGGTGCGGGCCCGGGCGACGGCCGAGATGAACCATAACGCGTTGAGTTTCGAGATCGAAGGCGACCTCTGGGCCCAGCCCGTGCCGCTGCGGCTGATGCTGCAAACCGACCTGGACCTGGAAACCGGCCATGTGCGCGTGGTCAACGCCGATCAGCGGAGACGCCCATGAACCCGCGCCTGCTGGAACTGTACAACCAGGAACTGCACCATGTGCGCGAAAGCGCGGCGGAGTTCGCCAAGGAATATCCCAAGATCGCCAGTCGGCTGACGTTGGCCGGCATGGACTGCGCCGACCCCTATGTCGAGCGCCTGCTGGAAGGCTTTGCTTACCTGACGGCCCGGGTTCAGCTCAAGCTCGACGCCGAGTACCCGACCTTCACCCACAACCTGCTGGAAATCGCCTACCCGCATTACCTGGCGCCGACGCCGTCGATGACCGTGGTGCAGATGCAGGCCGACCCGGACGAAGGCTCGCTGAGCAGTGGTTTCCCGCTGCCGCGCGATACCGTCCTGCGTGCCGCCCTGGGGCGTGAAACCCAGACCTGCTGCGAGTACCGCACCGCCCACGCGGTGACGTTGTGGCCGTTGCAGGTCAGCCAGGCCGAATACTTCGGCAACCCGTCCGCCGTGCTCGGGCGCCTGGCCGCCAGCGAGCCGAAAGCCAAGGCCGGCCTGCGCCTGACCCTGCGCACTGGCGCCGAGCTGCCGTTCAACAGCCTGGCCCTGGACAACCTGCCGCTGTACCTGAACGGCGCCGACGAACAGCCCTTCCGCCTCTACGAACAACTGCTGGGCAATGCCTGCGCGGTGTTCGCCCGCAAGCCTGGCGGCGACTGGGTGGAGCGGCTGCCCCAGGATGCGTTGCGCTCGCGCGGCTTCGACGATGCCGACGCCGCGTTGCCGGTGGTGTCGCGGGCCTTCCAGGGCTATCGCCTGCTGCAGGAATACTTCGCCCTGCCCCACCGTTTCCTGTTTGTCGACTTCACCCAGTTGAGCCGCGCGGTCAAACGCTGCGACGGCCAGGAGCTGGAGCTGATCGTGTTGTTCGACCGTCACGATCCGAGCCTGGAAGGCAGCGTCGGGGCTTCGCAATTCCTGCCGTTCTGCACCCCGGCCATCAACCTGTTTCCCAAGCGCCTGGATCGCATTCACTTGTCGGAACGGGTCAACGAACACCACGTGATCGCCGACCGTACCCGGCCGATGGATTTCGAAGTGCATTCCCTGAGCGGCCTCACCGGCCACGGCACCGGGCCGGAGCAACCGTTCCTGCCGTTCTACGCCGTGCGCGATCCGTCCCGTTATGGCCGCGACCAGGCCTACTACACCGTGCGGCGCGAACCGCGCGTGCTGTCCAGCGACCAACGACGCAACGGCCCGCGCTCGACCTACATCGGCAGCGAAACCTTCGTCAGCCTGGTGGACAGCCAGCAAGCGCCCTACCGCCATGACCTGCGCCAACTTGGCGTGACCGCGCTGTGCACCAACCGCGACCTGCCGCTGTTCATGAGCGTGGGCAACGGCAAGACTGACTTCACCCTCGCCGACAGTGCCCCGGTGGGCGCCGTGCGCTGCGTGGCCGGACCCAGTCGACCACGGGCCAGCCACGCCCACGACGCCAAGGCCTGGCGGTTGATCAGCCAGTTGTCGCTGAACTACTTGTCGTTGAGCGAGCAAGGCCAAGGCGCCGCGGCCCTGCGTGAACTGCTGCGCCTGTACGGCGACAGCAACGACGCGGCCCTGCAATTGCAGATCGAAGGACTGCGGGAAGTCAGCAGCAAGGCCTGCACCCGGCGCTTGCCGATGCCCGGCCCGATCGTGTTCGGTCGTGGCCTGGAGATCACCTTGGAATTCGATGAAAACGCGTTTCGCGGCACCGGGGTGTTCCTGCTCGGTGCGGTGTTCGAGCGCTTCCTGGCACGCTACGTGTCGATCAACAGTTTTACCGAGACGGTGATCCGTACCACCGAACGCGGCGAGATCATGCGATGGAAAGCCAAGCCCGGACGTCGTCCGACCCTGTGAGTACCCTGGAGGCGATGCACCAGGAACCCTGGGAATACGATTTCTTCCAGGCGTTGCGGCGCATCGAGTGCGAATCCCCCGAGCTGCCGCGCCTGGGCCATTCCCTGCGCCTGGCCGATGACCCGTTGCGCCTCGGGCAACAGGCCGACTGCACCTTCGCCCCGGCCACCCTCGCCTCGGTGCAACCGGGCGGCGACGGTACGCCGGCGCGCCTGGAGCAATTCTTCTTCGGCCTCGGCGGCCCCAACGGCCCGATGCCGCTGCACATCACCGAATACGTGCGCGAACGCCAGCGCAACAACGCCGACAGCACCAGCAAGCGCTTTCTCGACGTGTTCCACCATCGCCTGCTCAGCCTGTTCTATCGGGCCTGGGCCGAAGCGCGGCCGACGGTCAGCCACGACCGTCCGGACGATGATTATTGGTCGGCGCGCCTGGCGGCCCTCAGCGGTCGGGGCATGCCGAGCCTGCTCAACCAAGGGCTGATCCCCGACACGGCGAAACTGCACTACAGCGGCCACCTGTCGGCGCAGACCCGCTACCCGGACGGTTTGAAAGCGATCCTCAGCGAGTACTTCGGCCTGCCGGTGGAAATCGAAGAATACGTCGGCCAATGGCTGGAACTGCCGGAACGCAGCCGCGTCGGTGTCAACGCGCAACTGGGCGTGGACTTCTGCCTGGGCCGCTTCGTGTGGGACCGCCAGCACAAATTCCGCATTCGCCTGGGGCCACTCAAGCTCGTTGACTACATGGGCATGCTGCCCGGCAGCCAACCGTTCAACGAGCTGGTGGCCTGGGTCGCCGAATACCTGGGCCACGAGTTGGATTGGGACCTGAACCTGGTCCTGGAACAGCCCGAAGTGCCCGCACTACAACTCAATGGCCGTTTCCGCCTGGGCTTCAACACCTGGCTGGGACGTCCTGAAAAAGATGCCAACGATTTAATACTGGCCCGGCATTACGCCGAACAGGCCAACACCTCACAGACCTCAAGGAGCCATGAGCATGGGTGAAATCAGTCGCGCCGCGTTGTTCGGCAAACTCAACAGCGTGGCCTACAAAGCCATCGAAGCCGCCACCGTGTTCTGCAAGTTGCGCGGTAACCCTTATGTGGAACTGGCCCACTGGTTTCACCAGTTGCTGCAACTGCAGGACTCGGACCTGCACCGCATCATCCGCCAATTCAACATCGAGCCGGCGCGCCTGGCCCGCGACCTCACCGAGGCATTGGATCGTTTGCCACGGGGTTCGACGTCGATCACCGACCTGTCGTCCCACGTGGAAGAAGCCGTGGAACGCGGCTGGGTCTATGGCAGCCTGATGTTCGGCGAAAGCCAGGTGCGCACCGGTTACCTGGTGCTGGGCATCCTCAAGACGCCAAGCCTGCGCCACGCGCTGCTGGGCCTGTCGTCGGAGTTCGACAAGGTCAAGGTCGAAGCCCTGAGCGAACGCTTTGACGAATACGTCGGCGATTCGCCGGAAAACGCCCTGACCGCCAGCGACGGTTTCAATGCCGGCGCCGTGCCGGGCGAAGCCAGCGGCGCCATGGCCCCGGCCGCCATGGGCAAGCAGGAAGCCCTCAAGCGCTTCACCGTCGACCTCACCGAGCAGGCCCGCAGCGGCAAGCTCGACCCGATCGTCGGCCGTGACGAAGAGATCCGCCAACTGGTGGACATCCTCATGCGCCGCCGGCAGAACAACCCGATCCTCACCGGCGAAGCCGGCGTGGGCAAGACCGCCGTGGTCGAAGGCTTCGCCCTGCGCATCGTCGCTGGCGACGTGCCGCCGGCCCTCAAGGACGTGGAATTGCGCAGCCTCGACGTGGGCCTGTTGCAAGCCGGCGCGAGCATGAAAGGCGAATTCGAACAACGCCTGCGCCAAGTCATCGAAGACGTCCAGGCCTCGCCGAAACCGATCATCCTGTTCATCGACGAAGCCCACACCCTGGTGGGTGCCGGTGGCGCCGCCGGCACGGGCGACGCGGCCAACCTGCTCAAACCGGCGTTGGCCCGTGGCACCTTGCGCACCGTGGCCGCCACGACCTGGGCCGAGTACAAGAAGCACATCGAAAAAGACCCGGCCCTGACCCGCCGTTTCCAAGTGGTGCAAGTGGCCGAGCCGTCGGAAGACAAGGCCCTGCTGATGATGCGCGGCGTGGCCTCGACCATGGAAAAACACCACCAGGTGCAGATCCTCGACGAAGCCCTGGAAGCCTCGGTCAAGCTGTCCCACCGCTACATTCCCGCGCGCCAGCTGCCGGACAAATCCGTGAGCCTGCTGGACACCGCCTGTGCCCGCGTCGCCATCAGCCTGCATGCCGTGCCGGCCGAAGTGGACGACAGCCGGCGGCGCATCGAAGCGCTGGAAACCGAGCTGCAAATCATCGCCCGTGAGCACGCGATTGGCGTGGTCATCGGCACCCGCCAGACCCACAGCGAAAGCCTGCTGAACGCCGAGCGCGAGCGCCTGGCCGAGCTGGAAAGCCGCTGGGCCGAAGAGAAAACCCTGGTGGACGAACTGCTGGAAACTCGCGCGACCCTGCGCGAACGCGTCGGCGTGGTGGACAGCGAGGATGGCAGCGAAACCAGTCATGAACTGCGCGAGAAACTGGTGGACCTGCAACAGCGCCTCACCGCCCTGCAAGGTGAAACCCCGCTGATCCTGCCGACCGTGGATTACCAGGCCGTGGCCTCGGTGGTCGCCGACTGGACCGGTATCCCGGTGGGCCGCATGGCCCGCAACGAACTGGAAACCGTGCTCAACCTCGACCAGCACCTGAAAAAACGCATCATCGGCCAGGACCATGCCTTGCAGATGATCGCCAAGCGCATCCAGACCTCCCGCGCCGGCCTCGACAATCCGAGCAAGCCGATTGGCGTGTTCATGCTCGCCGGCACCTCCGGCGTGGGCAAGACCGAAACCGCCCTGGCCCTGGCCGAAGCCATGTACGGCGGCGAGCAGAACGTCATCACCATCAACATGAGTGAGTTCCAGGAAGCCCACACCGTGTCCACCCTCAAGGGCGCGCCGCCGGGCTACATCGGCTACGGCGAAGGCGGTGTGCTGACCGAAGCCGTGCGGCGCAAACCGTACAGCGTGGTGCTGCTGGACGAAGTGGAAAAAGCCCACCCGGACGTGCATGAGATCTTCTTCCAGGTGTTCGACAAAGGCGTGATGGAGGACGGCGAAGGCCGGGTGATCGACTTCAAGAACACCTTGATCCTGCTGACCACCAACGCCGGCACCGAGTTGATCGCCCAGGTCTGCAAAGACCCGCAGAACGTTCCCGAGCCGGAAGAAATCGCCAAGGCGTTGCGCCAACCGCTGCTGGAAATTTTCCCGCCGGCCTTGCTTGGACGCCTGGTGACGATCCCGTACTACCCGCTCAGCGATGAGATGCTCAAGGCCATCACCCGCCTGCAACTCAACCGCATCAAGAAGCGCGTAGAGAGCACCCACAAAGTCGCCTTCGACTACGACGACGCGGTGATCAATCTGATCGTCTCCCGTTGCACCGAAACCGAAAGCGGCGGGCGCATGATCGACACCATCCTGACCAACAGCCTGCTGCCGGACATGAGCCGCGAGTTCCTGACCCGCATGCTCGAAGGCAAGGCGTTGGCCGGGGTGCGGATCAGCGCCGTGGACAACGAATTGCAGTACGATTTCAGCGACGCGGCCTGACTTCAGGTAACACCGCATGACCCTGTGGGAGCGGGCTTGCTCGCGAAGGCGATCTGTCAGTGCCATTGATGCTGACTGGCACACCGCCTTCGCGAGCAAGCCCGCTCCCACAGTGGGTATTGGGCTCCTTCAGTTACTACCATTTGCACGGAACATTCGATGTTATTCAACCAAGCCACCCGCCTGGCCAAGATCACCAGCCCCCTCGGACCCGAGGTACTGCTGCTCAAGGACATGGGCGGCGGCGAAGAACTGGGGCGGCTGTTCAACTATGAGCTGCAACTGCACTCGCTGGACAACGCCATCGACCTCAATCAGGTGCTCGGCAAACCCATGTGCGTGAGCCTGCAACTCGACGGCGGTG
Source organism: Pseudomonas sp. OA65 (assembly GCF_017498305.1). Lineage (NCBI taxonomy): Bacteria > Pseudomonadati > Pseudomonadota > Gammaproteobacteria > Pseudomonadales > Pseudomonadaceae > Pseudomonas > Pseudomonas sp. OA65. Next base: position 29,491 of record NZ_JAGDEZ010000028.1, read on the forward strand.
GCGAGCGCTACTTCCATGGCATCGTCGCCCGTTTCAGCCAGAACGTCGACCAGGGCCAGTTCGCCAGTTACCAGGCCACCCTGCGCCCGTGGCTGTGGCTGCTGACCCGCACCTCCGATTGCCGGATTTTCCAGAACCTCACCATCCCGCAGATCATCAAGCAGGTGTTCCGCGACCTGGGCTTTTCCGATTTCGAAGACGCCTTGAGCCGGCCTTATCGCGAGTGGGAATACTGCGTCCAATATCGCGAGACCAGCTTCGATTTCGTCAGCCGCTTGATGGAGCAGGAAGGGATCTACTACTTCTTCCGCCATGAGCAGGGTCGGCATGTGCTGGTGCTGGCCGACGCTTATGGAGCCCACGCCACGGCGCCCGGCTACGGCTCAGTGCCGTACTACCCCAAGAACGAGCAGCAGCGCGAGCGTGACCACATCCACGACTGGCACCTGGCCCAGGAAGTCCAGCCCGGTTCGCTTGAGCTCAACGACTACGATTTTCAGCGCCCCAGCGCACGCATCGACGTACGCTCGGCCATGCCGCGCCCGCACACTGCCGGCGACTATCCCCTGTACGACTACCCTGGCACCTACGTGCAGAGCCAGGACGGCGAACACTACGCCCGCACCCGCATCGAAGCCTTACAGACCCAGCACGAACAGGTCGAGCTGGCCGGTAACGCTCGGGGCCTGGGCTCGGGGCATCTGTTCAGCCTCACCGGCTTCACCCGCCAGGACCAGAACCGCGAATACCTGATCGTCGGCGCCCGCTACTACATTTCCCAGGAAAGCGGCGAAACCGGCGGTGGCGCGCCTTCGGCGCAGTTCGAAAGCAGCCTGACCTGTATCGACGCCCAGCGAAGCTATCGGCCACTGCCCATCACCCATCGCCCTATCGTCAAAGGCCCGCAGACTGCGTTAGTGGTGGGTCCCAAGGGCGAGGAAATCTGGACTGATCAGTTCGGCCGGGTGAAGGTGCATTTCTACTGGGACCGTCACGACCAATCCAACGAAAACAGCTCGTGCTGGATTCGTGTGTCGCAGGCTTGGGCCGGGAAAAACTGGGGCTCGATGCAGATCCCGCGAATTGGCCAGGAAGTGATCGTCAGTTTCCTCGAAGGCGACCCGGACCGGCCGATCATCACCGGTCGCGTGTACAACGCCGAACAGACCGTGCCCTATGACTTGCCCGCCAATGCCACCCAGAGCGGCATGAAAAGCCGTTCGAGCAAGGGCGGCACGCCGGCGAATTTCAACGAAATCCGCATGGAAGACAAGAAAGGCGCCGAGCAGTTGTACATCCACGCCGAGCGTAACCAGGACATCGTGGTCGAGGTGGACGAGAGCCATTCGGTGGGCCACGACCGCAATAAAAGCATCGGCCACAACGAAACCGTACGCATTGGCCAAGACCGACTGCGGGCCGTGCAGCGCAACGATGCCTTGCTCGTCGGCGGCACCAAGAGCGACAGCATCAGCACCCAATACCTCGTGGAAGCGGGCTCGCAGATTCGACTGGTGTGTGGCAAAAGCGTGCTGGAGTTCAATGCCAGTGGCGAGATCAACATCTCGGGCACCGCGTTCAATATCTACGCCAGTGGCAATGGCAACATCGACACCGGCGGCCGTTTGGACTTGAACTCCGGAGGCGCCAGCGAAGTGGATGCCAAGGGCAAGGGCATCAAGGGTGTTATCGATGCGGCAGTAAAAGCTTTGTTCCCGGCAAGGGCCAAACACTGAGGTTCACCGCCGGAGCCGCCCCTGGCTGCAACGCTGCTCACTTAAGTAAACGATGATCCCGTGGCGAGGGAGCTTGCTCCCGCTGGGCTACGAAGCAGCCCCCTTTGTGAGTGCTTCGCACTCAAGCGGGAGCAAGCTCCCTCGCCACAGAGTCCATCTTCAAATTTCACTCGTTCGTAAGCCGGTATTGACCGGGCTGCGTCCACGCGACTCGCAAGTACTTGCCGCTCAGCAGTTGCTCGTCACGAAGATATTCGAAAACTTCGGAGGGGCACCATTCCTTGCCCGCCGAAAAGGCCACGCCCAATGAACGGAGCTCATCGAATACCTTAGCCTTCTGCTTGTTATCCGCGACCTGCAAAACGTAGACATCTTTCTCTGCCGCATTCGAAAACCCGATAGCGCGCAGGGAAGAATCCAGCGCGTTATCCATGATTCGAACACCAATCGAGTCACCGTCGGCTCTTTCCACGTAGGCCTTCAGCACACCATCAATCACTCAGAAATTGACCGGCACGAAGTCAGGGCCGCCCAGCTTATCCCGGACGGCCAGGGCGGTGCGCATCAGCGGCCCCCACAGGCCGTTCTGGCTGTTCCAAGTACCGCCCGCCCACCGCGTGTCCTGGACGAGCTCAGCCTTGTTGAGCTCAAGCTGGCGCTGGAGGGCCAGCGCTACAGCCCCCATATCGATCTCGAACAGGTCGGCATAAAGCCCCTCGGGTTGTGCCTGCTTTTTGCTCAGGCAAAACCGGTAGTACCAGACCCACACCGCGGCGACATAAATCGCCCGATTACGATCAGGATAAGTCGCGAGAATCTTGAGCAAAGCCGCCACGAAGCGCCCGGGAAACTGGGGGTCGCGGGTCTGTTGCCAGTAACGCAGCACCAGCAAATCGAAAGCCGCGACGATGTTCTGCGGCTCTTCGTTATCGTTCTTGGCTTCTTGGAAGTAGAACGGCTCGCCGACGAGGAATTTATCCAGCTCATCATTGGCCAGGGCCAGCAGCAATACGTTTTCTAGGGTGGCACTCATTGGATTCTCACTACATCCGGGTTCGCGAGCAGGAAATTGATGTCGTTATTGTGTGGGATGGCCACCTTTCATTGCTCTTGCAGGTAACGCAATGCCCGATGATATTTCGCGGCGCGCTCCAGGTCCTTGTCTCGCACGACGGGCAGCCGGGTAAGGTCAAGATTGTCGTGGATGTCCGCTATTTTCACTTTGGTCGCCAGTGGATTGGGACGAATCCGGTCGATGAATTGTTCATAGGATTCGCCCGGGCGCTTGGTCAGGCAGTCGATAGCCGTCACCGCGACCTCGGGAATGCCAAGCCCGCGCAGCTCATCCAGCGTGACATCGCCGTCTTCGACCACATCATGCAACAGGCTGACCAGTTGCTCTTCAAGCCCGTCGAACTTCATCATCAGGCGCAACGGGTGGAGGATGTAGGGCTTGCCGGCCTTATCCACCTGGCCCGCGTGGACCCTTGAAGCCAGGGCGATTGCAGCGTCCAGAATGCTCATTGGCGATCAGATGGCCGTGCCGCGGTTCGTTCCCGGCTGGACAATCAATAGTTCGTCCAGCTCACGCTTCCTGCAACGCGCCACAAACGGCAGCGCGGCATCCGGGTCACGCTTGAACAGCTCGAAGGTCGCCTGATTGATTTCATAATATTCCTCGTAGTCGGCCATGCCGTTGCTGACCGGTATGGAGACATAGAATCGACCCGATTCCTGTTCGATACCCACGGAGAACATGTGCTCGCGACTGACCAGAACATCTTGGAATTTCATGATTTGCTTACCTCTACGGTCATAACGGCGTCCAACTGAAGTCTTTGGGCAAAATGTCCCCGGCATCGATGACCGCCTCGCTGGCACCCGTCGGCAGCTTGCCGCCAGGAATCCAGAACTCGTTGGCGCCGGCCTCGTTACCTGAAGGAATCCGCAGGTTCATTTCTTTAGGCGCGGGAATATCGACCCGCACAAGGGTACTACTTTCCAGGGTATTTTCTGGCAGCCCCAGCGCCTTCTCCAATGCCCTCTTATCGCCCTTGGCATTGGCAATCAGTTGATCGGCTTCAGCCTTGGGCATGAGGAATGTCGTGCCATCGCGCTGGGCGATGCCGTACTTGTCCAGGTTGGCCTTTGTGGTGAAACGTGAGGCACCGTTCTCGAACTGGGCCAAGTGTTCCTTCACATACTGGGGTGACAAATACTTGTCGGCATCGGGTCGCGAGCCTTTCGGCATGGCCAGGATATCGGCCTCGGTCACGCCAGGCTTGTACTTGGGCGGCGGCAGTTCGGCAGGCTTGGCCGCCTTCGCCATTTTCGGGCTCAGCCCCAACATCGCCATGCCGGCGACACCTTGCAGCAAGTCCCGATAGCCTGGCCCCAGACGATCACCTAAATCGCCTAGCAGCTCCATGCCCCCCAGGATCAATCCGCCCACCACCACGAACTCGACGAGCACGGCGATACCCGCCATGGCGGCCATGACCAACGCAGCACCTGCCGCCAACAACCCCAACACCTCCAAGCCGGTGTGCATCCACCCTTCAAGATCCAGAACAAACGCCACCGACACCGTCGGCCCACCGATAAAGGTATTCGGGCTGCCGGTCTTGATGTGAGCGCCACAGACCATTTTGCTGTGCAAGCGCGCCGCCGGCTTGCCGTTGATGAACACCGTGGCGCTGCCTTCGGCGATCAGCACCGGGAAGGGCCAGATCGGGTGGTTCATCGGCAACCCGGTGCAGGAAGATGACGTGTCTTCGCCCGCCCGCATGGCATTGCGGTCGTTGATGTAGACGTTGAAGCTGCCCATGATCAACGCCCCCGTGGTGGGCTCGGGCAGGTTGAAGATGGTGGAAAGGCCTTTGACGATCTGGAACATCGACAAGCCGCCGGCGGCAATCGAGCCGGCCATGATCGCCAGGGCCACGCCGCCCGTGGCCACCGTCGCGGCAACGACCGCGGCGCCAATCAAGGCGCCGGCCACGGCTCCGGCGACCATCGCGGCCAACCCGAACCCGTGGGCTATTTCATCCCCCAGACGTGCTGCAGCCTGTGCATCCATGATGTGTATGAGTACTCAGTGGGACGTGTCGATGCTCAGGCAATCGGCGGCTGTGGCTTGAACGAATGCATCGCCAGCTTCCAGGCCGGCTCGTGATAAGGGAAATCGCTCGGTGTAGTGGTCAGGGTGGTGATCAGCACCGCCGGCTTACGCTCGATGAACACCTGGCGCAGCATCAGTTCACGCCCCTCCCGTTGCCAGGTGTAATCCAGCAACGTGGTGGTGAGCCCCTGCAGCACCGTGTCCCAGCGCTGGACCAGCTTGAAGCCCGGCAGTTGCTGCTCCGCGCTTTTGAGCTGGCGGTCCACGTACTCGGCAAAGGGCGCGTCGCCCTGGGTGGCATCGCGGCTGATTACAAAACTGGCTTCTTTAGCGGGACCGACGGCCGGCAGCTTGAAAATATTGATGCTCTGGTCCTGCCAGGCATCGGGGATTTCGAGATCGGCTTCTTGAATGCGGTAAGAGGTCACAGTAATCGCTTTCCATGGACGTGAGGTGACGCGCGAAGGAGCAGATATTCAAGTAATGCCTGGGAACAATCAAGAACCGGGTTCCTCTGCCCCGCGTAACAAACTACATTATGCGATCAGCGTCACTACTCTAGCGATCAAGCGCCCCGTAGGAGCTGCCGAAGGCTGCGATCTTTTGATCTTTCGCTTTAGACTCAAGGGTCTGGGCAAAGATCGCAGCCTCGCGTTGCTCGACAGCTCCTACGAGGATGCAAGGCATCAACAAGGGATAATTGATGTTATTCAACCAAGCCACACGCCTGGCCAAGATCACCAGCCCCCTCGGACCCGAGGTTCTGCTGCTCAAGGACATGGGCGGCGGCGAAGAGCTGGGGCGGCTGTTCAACTACGAGTTGCAGTTGCACTCGCTGGACAACGCCATCGACCTCAACCAACTGCTCGGCAAGCCCATGTGCGTGAGCCTGCAGCTCGACGGTGGTGGCGAGCGCTACTTCCATGGCATCGTCGCCCGTTGCAGTCAGAACGTCGACCAGGGCCAGTTCGCCAGCTATCAGGCCACCTTGCGCCCGTGGTTGTGGCTGCTGACCCGCACCTCCGATTGCCGCATTTTTCAGAACCTGACCATCCCGCAGATCATCAAGCAGGTGTTTCGCGACCTGGGTTTTTCCGATTTCGAAGACGCCTTGAGCCACCCCTATCGGGAGTGGGAATACTGCGTCCAATATCGCGAGACCAGCTTCGATTTCGTCAGCCGCTTGATGGAACAGGAAGGGATCTACTATTTCTTCCGCCATGAGCAAGGTCGACATGTGCTGGTGCTGGCCGACGCTTACGGAGCCCACACCACGGCACCCGGCTACGGCTCGGTGCCCTACTACCCGAAGAATGAGCAACAGCGCGAGCGCGATCATATTCATGATTGGCACCTGGCCCAGGAAGTCCAGCCCGGTTCGCTTGAGCTCAACGACTACGATTTCCAGCGCCCCAGCGCACGCATCGACGTGCGCTCAGCCATGCCGCGCCCGCACACGGCTGGCGACTATCCGCTGTACGACTATCCCGGCACCTACGTGCAAAGCACCGATGGCGAACACTACGCCCGCACCCGCATCGAGGCCTTGCAGACCCTGCACGAACAGGTGGAGCTGGCGGGCAACGCCCGAGGCCTGGGCTCGGGGCATCTGTTCAGCCTCACCGGCTTCAGCCGCCAGGACCAGAACCGCGAATACCTGATCGTCGGTGCCCGCTACTACCTCTCCCAGGAAAGCGGCGAGACCGGTGGCGGCGCGCCGACCGCGCAGTTCGAAAGCAGCCTGACCTGCATCGACGCCCAGCAGAGTTATCGTCCGTTGGCGATTACTCACCGCCCCATCGTCAAAGGCCCGCAAACCGCGTTGGTGGTCGGCCCCAAGGGCGAGGAAATCTGGACCGATCAGTTTGGCCGGGTGAAGGTGCATTTCTATTGGGACCGTCACGACCAGTCCAACGAGAACAGCTCGTGCTGGATCCGGGTGTCGCAATCCTGGGCCGGAAAAAACTGGGGCTCGATGCAGATCCCACGCATCGGCCAGGAAGTCATCGTCAGCTTCCTTGAGGGCGACCCGGACCGGCCGATCATCACCGGCCGCGTCTACAACGCCGAGCAGACCGTGCCCTACGACCTGCCAGATAACGCGACCCAGAGCGGCATGAAAAGCCGTTCGAGCAAGGGCGGCACGCCGGCGAATTTCAATGAAATCCGCATGGAAGACAAGAAAGGCGCCGAGCAGTTGTACATCCATGCCGAGCGCAACCAGGACATCGTGGTCGAGGTGGACGAGAGCCATTCGGTGGGCCACGACCGCAACAAAAGCATCGGCCACAACGAAACGGTGACCATCGGCAACAACCGCCTGCGCATCGTCAAGCAGGAGGACATCCTCTCGGTGGGCCAGCGCAAGACCGACAGCATCAGCCAGAGCTACGTCATCGAGGTGGGTGAAAACCTGCGCCTGGTGTGCGGTGAAAGCATCCTGGAGCTCAACGCCAGCGGCCAGATCAACCTGACCGGCGTGCAGATCAGCTTTTACGCCAGCGGCGACGCCGAGTTCAACACTGGCGGCGTGCTGCACCTGAACAACGGCGGCGGCCCCGGTGCCACGCCTGACGGCCAAGGCGTCAAGGGCAGCATCGACGCCAACATCAGCGCCGCGTTCCCCAAGGGCTAACTTCGAGATTCAAGCGCCATGACTTACCGCCTCAATGAATTCCAGCTCCAGCTGCCGCCAAGCGAGTTGCTGGACGCTACGATCAACATCCTCAAGTTCCCGGAACTGGGCACCTCCTTGATCATCAGCCGCAGCCTGCTGGCCGAGGGCGAGACGCTGCAAAGCAACCTCGACGACCAACTCAAGCGCCTGGAAAAACAGGTCCAGCAACTGCGCTGCCAGCCGGGCGCCACCGTGCGCGTGGGCGACAACCAGGAAGTCGAAGCCATCGAATTGCGCAGCCAGTTCGACAAGGGCAATGAAAAGGTTTTCCAGTATCAGCTCGCACTGGTACTGCCCGGCACCCGCAAGATGCTGGCCCTCAGTTATGTGAAAGCCGAGAAACTCGGCGATGCCGAAGCGGCGCATTGGGCGACGATCAAAGGTTCGCTGGTGTTCGATACCCCGGCCTGACGACCATCCCTGTGGGAGCGAGCCTGCTCGCGATTGCGATGGGTCAGCTATATGGGTGCCGGATGTACCGACGCCTTCGCGAGCAAGCCCGCTCCCACAGGGGATTAGCGGCGGCCAGGGAATTCGAACTCACCCCGGATCAAATGCGGGAGCGGGCTTGCTCGCGAAAGCAGTGGGTCAGACGCTGATGAGGTTGACTGATCGGGCCCCATCGCGAGCAGGCTTGCTCCCACAGAGGATTGACGATGGTTGGGAAGTTGAAGATGGAACAAAAGGTACCCGCTCTGGAATCGCCTCAAACCAAAGCGGATCAAGCGCCAGAAATGGCATCAATGAGCATGCCGTAACCCACAAGGACATCGGCGCAATGGAAGGCATCAAATTGCTTGAACCCACGGTCATCCACCACCCTACCCGCCTGAGCAACGTGCATGTCTGACGCGCTCTGGGCCGCCCGCCTGGGCGATGCACTCAACCACACCTCGATGATGGCCGACATCCTCGGCGGCGTCCTGGAAGTGGCGGCGAACATCGCGATCACCGCCCTGGCGACAGCCGCCGTGGTCGCGGCCACGGGCATCACCGTGGTCACCGGCGGCCTGGGCTGCTTCGTCCTGGGCCTGGTGGTGGGCACCATTGTCGGCCTGGCCATGAGCAAGACCGGGGCCGACAAAGGCCTGAGCAATATATGCGAGGGCATCGGCAACGCCCTCTTTCCGCCCACGGTGCAGGCCAACATCCTCACCGGCTCCAAAGACACCTTCACCAACAACATCCCCTCGGCCCGCGCCGCCGGCGCTGTTGTTTCCCAAGTCGCACCGGCCGGCACCGAACTGGACATGCCCGAGCCGGAAGAAGAAGCCGAAGCCAGTTACCTGGACATGGCCGGGGAATTCTTTTCGCAGATGTGGCGCCCCACGGTCGCCTCGCCGGCCCCCGGTACGGAGACCCGGCCAGAAGACCTGGTGATCTGCACCAAGCACCCACCGATGCCACCGCAGTTCATGGCCGAAGGCTCGGAAAAGGTCACCATCAACGGCCAGCCCGCCGTGCGCAGTGGCGACCGCAGCACCTGCGATGCGACGGTGGTGTCGGCCGGGCTGATCTCGCCCGACGTGACCATCGGCGGCGGTTCGGTGGTGGTGCGCGAGATTCGCAGCGGCAAGACCCCGGGCGTCGGCCTGGCAGTCACGGCGTTGTTGATGCTCAAGGGCGGCAAGGGCAAGTTCTTCAGCAAACTGCCGTGCATGCTGGTGGGCGGCGCGGTGTCCATGGCCGCCAGCAGCGCGGCGAACGCAGCGGCCAATGCGGCCATGGGTTCGTCGAACCCGGTGCATGCCGCCACCGGGGCCAAAGTGCTGGGCGGCGACGAGGAGCTGGATTTCGTCTTGCCCGGCATCCTGCCCATCGACTGGCAACGCGTGTACAACAGCCGCGATGAACGCCGCGACAGCCTGTTCGGCGCTGGCTGGAGCGTGGCCTACGAAGTCCAAGTGGAGATCCTGCCCCACCCTGACGGCGGCGAAACCCTGATCTACACCGACGAACAGGGCCGGCCCATCGACATGGGTTCCATCCCCTTGGGCGGCGCGGTGTTCAGCGCCGGCGAAGGCCTGGCCGTGCGCCGCCATGTGAGCGGGCAATTGCTGGTCGAAAGCGAAGATGGCCTGTACCGTTTGTTCGAACCTTCGCCCGCCAACCCTTCGCACCTGCGCCTGAGCCAACTGGGCGACCGCAACGACAACCGCATCCACCTCGACTACGACGACGCCGGACGCCTGGTGCGCCTGCGCGACACCTTCGACCTGGTGCAAGTCGAGCTGATTCGCGCAGGCGAACGCATCACCCACATCGAGCGCCTCTACCCCGACCAAACCCGCGAGGTACTGGTCAGCTACGCCTACGACGCGGCGAACACCCTCGCCGAAGTGCGCGACGCCACCGGCCAGGTGCAACGGCGCTTCCGCTACGACGCCGGGCAACGGATGGTCGAGCACCAGTTGCCCACCGGCCTGCACTGCTTCTACGAATGGGCCCAGATCGACGACCAGGAATGGCGCGTGGTCCGGCACTGGACTGACGAAGGGGACGCCTACCAGTTCGACTATGACCTTGCCGCCGGCCTCACCCGCATCAGCGACAGCCTGCAACGGGTCAGCATCCGGCAGTGGAACAGCCAGCACCAGATCACCCGGTTCACTGACAACCTCGGTCAGACGTGGTTGTTCGAGTGGAACGATGAGCGCCAGTTGCTCAGTGCGACCGATCCGCAGGGCGGTCAGTATCAATTCAACTACGACGACGCCGGCAACCTGATCAGCGAAACCGACCCGTTGGGCCGCAGCGAATCCACCCTCTGGCTCGAACATTGGGCCCTGCCGCTGGCGGACACCAACGCCGCCGGCCACAGCTGGAAATACCGCTACGATCAGCGCGGCAACTGCACAGCGGAAACCGACCCGCTGGGCCACATCACCCGCTACCGCTACGACGCCCACGGCCAGGTCGTGGAAATCATCGACGCCACCGGCAAAAGCAAAAAGCTGCGCTGGAACCCGTTCGGCCAATTGGTGGAACACGTCGATTGCTCGGGTTACCCGACGCGCTTCAGCTACGACGCGCGCGGTTACCTGCAAATCATCACCGACGCCCTCGGCGAGCGCACCCAATTCAGCTACGACGCCCAGGGACGTCTGCTCAGCAGCCAGTTGCCGGACGGCCGAACCGAACACTACCAGCGCGACACCGCCGGCCAACTCACCTGCTACACCGACCCGGCCGGGCACACCACGCTTTACCAACACAACCGCCGCGGCCAGGTCCGCCAACGCACCGACGCCCAGGGCCGGCAAGTGCAGTTCGCCTACGACAGCTTCGGCCGGCTGCAAGCGCTGACCAACGAGAATGGCGAGAGCTACCGGTTTGCTTGGGATGCAGGGGATCGGTTGAGCGAACAGCGCAACCTTGATGGCAGCGCCAAAGGCTACACATACGACGGTCTCAACAACGTAAAACGAGTCGAAACCTTCGCAGCGCCGCAAGGTGATCATCAGCCCAGTGAAAAGACCATTGTTCATCATCTGGAACGTGATGCCATTGGCCGGCTGACCACCCGAATCACACCTGATGGACAGTCCCGGTACAGCTATAGCCCGTTGAATCAGTTAATCGAAGCCACCGTCATCGATAACGACGGCAGCGAACAACGACTGGGCTTTGCTTATGACGCGCTGGGTTATCTGATTGAGGAGCAGAGTTCAGCAGGCGTTCTGAAGCATCACTACGACGAACTCGGCAACCTGATCCAGACCCACCTACCCGACGGCCGTTGGGTCAACCGCCTGTACTACGGCAGTGGTCATCTGCACCAAATCAACCTCGACGGCCACGTCATCAGCGACTTCGAACGCGACCGGCTGCATCGAGAGGTGCTGCGCACCCAAGGCCACATCAGCACACGGAGTGAGTATGACCGTAGCGGGCGCTTACGCAGCCGCCAACGCCGGCATACCAGCCAGGCGGCGTTGATGCCTGCCGCAGATCAAAGCCATTTTGAGTTTGATCCTGGCGACCACCTGGTGGCGCGCCTTGAACGGCAGCCAAAAGGTCAACAACGCCAATTGCTGCACTACGATGTGACCGGCCGCATCCTGGCAAGCCAGGGCACTCGACAAGGCCAGAATGAAACGTTTTCCTTCGACGCCGCCGCCAATCTCCTCGACAGTTCACCCGGAACAGGTGGACGGGTTACGCACAACCAACTCAAGCGCTATCAGGACAAGCACTATCGCTACGATGGTTTTGGCCGAATGATTGAAAAGCGCAGTGGGCGACATGGCCTGCAGCGTTTCAGTTACGACTCGGATCACCGGCTGGTTGAAGTTCGAACCCAGAAATCCGACGGTGAAAACGTCGTCAGGATGCGCTACGACCCGTTGGGCCGAAGGATTGAGAAAACCGAACATGACGACAACGGGCGTCTCATCGCCTGCACGCGTTTCGACTGGGATGGCCTGCAATTACTCAAGGAACATAAAAACAGCCTGACCAGCCTGTACCTCTACATCGGCGACAGTCACGAGCCCTTGGCCCGGGTCGACGGCATCGGTGAGCATCAACGCATCCGCTATTACCACAACGACCCCAATGGTCTGCCACAAACCTTGACGGAAAGTGACGGCCATCCGCTATGGCACGCTCACTACCAGGTATGGGGCAACACCACTGATGAAGTCCGTGAGCCGTACTACATCGAAGAACAGAACCTGCGCTTCCAGGGGCAATACCTGGACCGGGAAACAGGCCTGCACTACAACACCTTCCGCTTCTATGATCCCGACATAGGCCGCTTCACCACGCCCGACCCGTTGGGCTTGGCCGCAAGCCTGAATCTTTATCGCTACGCACCGAATCCATTTACCTGGATCGACCCGCTGGGGCTCAAAGAGAATGAGATTATCCGGTACATGGGCGAAAGCGAAACCGTCTCGTCCAAGGCCGCCAACGGAGGCAAAGGTGGCTTGGTTCCGAATATCCGAGGAGAGAAAGCGGTCTGGGTCAACCAGGACAGTAACCCTGGATTCAACCCAGGCAATGAGAAGTATCGGGTAGTGGCCACCGTCAATAACGAAGGGGTCAGCATGCTCAATAACCACAAGGACATCTCTACCGTTGACTATAAAGAGACGGGCCTGAAAGATGGCGTGCTGTCCAAGACGAATGAGCCCAAGGCCAGAGGCATCGGTTTCCGATTATTGGATAAATTCAATAAAACCATTACGTCCTTTCGTGTCGAGAAGAAAGGCCCGAACGGAAAATGGAAGACCTGCGGATAACGCCAGATGGACATATTCGAACTTCTCTCATACAAGCTTGAAAATTTCCTGAACGTCCGGCCGTATCCGAAGGCGCTGGGTGCTGTTTTTTACGCAGAAGACGAGCCTTCGCTGCTGACCGTCGTCGCGAAAAAACACAATGGCTCCCCCTTCAGCGTTAGCCGTTGGCATGATCTGTTTTCCGCCAGCGCTTTCGAAAAAGCCATGCTGAAGAACGGCTTCACGGAACCAGACTGCTACGCCCTGCTCCTGGTCCTGTCGCGCTTTGGCTACCTGCTTGAAATCGACAACCGTCAACGAACCAACAAGGAATACTTCATTTTCTTCTACCTGATCCAACTGATCAGCTTGAAGAACAGCACCCTGGATACGGATGCGCGCCTTCGGAACTACATGCTCAGGTTCCTCCTCTTCGAATTGAGCATTGATGACGAGGCGTATCGTCGGTTCAGCATCGAGGGCAATCAGTTGATGATGGCGACCGATGGGCTGGGGACCGTGGCTTTTCTGAATGTGATTGATCTGGTTTACAAGGCGATCAAGGCCGACAGCAGGAAAGAGCATGAACTGCTCAGCACGTTGAAAACGTTTCAAACAAGCACCGTCAGATTACTCACCGAGCCCGACGATACCCAGTACCGCTTCGCGATCAATGATCGCCACAGCGGGCTTATGTACCCCGACGTTTTTTTGCCCACTTATGCTCAGGACAGGCAAAAAATATTTGATGCGTTGATCGATGCGGTCAATCCGCTTCAGTCAACGGCAAACCTGTTCGTCTCCAATATGGTTGTGATGAATTACGCCTTTCACATCCTGAAAGACAAGCCTCGGGAAATTTTAAAGCTGAAAAAATACGTCCGTGATGAAGCACTATTCGGCCAATTGCTGGAGGTGATCATCAGGCGTCGGATGGCGGTTAACAAAGCGCTGTTCGAAAAAATCCCTACAGGGCACGACCTGTCCTTGATCGGGGATGAGCAAGCCTCGTTCTACAACATCTTGTACAGCCAGTAGATACCTAACGATGCATCTGCGCTCCCGCGGCTAAATCAATACCTGTAAGCAAGCAGTCCGACCTGACGCATGCGAAAAAATGACCAGGCGCAGGTCAAGCGCAAATCCCGTGGCGAGGGAGCTTGCTCCCGCTGGGCTGCGCAGCGGCCCCCGCTTGTTAGAAAAAAGACGTCACGGGGGCTTCCCAAAAATTCTTTGCTCAGCTCGGTCGCGAACATTGATTCCATGAGCTATACCAAAGTGCCATCATCGCAAAGCAAAGGGAGCCATGCGCCATGAAGGGGACCTTATTAGCTTTCATCATTATGTCTATCGCCGGCTGCGCCAACCTGAACAGTATCTATCGAACATTTGATATCTCGAGTGGGGAAAGCACCATGAGCGATATACGACAGAGAGCCATACTGGTAGCCCCCAATGAGACCATAACCAAAAAATACGACCCGACCGGAAAGTACGTTCGGGAAGAGCAAATAAAGAAATGGGCGGTTGTGTGTGCAGAACCAAGCCCCGATGCAATGGCCTCCCTTGCTTATGAGTTGGCGGCAAAAGGGGGGTATCCAGGTAAGGCAAGCGGTGAATTGGCTTTCGCCATGCAGGATGGGGCTGCATTCACCGGCATCCGCACGCAAAGCATTCAGTTGCTCCGTGATTTCGGTTATCGCCTGTGTGAGAGCTACATGTCTGGCTCGATAAGCGCCCCTCAATACGACCTCCTCATGAGACGCTTCCAAAAAAACACGGTCGCCCTCTTGGCGATTGAGCAACTGACCGGAACAGTCAAAGCCCCTCCGATAGCCCTCACGACAAGTGGCCGGGCTGAAGCGACAAAATCACTTTCCGAACAAAGAGCCGAAAGAGAGAAGGTCAGCGATAAAGTTTCTGCTCTGGAAGCAGAGAAGACGGCCGTAGACAAGAAAATCAGTGATGCAAAAAAAGCGGATGCCAATGCTGATACTTCGGAAATGGATCAAAGCGCATCGGGCCTGGCGGAGAAAATTAAAAATCTGAAAGACGATAGAAACGTTATCGACAGTGCAATAGCCGAAACAAAAGGCGTACTGGTCGATGGCGAAACCAAGGTGCGAATAGAAACCACGGGCGTGGGCAGCCAACGATCAGATGCCCACATACAACAAGTAGCAAAAACAGTCGAAGGCATTGTTAATAACATTGTGCTTGCCGATGATGAACAGCAACTGTGCATGTCGGCTCTTTTGTTGCCAGAGCCGAATGAAGGCCAGAAAAAATTCTCGGCTTGGTGCGTCAGAGTATTAGATACCCAAGCTGAAGCCCGGGATGCCTTGCTAAAAAACACAAAACTCCAAATGGAACATGAACAGGCAATTTTGCGAAGCGGAGCTAGTCCGAAAGAAAAAGAAAAAGCAAATGATAAGCTTGCCGATCTTCAGGACATATTTGATGGCGCTGCGAAGGGCGTAAGACAATACAACATAACCAAACCTTCCATTGATCGATAATGCAATTAAAGAGCACCGTGTGCCCGTCGTTATTTACCATTGTGCAAAGGAAGACAAAAGACGGCGAAGCCATGAAGCGCCGGGGCAGAGCTGTCTCGACGCTTCTTTAATTGATCGCGCGTTGTTATTCCAGAAATGCGAATTGCTGCCCAACCGAGTGCTGGATAACATCGGCTCACGCTAGCCGATACACCATCAACCCCGTGGCGAGGGAGCTTGCTCCCGCTGGGTGGCGAAGCCGCCCCAAAACAGGCTGGCGCATTCTCCAGATAAACCGCGTCAGCCGGTTTACGACGGCTACGCCGCCGAGCGGGAGCAAGCTCCCTCGCCACAGGGACCGAGTATATTTTGAGACGGGTGTGTAACGGGCTGCCGCCATCGCGAGCAAGCTCGCTCCCACAGGATCAGTGGTGGCCGCCTGTTCGGTAGCTCCGCCTTACTATTTTTAGGAGGCGCTGCGAGTTAAGAAAAAATCAGAAAAACCGCCTCAACTGAAGATTTTCTTGGCCGTCTTAAGAAAATCCCAAGCCAAGAGCAAAAAGTTAAGAGTTTCGCTAGGACGCTCACCCTAGGCACCCAGCAATGATCGAACGGTGTTCATCGCGGGCGAACCAAGTGCTCGATAACGTCGACCCACGCTAGCGGCAACACCACTAACCCGTGGCGAGGGAGCTTGCTCCCGCTGGGTGGCGAAGCCGGCCCAAAACGGCCGGCGCTTTCTCACAGGCAGACCGCGTCAACCGGTCTACGACGGCTGCGCCGCCGAGCGGGAGCAAGCTCCCTCGCCACGGATCGCGTACACCTTGAGACAGCGCATGAACGTGCTGCCGCCTTCGCGAGCAAGCTCGCTTCCACAGGGGATTGGTAGTTATCCGTTCTGTGAAACTCAGCCTGAACGTTTCGAGTTAAGAAAAAATCCGCAAAACTGGCTCAAATGAAGATTTTCTTGGCGCCCTGAAAGAAATTTGCGCCACAGGCCGAACATTAAGCATTTGCGCTATGACGGCTCACCCCTCGGCCATTCATCACATTTGATTGACGGTACGCCCCAAGGCGAATAGCCTTGTCCCTGAGCGCGAAACCAGTTGCCTCCCAGCGGCTATAACTGGCGTAGGAACCCCGTCGATGGTTGGGACATCAGCGTAGGGTGAGACCTCCACACCCCTGCTTGAGGGTGTGTATATGAATATCAAGCTTAAATTAAAGGGCTACTGTCACCAGTAGCCCTTTTCTTTGCCTGTCACAAAAGCGTGTAGCGCTTGTACAGCAGCTCGCCATGGCGTTCCCACAAAAGATTGGCAGCAGGCTCCCCATCCTGTGAGGTCCAGCCTGAACACCTTAAGGTGTATCGCGAGTTAAGAAAAAATCCGCATAACCGGCTCAAATGAAGATTTTCTTGGTGCCCTGAAGAAAAACTGCGCCTAGGGCAGAAATTGAAAATTTCACCAGGAGCTCCGCTGGTACGTGCGGGTCTAGGAGTCCTTCCGAAGCCCTACCAAAATACGGATTGGTTCAGAGACGGCAGCAAAACTTTCTATACGTGCAATAGCTTAGCTCTAATGGCATGTTTAGCTGGACAGCTAAATATGCCATTAGAGCTAATAATCGATCAATTTTTGATCTATCAAGACTCTGGAACGAGCTAGGATGGGCTTGTAGAACATCAAGGATTTTTACCGTACGGTTTCCCGTCCGACGCCCAATGACTGCTCAAACTCATTCATTGCTAACGAGCCGAATGCCGGAGAATGTCGCCTCCCCCTAGCCGCAGCGCCACATCCCGCCGGGCGGCGAAACCGCCCAAAAAAAGCCGGCGTCTTCCTACAGAAAAACCGCTGCGCAATTGCCGGTGCCGGTAACTGCCCTACGCTAAGGGCGGCTTGGGTCGAAAACGATAGTGAACGAGTGACAGCTAAACGGCCGATTGTGTTGAAAGAGTCGGTTTTTCCAGCCTGCCCGCGTACTGACTGCTGAAAACTCCTTTCTTTTGTGCAGCTACGTGAAATCTGAGCCCGAAACCCCAGAAGCGAATAGCCCCTCTTAACCACTTCCGCTAGGTGCAGAAATGTCTAAACCAGAGGTGTTGATGCAGATGTGGAACCCATACCGTAAATTTCTGATACAGCAGCATCGTTTCTACGTAAACGAAGCCAGCCCCCCTGCTCCCGCTGGATGGCGAAGCCGGGCGCAAGAACTTAGAAGCGACGGTCAGCCCCCGCTACCTCGACGAACGCAGCGTCCGATACGACGCCTTCAAACGCAAAGCGTAACCCTCACTCGTTACTTCCAAATCCGGAATCTTTATTCTCTGTTACTTCGTATCTCCACTAACTTTCCATCAAGAAACCGTAAATAATAGAGCATGCCGGCGCTTGGCCCGTAGACCCACCTTTCCACCGGTAAAGACTTGTAGGGGACCTGTCCATTGCTACCTACTATAGGCTCAATGACCTGACGGTCCGCGGGTTGCCCGCATTTTTTAAGTACGTCAGCAGTGGTGTCGCCCTCGTCAATAATCCCTTTTTGACAACGCATCGAGGCTTCTGCCATCGCCCCCATGGAAAGCAAGGTTATTCCGGTGATAATGACTGCGTAGGTTTTCATGACAGTTACCTTAGTCTGGCGAGAATGTACCCGTTTAGCCCGCGGCCCTAACTAGAGCCATTAGTGAAGCTGTAGTTTGTACTTGCGCCGTGTTAACACTTATCGTGATATTGGCGCCAGCCACTGCTGTAGCTTGGGCCAACTGGTTAGCTGAGGCTTGAGCGCCATTGAAATCAAACGCCAATGTCTTGCTTCTAGCTGCCTGGATAATTGAAATCAGCATTTGCGTAAGAATAATTTGTGCGGTATTCACACTGATAACAGTGTTAATACCCGCAACTGCTACGGCTTGTTTGATCTGGCCCCCAGCACTACCTGAAAGTTGAGTGCCATTGTAGTCCGCCCCAAATTTTTTGCTTCCTGCAGCTTGAATTATGGATATTAGGGCGGTCAGTTGCAGAGACTGTGCTGAATTAAGGCTCACCCTCGTATTGGCTCCCGCAACTGCCAGCACCTGCTTCAATTGATCCCCCGAATTACCCGAAAGCTTAGACCCTACGAAGCTTAGGTTAAGGTTTTTACTCGCTGCGGTCTTCACAACCGAAACGAGTGTAGGCGTAAAAATAGCCTGTGCTTGACTAACACTAATGTTGGTTTTTACCCCGGCTGCTAGGAGCACTTGTTTAATCTGGTCGCCTGGACTCCCAGAAAGTTTACTGCCATTAAAAGCTGCGCTGAATCGCTTACTACGAGCGGATTGGACTACCGAGACCAAGTTAGAGGTCACCAACGATTGAGCATTGTTAACGCTAATTCCAGTGTTTGCTCCCGCTGCAGCCAGCGCCTGTTTCAACTGATCCCCTGGATTGCCAGAAAGCTGGGCACCATCGAAATCGGCGTGCAATTTCTTACTACCCGCTGCCCTTATTATAGAAACGATCACCGCAGTTTGGACTGCCTGAGCTGTGTTTATACTTATGGTAGTAGCTGCACCCGCTACCGCCAAAGCTTGTTTTATCTGATCACCTTGATTTCCCGAGAGCTGAGCGCCATTAAACTCTAGGTTTAAATTTTTACTACCTGCGGCCTGAATAATTTTTTTCAATGCAGGGGTGGGTATTGATTGAGCAGTATTTATATTAATGGATGTGTTGGCGCCAGCAGAAGCTAAAATGGCAATCAATTGATCGCTGGATGCTTGAGCCCCATTGAAAGTAAGCTGCAATTTCACTGAATATCCTTTTCTGTAAGTAAATATATATCCAGCTCCGCTGGATATATATCAACCTAGCACACAAAGAATTCGTATTTGCATCCCTTTTCATTTGCCTTTGTTGCCATTCTTTGCCAGGGTCGCTCACGCGCTAAGAACCCAAAGGGAGCCTCCGATTAGGGACGAGAGCAAGCTTTCTGCCGCTAAATCCTGGGCATTACGAAGGCTTGTTTATTCTCCCTCCGCAAAGCTTCCACCCAGCTACGAATCCTTGCGCCATTGCCTACAACTACGCCAGAATCCGCCCGCTTGTGCGCCTTGCCCATGGGTACTATCGTTTCCCTGCCACTGCCCATCAGTGGTCGGGTTTAGTAGCCCTGGTTGGAAATACATAATGGTTGCATGAGTCTCATCAGTCAGGCGTCGCCTGCATTTGATGGTGGCTGTGCGCATGGCGCCTTCGGGCGCGCCGGGCTTTTATGTATTTTCCACCGGTCTACTAACTTGCGCACAGCTGCCACCCCCTTCGTTTAGTAGCGAGATGGTTGCGGCCTACTAGAAGGAAAAATGCATATGTTCAAGATAACTCCGAACCCTCCAGAAACAGACCCAACCGCTTCCCGTTCCGGTAGCAATAAAAAGCACGACGAAACCACCAAACGCGTCTTGGATCACTACCTGCTACCCAAACCGGAAAAGTCCGAAGATGCATCCAAACCGGACCAGCTCTTCACCGTGTCAAAAAACGCCGACAACGAATGCCTGCTCGCCAACCTCAGCGAAAACCTGGCATCCGCCGACGCGATGATCAGCAACCTCGCCTTCGACCTGGAAGGCCCCCGCCGCCACATCGCCCTCGGCATCCAGCAACTGATCGAGATGAGTTCATTGCTGGCCAACCGTGCGCTGGATAACGTCGACCCGCGCTAACCGCAACACCACAAACCCGTGGCGAGGGAGCTTGCTCCCGCTCGGCGGCGCAGCGACCGCAAGATTTTAGGGCCGCTTCACGCCCAGCGGGAGCAAGACTCCCTCGCCACGGGTTGTAAGGCGCGTCTGACGGATTGCTCAGCCCTTCCGCCAAGCCACGCAGCCTTGCGCCTTTGCCTACAACCACACCGGAACCCGCCGACTTGTGGGCCATACACTCAACCCCTATCGTCTCCTCGTCGCTGACATCAGCGAACGGCTTGGCGGCCAATCCGTCAGTAATTGCTGAAACACTTTAAGCATCACATTCTTCTAGAGGGGGTGCGAAAAAAGTCGATATCAAGGATTTGGAAGTGGGGAAAGTTATACGGCGCAAATATGAGGAATGGCGGGCTTATGCCTGTACGGCCCGCACAGCTTCCAACGAGCTATTGACGTTGCTAGCACAAGAACCAGCAGATCCTGAACGAGCGTCTGGTGTTGATTTTGCACTGGTGCGCTTCGGCAACATCGATGCTGATGCGCTCGAACAATTTAATCTATGGGAATCAGACCATGGTTTCCCCTGGCATGACTCTCCAGAGGTCATCAAAAGCGATGCCCGACATCTTGACCTTGCGCTGTGGTACGGGAATCTACTGTGCGGTCTATGCTTCGCCACACCCAGCGGCAAACGCACAGTAATAGCCTCATTTCAGAGGTGATCGAAAAATGAGCAAATTGAAAGCAACCCAACGCGGGAAAGCCGGCAAACATAAAGGGCAGGACAACTTTGACTGCTTGTATGTACGCGGCTTGCGCAAAGCTCGTGTCACAAGCTCAATGGATTTGCGGATACTCGACCGCATCCGTCGTGGGTCCTCCGATGAGCCTGATGGTGCACTCGCAGGCTCGCGCTTGGTCAAGCTATCTGCCAGCGCGTAACCCCCACAAAGTAAGCATTAAGCGGCCCATCGGCCGCTTTTTTATTTAGCTGCTGGCAACAAAAAACGAAGCTGGCTTTCAAGCTGGAAGGCTCGCTTCAGCAATTCTTCGCTACCCCGTCATTATATGGCCTCAGATAGCCCTGGTTCCCAACGCCCCGAACCAGCGCACACCCGCGCCAACAAGGGGCGATTTACGGTCAAACCTTTTGGCCATTTCGATCCCCTTTTGGCCTCTCCTGCCGTTCTCTGAAACGCCTTCCGCCGCAAGACTGTGTTCACACCGACCAGCCATGCGGAGAACAACAAAATGCTGACGATCTACTCAGACGATCACCACCTGCACCACGGCCGCTGCGAGTTGATGGACGGGCAGTTGATGCCCTGTTTCGAGATGCCGTCCCGGGCCGATCATGTGTTGGAGCGGGTCAAGACGCAGGGGCTGGGGCCGGTGGAAGCGCCGCAGGATTTTGGCCTGGAGCCCATCCAGCGTATCCACAGCGCGGCGTACCTGGAATTTTTCAAAGGCGCCTGGGACCGCTGGGCCAAGTACAACCGCGACGGCGATTTGTTGCCCTTCACCTGGCCGGCGCGGACCTTTCGCACGGTCATCCCCACCAGCCTGCACGGCCAGTTGGGTTATTACAGTTTCGACGCCGGCGCGCCGATCACCGCCGGCACTTGGCAGGCGGCCTACAGCGCCGCGCAAGTGGCCCTGACCGCCCAGGCGGACATCCAGCGCGGTGCACGCAGTGCCTTTGCCTTGTGCCGCCCGCCGGGGCACCACGCCGCTGGCGACTTGATGGGCGGTTATTGCTACCTCAACAACGCGGCCATCGCCGCCCAGGCCTTTCTCGACCAGGGCCACAAGAAGGTCGCGATCCTGGATGTGGATTACCACCACGGCAACGGCACCCAATCGATTTTTTATGAGCGCAGCGACGTGTTGTTCGCGTCGATCCACGGCCATCCGGAGGCGGAGTTTCCGTTTTTCCTGGGTTATGCCGACGAGCTCGGCGAGGGCGACGGTGAGGGTTTCAATTTCAACTACCCTTTGCCAGCCGGTTCAGGCTGGGACACCTGGAGCGCGGCGCTGGAACAGGCCTGCGGGCAGATCCGGGGCTACGACGCCGATGTCATCGTCGTGTCCCTGGGCGTGGACACGTTCAAGGACGACCCGATCTCGCAATTCAAGCTCGACAGCCCGGACTACCTGGCGATGGGCAAGCGCATCGCGGCGCTCGGCAAGCCGACGCTGTTCGTGATGGAAGGCGGCTACGCGGTGGCAGAAATCGGCATCAATGCCGTGAACGTTCTTGAAGGTTTCCAAAGCGCCCCATGAGGAACAACAGCATGAACAGACTCAAGCGTTTAATGGCCCCAGCCGTGTGCGCCGCGCTGCTTTGCGGCGCAGTCCAAGCCGAGGAGCGCACCTTGCGCGTCTACAACTGGTTCGACTACATCACGCCCAAGGCCCTGGAGGATTTCAAGGCGCAGAACAGCCAGGTCAAGCTGGTCTATGACATCTTCGACACCAACGAGGCCCTGGAGGCCAAGCTGCTGACGGGTAACTCCGGCTATGACGTGGTGGTGCCGTCCAACGTGTTCCTGGCCAAGCAGATCGAAGCCGGGGTGTTCCAGCCCCTGGACCGCAGCAAGCTGCCGAACTGGAACCACCTCGACCCCAAGCTGATGAAGCTGATCGAAGCCAACGACCCGGGCAACAAATTCGCCGTGCCGTACATGTACGGCACCATCCTGATCGGCTTCAACCCGGACAAGGTCAAGGCCGCCCTGGGCGCCAACGCGCCAGTGGACAGTTGGGACCTGATCTTCAAGGAAGAGAACATCAGCAAGCTCAAGCAGTGCGGCGTGGCGCTGCTCGATTCGCCGTCGGAGATCCTGCCCCTGGCCTTGCAGCACCTGGGCCTGGACCCCAACAGCAAGAAGCCGGCGGACTATGCCAAGGCCGAAGCGCTGATGATGAAGATCCGGCCTTACATCACGTACTTCCATTCGTCCAAATACATGGCGGATATCGCCAACGGTGACATCTGCGTGGCCGTCGGTTATTCCGGCAGCTTCTCCCAGGCCGCCAACCGCGCCAAGGACGCCAAGAACGGCGTGACCGTGGACATGCACCTGCCCAAGGAAGGCGCGCCGATCTGGTTCGACATGCTCGCCATCCCCAAGGGCGCGAAGAACCCGGACGACGCCTACACCTTCATCAACTACTTGCTGCAACCCCAGGTGATTGCGCCGGTCAGCGATTTTGTCGGTTATCCGAACCCGAACAAGGACGCCACCGAGATGGTTGACCCGGCGATCCGCGGCAACCCCAACCTGTACCCGACCGAGGCGGCCATGGCCACGCTGTACACGTTGCAACCGTTGCCGAGGGATGCCGAACGCGCACGCACGCGAGCCTGGACGCGGATCAAGTCCGGCCAGTAATCGACAGATCGCTTATATAAATAGTTACCGCCTTCTCCGACCCCTGTCCCTCTAGCATGAAAACCCCGAAGCGTTCGGCTTCGGGGTTTTTCTTCATCTGCAGACAAGGACGTTCAAATGACACCAAAGCCTACCGGCACCCACCCTGCCTCCGATGTGACTATCCGCGGTGCGCTGCTCAACCAGTTGCTCGCGGGCCCCACCTACCCGGAAGTGGCCGCCGTGCTCCTGCGGGACGCACTTAAAGATCTCTATCCCGCCTTGGATATCAACCCTTTCACCACTGTCGTTGGCGAATCAGCCTGGGACATCGTCGACGGCGAGATCGTAGAGCGCCCTAGCGTCTTTATCACCCTTAGCAATCTGCTGGCCGCACGGGTGGACACCGCCCAGCCCACCCTGCTGATCGAGGGATTGCATTTTCTGACGCAACTGCCGCTGACCGTGCCCCCCGTGCATTTGCCGGTGCGTATCGATCAGATCGGGCGCCTGATCAACGAATTGGTACCGGCCATGTTACCGGCCAGCCAGGAACAACAACTGGCGTACTGGAATGTCCCATTCGGCGACTACGGCCCCCGTTGGCATGAACTATCCGACACCTTGCGCAAGCTGTGGGACGTCACACAAATCGACGGATGGACAGCGGCTGAATGCGACATGGCCAGGCAACTGTTCCTGTTCCCCGACCCGAAAGACCGCGAGGACAGTTATGCCAGCCATGCCTATCTGGTCGACATAAAGGCAGTGGAAGACGGCCAGGAAAGCCGCGTCAACGAAAACTCCCTGGTGGTACTGATCGGCCAGATCGAAAAGGAGGTCATCCTCACGCATTCACTGCTCAACGGTTATGAGAAATTCGACTCACGAGAGGCACTCGGACAATCGCTTTCAAACCACCTGGGCGGCCTGGCACGCGCCTCCCGCATACGGTGGCGGCTCTATGAGCCCAAAGGCAACCTCTTCGACAGCAAGGCCTGCGGGATCATTGCCACACAGATCAAAGTGCTGGGCACCCCCGGAATCTGGCGCAATGCCCACTTTACCGAAGGGCAACCGCCTACGCCCGAAGGGCTGGAAACAGGCCCTGGCGAGCGTTGGTATCAACAACAAATACCCGAATGGCTTCAGGATGCGTCGGTGTCCGACCAGATTCAATTCGCCCAACACATGAAGAACCTGTCGGCACTGAGCAGCGCCCATGCCGGCAAGACTTACCTGGACGATATTCTGCCCATCAAGGAGTACGCCTCGCTTGCCCTTAAAGCACAAATGCAATCGGACCATGACGACGCCTCGGCGCTAACTCCGGAAAAGATCGAGATCGAGATCAAAAGTCTTATTGCCTGGGGCACCTTCGTTGTTCCCTTCAAAACAGACGTTACGCGATTCAATCTCGTCGAGCTGGCGTTGCAGAACCTGATCGCGCTGCCAGCGGGTAATAAGACCGTCAGATCACTCGACGAGACCGAGCTTCCTGACTGGATGACCGTGGAATACATCGAAAACCTCATCACTCAGGTGGATATCGGTCGCGTCTATCCCGAGCTGATCAAGCGCAAACTGCTCAATGATACGAAAGAGTCCGCCCGACGCGAGACGTTGTACACCTCCCAGTTACGCATACAGCTGCCGATGCTGGCGCTGGAGAACAAACTGCGCGGGCTGGGCAATATCGATGACTTGGGGTGTCGTTATGTCTCGGCCTTGATGCAGCCGCTTGAAGAGGATCGCAAAGTCGAAGGGCAGGAAATCGTCCTGCGCAAACTGGCCTTCGTGTCCGAGCCGCAAATCGGGCTTTCCGAAGACATCGTTGCCAACATGTTCGTGATCGGCCCACGGACGCCAAGTGCCGGCCCCTGCTTGCTCTATCGCCCCTTGCTGGAACCGCAGCTGTGCCAGTTCCCTTCGTTCAGCAACATGCTGTATGGAATCCGGCAAACCGATTCGTTGCGCAAATCGGTGCTGGCCTGGCTGCCGGACGGGGTTCGGGAAAACTACAGTCGCTTTGTTTTCCCAGGCGCCCTGCCCTCGCCCTGGGCCGTCGTGGAGTTCGCGACCAACCCACTGACGCTGTTTTCCGATATTGGCCCCGTCAACCTCAGCAACGAGACGCTGGGCGCCGACTTCATGCCATTGTTGTTCAAGGCCAACGCTAATGCCCTGGTCACGCTCGCCGACCGCCAATCGGTTTCCAACAGCGAGAACCGTTGGGAATCTTTCAAGCAAACGGGTTGGTTGATACTCAGCCTGGCGCTGCCCTACCTGGGAAACACGGCAAACACGGCAATCTGGCTCTGGCAAATTCTCAGCGACGCCGAACGACTGGCTGGCGACGACGAGGAGCTCAAGGGGCAGGCCAAGTGGGTGACAGTCGTCGACCTGATGCTCAATGTGGCATTGGGTGTCCTCAACATCGTCATCGAACGCACCCGGGCAAGTAGCCGTAGACGCCCGATAGAAGCCGCGGAAACAGTCCCTGCTCCGGGCCTGCCAAAACCGACACCCGAACTGATCATCGAGAAAGTGGCGCCGTTCATCCAAACAGAGCTCCCGCAAGAGCACTACGATGTCATCCACACCAGTGGCGCCTTGATGGGCAAATCGAAAAAGGACCTCAGCTTTCTCGACAGTTTCAGCACCGAGGCCCCCGACAGCCCTGGTCAGCCCGAAAGCGAAGGCGCGTTCAAGGGGCTTTATCAGAGCAACGGGCACTGGTATGCGAAATTGGCAGATAAATGGTTCAAGGTCAGGGCCGAAGGCGAGCAAGTCAGCATCATCGACGGAGCACGCAACGGCCCGCCACTGATGCTCAATGGACAAGGTCAATGGCAGATCGACAGTCGCTTGCGCCTACGTGGCAGCGGTTCAAAGGGCGCTCGGCGCAAGGTCATTGCCGATGCGCTTCGCCGTAACATTCAGTTGCTTGATGAACTCAAAAAATTTGAAGAGCAAAAACCGGCAAATGAACGGCTGCTGACAATGGACGCACAGGCGATGAACCAGGCATCGGGCGCAGCCAAGGAAACGCAGCGCAATAAATACTTGGCCACACTGGAAACCCAGCGAGACAACTACGAAAAAGCACTCAACACCCTGATCGAATGGCCTGTCTTCCAGTCCAAGCCCGACTACCCTCGAATAAGCCTCGGGTACCTGAACGCGCAAGTAAACTTCACTTTCGCAGAAATCGACCTGTTACGAGAACGCTTTACCCCGGCCATGAGCGAAGCGTTAGACATGGTCTCGTCGACGATCAAGACGGTCGAACAGCAACACATCGATGCGGCCGAAAACATGGTGTCGGTCGGGGACGCGATGATTGAGCGCCTGGACTACATGGAGACACGTTTCGACAGGCTCAAGCAGCTGGGACGCCAGGGCTTCGAGTTTGTCCGCACACACCGTGAAAAAATGCCCGCGTACAAAAGCGACGACTTACGCCTTATCCAGCTGGATATGTATCGCCACCTCTGTTTGTCACTCGAAAGCGTCGAAACGATGCCGGAAGGCTGGTTGGAAATTAACCGTGTTGTCGACAATGCCACGGTGGCCTTCCAGAGCCTGCGCGATGCCATCGATGAGCGAAGCGTGATCCGACTGGACGAGCAAATCGAGGCGATTGGCAGCCTGACCGAACAGTTCACCGCGATAGAAGAACATCTCGATTACATGAAAAACGAATACCAGGGCAGCGCCGTCCCAACGCAGCTCATGCGCCTGAGACGGCGAATAAGTGATTCAAAAAAGCGCGCGTTGCGTCATCTGGCCCAAGCCCTTGATGAGAGAGGCAACCAGAGACGAATCGGCAGCCCTCAGGAACAACGTCCCCGGCCCAGGAAGAAATTCATCAGGGCGCGCTTCTGGGGTGTCGTCAGCGGGGTACCTCGCTTATCCAAGTCCCATGAGGAAACGGACTGGATCGATGTGAAGAATCCATTCACGGACGAAATCATCGTCACGTTCCACCGCAAGGAAACCGGGGAATGGGCACCCCACGTGACGTCCAGCCCCCCACCGTTGGCTATACCCGCCCTGGCGACAAGCGTTCAGAAGGGCCAAGCATTGGTCGATGGGCTGGCTGCCTTCAAGACAGAAATCGAGAAGAACCTGCAGCAGCCAAACCGCACGCCCGCCGGTATCGCGATGATCCTCAACGCACATGCCAGCAGGATGGAAAAAGTCGGCGTCGCGATCAGAAAGGCGCTAGACCTGGCAGAAAATACCGTGACGAACGAGACAACCGGGGTGTCGCCGGAGAAACAACGCGCGGCCGAAACCTTGCGGCTACAGCTTAAAAAAGAATCGACAGCCCTCTACGCGCAGGAATTCGAAGCCGTATTGAGCGTCATCAAGCAGAGCCCGCCCAGCATGAGCGGCGTTATTTGGCTGAAAGACCGTAACCAGATCCTCATCACCAAACGACTCGCTCGACAACGCCTTAAAAAACCGGAGAAGAGCTATCTCGACAGGTATGAGATCAAGGATCGCAAGACCGGTAAAACCCTCTGGTTTGCCGACTTCCTTTACTCCGCGTACTGGTTGCCAGACCGAAGCTTTCTCTCGGCACGCCTGAGAACCTCGGAGCAGGCAAGTTCAACGGTCGACGTGTCAACCAAAGCTATGAGCCAACGTCAGTTGATCGATCATTACCGCAGCGAAATTGCCGTGGATCAGGCCCAGCAGGTGTTCTTCCCCAGGCAGCGGCCCTGAGACGATCGAGTCGGGCCGGCCGTCGCCGCCCGATTACAGACGCGAGATTGTCCAGGCCTTTGCCAAGTCTGCCAGCGCGGTGCGTATCGCCGCTGGCGGAACCGCTGCAAACCCCAACACCAGGCCGGCCCGTGCTTGCGATGGAGTGGCAGGCAGCCAATAGCTACTCAGGCCGTTGATTTCGATGTCCACGCGACTCGCCTGGGCAATCAGTTCGGCTTCACGCTCAATGCTGTCCACAGGCACCGTGACATGCAGCCCGGCCACCACCGTGGGCAGGGTGCCAACCCCCGCGACATCCCTGGGCCAACCTGCAAGCAACGCATCACGCCGGGCCAGTGCGGCCCGGCGCATGCGCCGGATATGCCGCTGAAAATGCCCAGCGGCCATGAACTCGGCCATCACGGCTTGGGTGCTGACTTCCGAGTGGCGCACGTCCACCGCGCGCCGCCGGGCGAAAGCATTGACCAGGCCGGGGGGCAACACCAAGTAGCCCAGGCGCAAGGCCGGAAACGCCACTTTGCCGAACGTACCGACATAAAGCACACGGCCCTGGCGGTCCAGCGCAGCCAACGGCGCCAGCGGTGCGCCGCTGTAGCGGTACTCGCCATCGTAGTCATCCTCGACGATCCAGCTGTCGTTGCGTTCGGCCCAGGCCAGCAGTTCCAGCCGCCGTGGCAGGCTCATGACCACACCGGTCGGGTACTGATGGGACGGTGTGACGTAGGCCAACCTACAGTGATTCAATTTATCGAGGGCCGTGCAATCCAGCCCGTCCGTATCGACCGGCACGCCCTTGATGTCGGCCCCGGCGACCGCAAACGCGTGCCCGGCGGCGCGATAACCGGGGTTTTCCACCGCCACAACGTCCCCCGGGTCGACCAACAGCTGTGCACAAAGGCTGATGCCCTGCTGCGCGCCGCTGGTGATCACAATTTGTTCAGCCGTGCAATGCAACCCCCGTGAGCTGCGCAGGTAAGCGGCGACCAGTTCGCGCAGGCGCGCATCCCCTTGGGGATCGCCGTAGCACAGCCGTTGCAGGTCCGGCTTACGCCAGAAAGCCGCGTTCAGCTTGGCCCAGACGTCGAAAGGGAACAGATCGAAAGCCGGCACGCCGACTCGAAACGCCCGCGGTGGGCCACTGGGAGGTTGGGCCAAATGGTTTTTTTCGACGCGGTTCAACGCGTCGCTGTGGATGATTTTACTGGACGGAACCACAGGTAAATCGAGCCAATCTGTGGATAACCCTGGGGATAAGCCTGTTGAAAACCCTGTGGACAGTTCTGTGGATATATTTTTCAGCGGCAATGCCATTGTGGACAGTTTTGCCACATAGGTGCCGTCACCCACACGCCCTTCAATGAAACCCTCGGCGTAGAGCTGGTCATACGCCCTGACGACACTGTTGCGCGAGATCGACAAGGCTGCCGCCAAGTCACGACTGGCCGGCAGGCGCGTGCCGCTGGCCAGGCGCCCATCCAGGACTCGGGTACGCAAAGCCTGATAAAGCTGGCGACTGAGTCCCTGGCGACGGTCGAGCTCGATTCCCGCGGGGTTGAAGGACAGTGGTGGCACGGCGTGATTCATGTAAACCTTCGCGAATGGGCCTATCGAATGGGCCAGAATCGGCTCTTGCAACGGACCAATAGCCTGCCTCGGATAGACGCAATCGCCAAGGGAAATCATCGATGGGTGCGGCGAGGCGTGGCTATCGCGATGGGCTCGCGATAGCCACGGGTCAGTCAGTTTCCTGACTTTTTATACTGCCAGGCCCAATCGGGTATTTGCTTGGAACGGCTCACATGCTCCACGAAACTTAGCCAGTTGTGCTGCGCACGATTATTCGTCAGTTCAAACCTGTACAGATTCGCCATCACGTTCGCGGAAATGGCCGGATCAGCAACGATGCTGGCCACGATTTGCTCCGCGCGCTTGACGTCCTCCATCAGTTGGATAACCAACGATGCGGCGAAATCCACCTCGGAGTTCAGCGCGTCCGCTCGCGCGAGTGTGCCTTGAATATTGCTGTCGCTGTAATTCTGGCTGATCAGGTCCGTCCAGACCTTCCGAGCCTGTTCGGGTGTGAAGTTTCTGCTCAGGTTGTCGAACAGGTTCGGGGTGCTGAGTAGCATGGCCACTCTGGAGTTGGAAGGTGACTCACCCGCGGCACTGAGCAATCTGAGGACCACTGGCATTTCTGCCTTTGCCGACGACGGCGTCACGTACCGATAGAAGTTCACGATCTCGCTTGAACTGTCCAGAATCCTGCCAATGTTGGGTTCATCAAACAGGTGTATCCATCGAATGTCGATAGTGCCTGTCGACAACAACTCACTGAGACGCATATCGGCATACCTGGCCATGGCGCGAACTTTCTCCTGGCTGATCGCCGTTTGGCCTATCCATCTTGCAAACACCGCGATACGCAGTCGCCCACCCAGGTTATTGGAGATCACTGGCGAGGCCAGAAGTATCTCGGCTCGATGCAACAAAAGTGGACTGTTGCGAAGCGAGGCGCGCAGCAAACCGATGGTCCTAATGACCGATTGTTCATACCGGTATAAATGCATCAGCCTCTCGGTATCGATGACATGCACGCCGGTATTGACTCTCAGCCTGTCCGCCAGTGCAGTTAACTGCGTCGGGTACACAAAATCTGCCCTGCCCATCGAATCCAGAAGCTCACGCGCACTCAACTGCCCATGTACCGCCGTGTCATACAGCACATAACCTCTTTGATTTTTTGGATAGAATTTGTGCAGATCTCCAATGGAGATACCGTATTCGAGCATGACATGCACCAAATCCCGGGTAACCGTAAACGCCGGATCCCTGAATATCGAATTCAGCATTTCCTTGTTCTCATCACCGACCAGAACCTGGCCAACAAAGACCCGTATGGCGGTCAGTTGCTCAGGCGTATACGGCTCGCGCAACGATGCCAATCCATAGCGATGTCGCGCGGGTAACAGGTCGGAAAACCGTTTCAATCGATTCCGTTGTGTTGCAGCCGCAAGGGGTGACGCATGCACCGCTGCATCCAGGTATAGGCGAAGGGGCTGAAACAACCCACTCTGCGCAGGCGCTTCGGAAAAGCCCCTTGTGAGTACATGCAACGTCTCCCTGCCGAGCAGGTTCTCGAGCATGGGCTCTACGCCTGACAGTGGCTGCGGAGTCTCCATGAAGCTGAACATCTGACCGTTCTGGCGAATGTACCTGGCAGATGCTACACGCAGCCCTCTGACAGAGAAGGCATTTCCCCCCTCGAGTGTGTTCAACCCCAGGGCCACGGCGCTGAAGAAACAATCACCATCCCTCGGCATCTCTATGGGGGCGGCATGATTGGCCTGCAGCAGTTCGTAATGGTTACCGCCCCTGCGCCTGACGACGACATCCGCTTGCAGGTCTGGCGCACTGGTCAACTGGTAGGCCGGGTTGGCGCCCGAGACAAACCGCATCATGGAGACGTCCCGCCCCGGACGCTCATCGATAACCACCAGGCCACGGTTTGAAGGCCAACTCGCAAGATTGGGCATGAACTCCGGGACCAGGTCCATCACCGGGTTAGCCCACTCGCCGGATCGCTCTACCAAAGCGGCCATATCCTGGATCGACTGAGAAAGCGTATCCGCCTCCGGGGGACTGCCTGGCACAGCGACTGTGGGCCTTGAAGGTCCTGGCTTGGGGGATGGGCTCCTGGGGCGTTTACGGCCTCCGCCACCCAAACCGAATCCTACGGCGCGCCATTCACCATTAGGCATCCGTGCCACGGTGCTTCGCATCACGCCGCTGGAGCGAATGCTCAACCCAGTGTCGGGGTCGACAAGGATGGCCTCGGTTGCGTTTACCTTCGTATGATCGTGCACGCGAAGCACCGTCCCATCCGGTTGCCGAACGTATACGGGGCGCGCCGTGACAGTACCGGTTGCGACATCCTGGACGGCGGCGCGATAGAAGCCGCCAGCATCCGGGGAAAGCCCGCGTATCACCGATCGGTCAGCCACCGCATAGCGGCTATAGATGGCTGGCTCCAGAGCCAGCCCCGCTGGCTGCTTTTGCTGCTTCAGGCGCGCCATCATTCCTTGGAAAAATGACCCACTGCGTGACAGGCCCGTCATACCCGCGCCTGGGTTGCGCGTTACACCAGACGCCAGCAAATCTTTGACGATGCTCAGGTGGATTGGGATGCGCCCAGTCTTGGCGACGAACATGAATACTTTCAAAAAGCCGTAGAAAAACGCCAAGGCCCCCACCACGTCGATAAGCGTTTCGAACGCCGACATCACAGCGATGACGATGGTTTGATGGGTTATTTCCCGGTTGCTATTGGAGCGATGGTTGGCGTGCGCCCCCAAAAACTTGATATGAGCGGCATAAAGCGCCTCACCAAGATCCCCCGTTATCAGCGAGCCACGAATCAACGGTCGACCGCCTCGCTGACCTAATAGCTGCTTGATCTCTTCAGGATTGTTAGTAGCAATGCGCGAGGAAAAGTAGGCCCGCCAAGTCTCGACCTGCAGCAGGTTTGCAATGCCGTCGCCGAGATTGGAGAACTCTTGGAAATCATTGCCGTCCGGGCTGTCCGGAAAATGAACACCCACGGTGCCTTGGATGTCCGGCCCATCCTGATCTGAAAAGATCAACACGCCATCGACGCTGGTCGCATTGCCCAAGGTGCCCTGCTGGTTTGCGGCACCTACGCTACCGCCGAGTAACAGCCCGTAGACATTGACCTTTCGTCCCTGGACCGACTTACGCTCCTTTGCCGATGACGACTTAAGAACAGCATCCAGCCAGAGCGGAACCTGTTTTTCATGTCGCGCGGGCGTGGTCCCGTCGAGCACCTCGGCCTTGAATACTTCGTCGCCCTTGAGAATGGCTTCGTATCCACGCAAGTTCATGTTGGCTTTATAGGCGTTCCACCAGGCTTTCTGGTGGTCATTGGCTTGCAGTTTCTCGCCAATGTAAATCTCATAGCGCCCGCCGATATCAAGGTGGGTTGCCATTTGGGCGAGTTCAGGTCCGCTCAGAACAATGAGGCAACCGGTGACGGGGTGATAAACAGGCCGCCCGTCTTCATCGGCAAGGTAGACAGGCAGTATCTCTCTCATCGCATTGGGGTATTGCGCAGGGCGCAGGTTATCGAGCATGAGTTGCGTCAGGCTGACCGCTCGCGAATCTTTCAGGCGGCACGCGTTGCCCTGGAACAAGGTGATCAGCGTTTTATCCGGATCAGGATCTATGTCAACGTGAAGACGGCTGCGAAGGTAGGCTTTGATTTTTTCGCGGGTGAACACCAAGAGTGACTGGACACGCTCACGCGCAGCCTCTTCTTCAGTTTTCGAGGCTTCATGTTCTAACGCTCTATACGTCATTTTTTTAAACGTCGAGGCGGTTCTATACGCGCCGGGACGGGCATTTTTAAGCAAGGTCTCGCCACGAGCGATCAATGGACCTTCGAGCGCCAACATCGGCAGCTCAAGCGCCGCTTCGGTGGCCGTGGCAAAGGCAATCAGATCGAACTGCGCCTTTTCGGGATCCTTCAAGACGGTTTCAAGCGCGGTGTGCTGAAGCTGCAGCAGTTCTTTTGCGGCGTTCTCGAAGACATGTTCGAAAAGCTCAAGATCGATGTGTTTGATTTTCCGTTTCTGCCCCTCATAAAAAGGGCTGACCGTCGCTACCATTTCGTGTACGTCATCGAATCGCTGTATTCCGCCTTCCAAGGAATACAAGAACAATACGTCCAGGTCGATTTGCTTGATCACGAAGGCCGCAGGCCATGTTTGCTGTGCCTCACCGCCCGTATCCAGCATGACCTTGTAGACATACGCCATTCGCGCCTTGTTCATCAGCCGGTCCCGGCTCGCCTTGGCGGGATGGGTCAGGATGAGGTCCAACAGCCGATCCTCGTCATACTGAATAATTCGGGCGGCTTGGCTTAATTGAACAGTGGGGTTTCGATCAGCTTTGTATAAATCGAAAAGGTACAAGAAGCGTTGGGAGAGCCTGAAGGCCAGCGCCTGCTCAACTGTGATTCTGATGGATGCATCGCGGGAATCTTCCAGGCTTTCTTTGGTACGAAATGCGGTTAAATCATCAAGGAACTGAAGCCTGACCCGGTAGTGGGTTGTCGGGTTGGCAATATGAAAAGCCGACTCCATGGCTTGCAGGGTAGTTTCATCGAGTGGCGCGACGAAAACACTGTCCCTATCTTCTACCGAGTCTGGACGGGTGAAGAAGCCCACACCCCCTATCGTGTTGCCCGGTGGCGCGTTATCGAGCAAACAGTCCCACAGCACATCACTGAAGCTTTTGGAGGACACCAGCGAGCGCTTCCCAAACGTGTCCGTGGTGAAGTGGTTTACATAACAACTGTCCGGGTCGAGCGTCTGTCGCAATGGTGCGCGAAATTGGCTGGGGTCAAATTTTTCCCTGATCGAGGTGACCAATAGATGCTTGAGTACCGTGTCGAATGTCGGCAAGCCGGCAAACAAACGAGCCAGGTCGGCGGCATGGGTACCTAACCGCTTCAATAGTGTGCCTCGGATCGCTTCACGGGGATCAAGCGGACTGGGTGGACGCACCACCGCAGTATGGGCAGGCTCCTCTCCTTTATAGTCTGGCGGGACACCCTCTTGCAGTTTCGTCAGGACACTGTTCGACAGGGCAAGGCCATTAACCCGAAGCGTTGAAAAGTCCGGGCTCATGCGGTTTCTATAAGGATAAGCGACCCAACTCTCGCACCGGGTAAAGCTCGCGTGACCGGGAATCGGCTTGCTTTGATAAGCGGTCAGAAAGCCCTGGGTAACGGCCACACGCAAGTGAACCCAGGCGCGCTTGTCCTCCACGGGCTTATTGGCAGCTTTGACTTCCTGATACGTCACGCCCACTTTCGCGTCGCCTTGGAGCCCTAATTCGAGCAACCATTGATTTGCAAATTCGTGGGATTTGAATGGACTGGCGTTGGGCAGCGGTTTGAGGGGAGTTAAGTCCGCAAGAACGGCTTGCGACGCCGTGTTTGATTCATCTCTAAAAAACGACGACATAAAAGATCCATCTTTGAATGAAGATCTTTAACCGTACCTTGGCGTCGATCCAGCGACGGCATACATATATATAGACCTGCACTTGCAACCGATCGCAAGTGTAAGTTCGCATGTTGAGATAGCAGCGTGTCGGGGTGATCCCCAGCCGAATGGACCTATAAAAATGGATGGAACTGGCTCTTACATCGGACCAATGTCCAGCCTAGGATGTTTGCATTCGCCAAGGAAAAGCCATCATGTACAACCCCAAAGCCTTTGCCGTCGAAGACCTGCCCCAACTGCAACGGATAATGAGTGATTGCCGCCTGGCCGTATTGGTTACCCAGGGTGAACACGGCTTGCAAGCCAGCCATTTGCCGCTCTTGCTGGATACGCAACAAGGACCGAACGGAAGCCTTTACGGGCACATGGCCCGGGCCAATCCGCAATGGCGCGACCTGGAGGCCGGCGCCGAAGCCTTGGTGATATTCGCCGGCGCCGAGGCCTACATCAGCCCGAGTTTCTACCCGAGCAAGGCCGAACACGGCAAGGTCGTGCCGACCTGGAACTACGTGACCGTACACGCCTACGGCAGCGCTGAGGTGTTCAGCGACGCTCATCGCCTGCGCAACCTGGTCGGCGCCCTCACCGACCGCCACGAAACCGGCCGCGCCCAGCCGTGGAAGATCGACGATGCACCGGCCGAGTACATCGACAGCATGCTCAAGGCCATCGTCGGCTTCGCCCTGCCCATCCAGCGCCTGGAAGGCAAGCGCAAGCTCAGCCAGAACCGCAGCCCGGAAGATATCACCGGGGTCCACCACGGGCTCGCGGCCAGCCCTGACCCACAGGATCTGGCCCTCGCCCGGCTGATACCTGAACAATTGTCCAAGGAGTGAACATGAGCCTGCTCGAAATCCGCCGCGTCAGCGCCGACGACCATGCCGCCTGGCTGCCGCTGTGGCAAGCCTATCTGCGTTTCTACAAAACTGAACTGCCGGACATGGTCAGCCAAAGTACCTGGCAGCGCTTGCTCGATGGCAGCGAACCGACTCATGCCGCCCTCGCCTGGAATGGCGACACGGCGGTGGGCCTGGTGCACTTCATCTATCACCGTTCGAACTGGAGCATCGAGAATTCCTGCTATCTGCAAGACCTGCTGGTAACGGAACAGAGCCGTGGCACCGGGGTGGGTCGCCAGCTCATCGAATTCGTCTACGCCACTGCCAAGGCCGATGGTTGCTGCAAGGTGCACTGGTTGACCCACGAAACCAACGCCACGGCGATCCAGCTGTACGAGCGCATCGCCGAGCGCCCAGGCTACATTCAATTTCGCAAAGCCCTTTAAGGAGCGCCGCATGTCGTCTTCACTCACTGATTGGAAAGGTGTCCCGGCACCGTCTGCACAACTGCTTGAAGGGCATTACATCCGCCTGGAAAAACTCGATCCGGCGCGGCATGCCGATGGCCTGTGGCAAGCCCTCGAAGGCCCCGGGGCCGACCCGAAACTCTGGGATTACTTGCCCTATGGGCCGTTCAACGATCGCGGCGCGTTCGATGCCTGGCTGAACAACCATGCGGCCAACACCGACCCGTATTTCTTCAGTGTGATCGACCGCGCCAGCGGCGAGGTGCAGGGCATTCTCAGTCTGATGTCCATCGTACCGGCCCAAGGCCGCATCGAGATCGGTCATGTGACCTTCGGCGCGCCGATGCAGCGCTCGCCGAAAAGCACCGAGGCGGTTTATCTGCTGGCCAAGGAATCTTTCGCCCTGGGTTATCGCCGCCTGGAATGGAAATGCAACAACGCCAACGCCCGCTCCAGATACGCCGCCGAGCGGCTGGGGTTCACCTTTGAGGGCGTGTTCCGCCAACACATGGTGGTCAAGGGGCAGAACCGCGACACTGCCTGGTATTCGATCCTGGACTCGGAATGGCCGGCGATCAGGGCCGGGTTCGAGCGATGGTTGAGCGCGGACAACCAAGGCCCGGAAGGACAACTGCTTGGATTGGTGCAATGCCGATCTTGATGGGCGGACAGCGCTGACCGGCGCCTCATGCACGCAGGCTCGCCCCACATCACCCACGGTAGTTTTTACACGGCCGTTTCGATTTCGATGTGGGACAAGCCTGTTTGCGATCAGTTTAAAAACAACGGCTATCGGTCGTTACGGTTGTTTCTCCACGAACGGTCTCAACGATTCGGGCGTGACCCCGTCCCGCGCGTATTGCCACACCCATTGAGGAACCTCCATATGACTTTCCAGATGTGAGGCAAAATCGAGAATGCCGTGACCCAAGCGACGGCTCGGGAACTCGAAGTTATAAAGATACTGTTGAGCCTCACTTTGACCCACGCCGAAGACTTCTTGGACTATCTGATTGGCGCGGGTCTCCTCGTTTCCTAGAGCGACCCTCAAGGCTGTTTCAAACTGCGATAAGGAACGCAACGCACCTGGCCGTGCCAAGGCCAGTCGAATAGTCAGGTCGGTGTAATGCGGGCCAACCAAGTCATGCCATACCTGCCGAGCTTGCGCCTGCGAGAGCTTTTGAAGATCAGTCCACAAATTGGGCCTGTTCAACAGCAGCGTAACCCTGCTATTGGAGGGCAGTGATCCTTTGATACTGAATAGATTGACGAGCGCCAACTCGTTGGCATTGACGCGCCCACGGTCCAGAAACTCAATAAACGAATTGAGGGTATCGATACGAGAGACCATATGCTGGAGGTTTGTAACATCGAATCTTTGCATCCAACCGATATCAAGGCCTTCGCCTCTCAATATTTCTTCAGCGCGAGAATCGGCATAAAGCGCAATCAGTCGAAGATGCTCATCGGACAACGCCGGGGTACGTATCCAACTGGAAATCGCGCTCAACGGAAATTCGTTACCCAAGGTTGACGAGATAACCATTGATCTCAGGACAATATTGGCGCGATCGAGCAAGGTTGGGTAACGCTCAAGGGCAACCGAATACAAATCGATAATTTCTTCTGCCCTGTCATACGCGATGAATTGTTCAAAAAGGTCCTCTTCGTCTTCCAGAACGGTACCAAACTCTCGCTGGTATCTTTGTTTTATGCCCTCCAGATCGTCACGGTCCACCAGAGACGCACCATCGAGCACTTCATCCAATTGGTCGTCGTCCAAATGACCGTGCAATGCTTCGTCGTACTGAACGTAAGCCAAGTCGTTCCTGGGGTGATGATCCGTCAGTTGCCTGGCAGTCACGCCGTATTCAAGCATGACGTGCATCACGTCCTGGGAGAGCCAAAGGTACTCATTATTCAGCAGTTCAACGATATGTTCCTCCACGATCGGCTTGAGTAGAACGTCCTCGAAGAACGTCCGCATCGCGTGCTCATCCTCATAAAACGGAGTGCTCGTCGGCGTCAATTGCACCGGCGATCGAGAGGTCAGGTTGCGCCCGATGTGTTGCATTATTTCCGGGGGAAGGTCGCCCCCCGGTGCATTGTGCAGCAGATCACGGACCGAACTTTCAGCGTGCAGATTCAGGAAATCCACTGTTGGCAGGAATAAACCATAGGGGTTTGGAGCACCGTAGGCGATCCGGGTGAGATAGAGCACAGCCGAATCATCCAGGATGTGCTCAAGCCAGTTGGCGTTTTCAAAGAGTGCTTGTTGCAGTCCAGTGGGCTGCGGCGCCAAAAATTGGTTCAACTCCGGGTTTTGCTCGATATACGTGGCCACCGAATTGCGCAGCCCTTGCATCGAGAACGCTTGCGCCGTCTGTCCTTCATTCAGCCCAGCGACAACAGCGTTGAAGAAACAATCACCGTCACCCGCGAATGGTCGGACGCTACTGCCCAGCAACAGGTCATAGTGGTTCTGGTCCCTGCGCCTCAGGACGATATCGGTACTTGCCCGATTTGGATGAAGGCCCGACGGATAGATGGTTTCGGCTTGCCCAGGCGTAAAGCGCACAGACCAATGATGGTCAGGCGCGATTTCATCGATTATCAACAGACTTCGATTCTGCGGCCAATTGGGAAGACGCGTGACGAGGGGGGGCACCAAGTCCATGATGTCGTTGTTCCAAGTGCCCGGGCGTCTTATCTGCTCGGACAGAACGAAATCCGACACGGCTGGTTTTTTGGGTTGCGAAGGACCGGGCTTCGGCGATGTGCTTCCGGGACGCTTTCCTCCTCCACGACCAAACCCCACAGCGCGCCATTCGCCGTTCGGCATGCGTGCCACCGTATTTCTCATGACACCACTTGAACGGATGTTCGAACCCGTCGCGGGGTCGACGATGATCGCTTCGGTAGCTGCCAACCGCGTGTGGTCATGCACTCGGAACACCGTGCCATCAGGCTGCCTGATGTAGATAGGACGAGTGACGCCGCCATTGCTGCCGTTGACGATTGTCGCGCGATAGAAGCCTTGGGCGTCCTGCGCCACTCCGCGGATAACTGAAGTATCGGTGACCACATAACGGCTATAAACGGACTCTTCCAAAGGCAGGCCTGTCAGCACCTCTTGACTCTGACGAGCCGGAGAAACCAGATAGGTGGATTGCCCCCTGACCGGCACGGTCGCTTGCCGGGCACTGGCCTTCGCGCCGATTTTCGTCACTTTGAAGATGGAAACAAGGGTCTTGAAATCCAGGGGCAACGCACCGGTACGGTGAACAAACAGCCCTGCCCTGACGTACCAAGAGAACAATCTGAGCCCAGGAATCAGCAGCCCGGCCAAGTCCATCATGATCTCGGTTGCCACCGTCAGGGCCCTGGCATAGCTTTGATGGCGAATTTCCAGGTTGCTGTTGGAACGGTGGTCCGCATAAGCGCTGTGGAAATTGACATGCGCGCGATGAAGCACATCAAACAGGTCGCCCGTGAGCAGCGCGCCACGGATCAACGGTCGGCTGCGCTGCCCTAAAGCCTGGGCGATTTCCTCGGGTTTGATCGTGGCGATACGTGCGCGGAAATAGTCCTGCCACTCTTTTTGCACCAAGAGCTGCGCGATGCCATCGCTCAAATCGGCAAACTCATGGAAATCGTCGCCGTCAGGGCTATCGGGGAAATAAACGCCCACGGTACCCTTGATGTCCGGCCCATCCTGGCTCGAAAAAATCAGCGGTCCCTCGATGCTGATCGCATTGCCCATCGAACCGTGTTGCCCACCAGCCCCCACGCTACCGCCTAGCAACAGCCCATGAACGTGCACTTTTTGTCCGCCCACCAGGGTGCGAGTGACTGTCGCAGGCGATTGCAACACCGCGTCCAGCCAACAGGCGACGAGCTTCTGCACCCTGGGAGGGTCGAAAGACCTATCGGTGACAGTGGCCTTGAATACTGCGTTGCCCTGGAGCTCGGCCTCGTAGCCCTTGAACTTCAGGTTGGCAAGATACGCCGCCCGCCAGGCATTTTTGTAGTCTGGCTTGTTCATCTTCTCCCTGAGCAACGTTTCATAATTGCCGCCGGCGTCGATCGTCGTGGCCATGCCGGCAAGGTCGCGTCCTGTCAATGTGATCAGGAAACCACTGACCGGATGAGGGATACGCTGGCCATGTTTATCGGCAAGGTAAACCGTCAATACTTCCCTCATTGCGTTGGGGTACTGATGCGGTCGGATATTGTCGAGCATCAATTGGGTCAGACTGACCACACGGGACTGTCGCGGGTTGGCTTTGCTGCCGAAGGTCAGTGTCACCATGGTTTTGTCCGGATCGGGATCGATACCGGGATGGATGCGTTGCTGGAGGTATTGTTTGATTTTCTGTCGGGTAAATTGAATCAACGTCTCAACGCCGCTACCCAATTTATAAACCGCTTGGAACACTTGCTCTTCCAGCCTGCGATAGTGAGCCTGCTGCGAGCGTGACGCATTTTTATAAAAGTCAGCACGGTTGTTCTCATTGACCGTTCGCTGGCGCACCGCCAAGGGCCCCGCCAATGACAACACCGGTAAACCCAACGCATCTTCCACAGTTTTGGCAAAATCCTTTAAAGCGGCTTTTTCGTTTTCGGGTGCGTTCAGTTCCTGCTCTAGCGCCGTGCGTTGGACGCCCAACAAGTCTGCCGCCGCGACCTCGAATACATTGCCGGACACTTCTGAAGCCATGTCCCGGATGTTGCATTGCTGTCCCTCGTGCAGGGGATGCACGGACGCCACCAAGTCTTCGAAGCGATGGAACCGCTGTATCCCGCCCTCCAAGGAATACAGGAACAACACTCTGCTCTGCGCAGACTTGATCACCATCGCCGCCGGCCACTTTCGCGGCGCTGCATTTTCCCTGTCGAGCATGACGGCATAGACCTGAGGAACGGGTTTGCGTAGCAAACGGTTTCTGTCCGCCATGGAAGGATGAGTGGTGATGATGTCGAGCAGTCGATACTCCTCACCCTGCTGGATACGGGCCTCTTGAGTCGGCAGTGGAACCGAATCGCGATCGGCTTTGTACAGGTCGAAGAAGTGCTGGAACCGTTGGGAAAGCAGGTGAGCGAAAGTCGCTTCAACCGTCGAGGACGTTGAAGTTCCTAACGGGTCGCTGACGTTCTTGTCATTGCGAAACCGCTTGAGTTCATCAAGAAAATGCTGCTGCAAGCGGGGATTGGTTGTGGGGTTGGCGATATAGAACGTTGATTCCATGATCCGCAGGATCTGCTCGTCTACCGGCTTTGCGAAGAGGCTGTGGGCTTCCTCCACCGAGTCGCTACGCGTGAAGAACCCCACCCCGCCTTGGGTGTAGGACGGCGGTGTATCGGTCAGCAAGCAGTTCCATAAAACATCGGAAAAGCGCTGGGAGGAGGTCAGCGTGCGCGCTCCGTTCCCGTCAGCGGTGTAATGATTGACGTAGCAACTGTCCGGTTCGATGGTTTCGAACAACGGCGCACGAAACCTGCTGGCGGCAATTTTCGATTTGATGGTATCAATCAGGAAGTTTTCGACGACGACATCAAATGTCGGAACGCGGGCAAACAAACGAGACAGCGCCACTTGGTTGCTGTCGAGCAGCGCCAATTGCTTGAGTTGATATTGTTCCGGCGTGCTGAGCTCCCCGCCTTTCTCCAGCTCGACCGTCGAAGGACCCAATGTATTTTCTGAAACAACAGCCATTTGAATATCCAGGTTGTGTATGAAGGGCACACAACCTAGCGCGGCGGATATTCGGGAATAACATACATATATATATAGGACGGCGGAGATCTGGTTAAAGATCGTAAGCCTATGCAACAGGCCAGCTCAACGCGCCCTGCCCCCTGTTTGCAGAGGCAGGACGCGAGCGGGCTCAGCCCAGGTTTTGCGCCAGCACCGCGATATGTTCCGGGCCGATGCCGCAACAGCCGCCCAGATGGCTGGCCCCGCGCGTTTGCCAATTCGCCGCCCACTGAAGATAGCCTGGCGGGTCAAGGTCTTCGCGCAGCGGGTCCAGCCCATCATTGGCCGTCGCCTCCTTCGGTTGAGGCGGGAAGGCATTGGCGTAGGCGCCAATCTGGATCTTCACCCCCAAGCGTTCGAAGGTGTCCCGCGCCGCATCGATGGCCGCACCGATCACTTCCGGTTGGCTGCAGTTGAACAGCAGCACCTCGACTCCCAGCTCGGCCGCCACCGCCGCGGCATCCGCCACCGGTTCGCCGGAGCGCAGGCGCGGCACTTCATCGATGTCTTCGTCTTTCAAGGTGAACGACAGCCAGAACGGCTTGCCATCCTTCGGCAACCCGGCGTGAATCGCCCGCGCTTCGACCGTGGAGCTCTGGGTCTCGGCCAGCCACAAATCGACATGGGGCGCCAAGCCGTTCACCAGTGGCGCCAACAATTCACCAGCACGGGACGCGTCGAACAGATCCGGCCGATAGGAACCGAACAGCGGCGGCAGCGACCCGGCCACCCGCACCGCTTTGCCTGAAGCCTGTACCGCTCGTTGCGCCAACTCACCCGCCAGCGCGGCCAACGCCTGGCCCTCGGCGGCGAACCGCGCTTCGCCAATGTGGAACGGCACCACGGCGTAGCTATTGCTCGTGATGACGTTGGCGCCGCTGGCAATGTAGGCCGCATGCACGGCTTCCACCGCCTGGGGCGCTTCGCTCAAGGCCAGGGCCGACCACTCGGGCTGTCGGAACGGCGCGCCGCGGCGTTGCAGTTCACGGCCCATGCCGCCATCGAGAATTACCGTCGTTACTGCGCCCATATGCGATTCACTCATAAGCTTATGAAAAATACTCACTACCGGAGTTGTTCTTATAACTATTTAATACGCACCATTCAGAGAACTACAACTTATTTTTCTAACAGGGCCTACACATGAAACTACAACCATTGCTGGCCCTGGGCCTGACGCTGCTGGCCGCCTCTTCGCAAGCGTTCGCCGGTGCCACGCTGGACCGTATCGAACAGAAAAAAGAGCTGGTCGGCGTGCTGATGGAAAGCTATCCGCCCTTCTCGTTCCTCAACGATCAGAACCAGCTCGACGGTTTTGACGTGGACGTCGCCAAGGCCGTGGCGCAGAAGCTGGGCGTAAAGCTGCGCCTGGAGACCCCCTCCTGGGACGTGATCGCGGCCGGCCACTGGAGCGGTCGCTATGACATCTGCATCTGCTCCATGACGCCGAGCAAGGCTCGCGCCGAAGTGTTCGATTTCCCGGTGCAGTACTACGCGTCGCCCGCGGTGATCGTGGTCAATGCCAAGGACGACCGTATCCACGGCGCCAAGGACTTGAGCGGCAAGAAAGTCGGCCTGACCAGCGCCTCCAGCTACGAGAGCTACCTGAACAAGAACCTGGTGATCGAAGGCGCCGAGGACACCCAACTGAGCTACCCGTTCGAGGACGTGCAGATCGCTCCGTACGACACCGACAACGTGGCGTTCCAGGACCTGGGCCTGGGCGCCGGGGTGCGCCTGGACGCGGTGCTGACCAACCTGGTGACCGCGCAGCCGCGCCTGACCGAAGACAAGCGCTTCAAGCTGGCCGGCGCGTCGCTCTACTCCGAACCGAACTCGGTGGCCATTGAAAAAGGCGACGCCCAATGGGACAGCAAGGTGCGTGAAGTCTTTGCCCAGTTGAAACAGGACGGCACCTTGAGCAAACTCTCGCAGAAATGGATCGGCGCCGACATCACCCAATGACTTCTTTTCCACCCCCTCAGCCACCGCCTACGGTGGCTGAATCACGCCTGCAAAAAATCTTTGGTTTCCGCACACGGTTGTATCTGACCTGGGCGGT
Organism: Pseudomonas sp. OA65; assembly: GCF_017498305.1. Lineage (NCBI taxonomy): Bacteria > Pseudomonadati > Pseudomonadota > Gammaproteobacteria > Pseudomonadales > Pseudomonadaceae > Pseudomonas > Pseudomonas sp. OA65. The sequence continues at coordinate 73,760 of NZ_JAGDEZ010000028.1, forward strand.
CATGCTGGTGCTGTTCGCGAGTTTCTTCCTGAGCTTCGACCTGAAGTTCTCGATCATCCTCGACAAACTGCCAAACCTGCTGGGCGTGCACCTGGCGCCCAATGGCTTTTTGCAAGGCGCGGTGCTGACGCTGTTTCTGTGCCTGTGCTCGATCGTCGCTTCGTCATTGCTGGGCTTCATCACCGCCCTGGCGCGGCTGTCCAGCAGTGCAGTGGCGTTCGGTATCGCCAGTTTCTACGCGTCATTCTTTCGCGGCACGCCGTTGCTGATCCAGATCCTGCTGATCTACCTGGGCCTGCCGCAACTGGGCGTGGTCCCCGGCGCCATCGCCGCGGGGATCATCGCGCTGTCGCTCAACTACGGCGCCTACCTGAGCGAAATTTTCCGCGCCGGCATCCTCGGCGTCCCCAACGGCCAACGCGAAGCTTCCCTCGCCCTGGGCCTGAGCGAAACCGTGATCTTCTGGCGCGTCACCCTGCCCCAGGCCATGCGCACCATCATCCCGCCGACCACCAACCAGTTCATCTCCATGCTCAAGGACTCTTCGCTGATCTCGGTGATGGGGGTTTGGGAGGTGATGTTTTTGGCGCAGTCTTATGGACGTTCCAGCTATCGGTATATCGAGATGCTGACGACGGCGGCGATTATTTATTGGTTGATGTCCATTGCGTTGGAGCTGATTCAGGCGCGGATGGAGCGGCATTATGGGAAGGCTTATCTGAATAATCGTTGAGCTTGGGGAATGCCTGGGAGGCGATAAAGCTATTCCGGTGTGTATATCCGTTGCTGCGGTAACGGCTGCTTAGGGTTCCGCCCTGACGGCGGCTCACTTTTGAGAAGCCCGGAAGCCGGCCCAGTCAAAAGTAAGCAAAACGCTTCTGCCCCACCACTCGGTGCCTCGCTTAGGCTCGGCATGCCCTCACTCCGGCATTGCTCCGTGGGCCCGCCGCGAAGGGCCATCCATGGCCCAGCGCGGCTATCCCGGCATCCATGCCGGGATGCCCACTGCGCAATGCCTGCGTTCGGCCAGCG
>NZ_JAGDEZ010000029.1:0-74475 GCF_017498305.1 Pseudomonas sp. OA65
CGCTTGGGCTGTGGGAGCAAAGCTTGCTCGCGAAACAGGCGCCTCGATTCTGCAAGACCGCATCGCGTCCATCGCGGGCAAGCCTTGCTCCCACATAGCGGGAGCAAGCTCCCTCGCCACAAAAGCTGCCTGGCCCTCGCTGAGCGTATAGCCTTCAATTAAAACCAACCTATTCATATTCCTAAAAGTTAGTTCAAAAATAATTTATACGCGATTAGGGTATATATACCGGACCACCGGACATTCTTGATTTTTGCTCGCCGCATTCATCGCGGCGTTTCTTGAGATGTGAGGTGGATATGGAACGGAACACAATCACCCCAGCGCAGTATGCCAAGGCGCTGCCCGCAGCCACGGAGTGGCTGTAATGTCGGATCTGGCGCAAGCAAAGGTCCAGAGCGACCTGGATATCGCTCCGCTGCTGTTGCCCGCACAGGTGTTGCGCAACGATGCCGAGGCGATCAAAGCCGCCCACGAACTGGCACAGGTCGCCCGTCAACAAGCCGCGCGTCGTGACCAGCAACGCAAGCTGCCCTGGGCGGAAATCGAGCAGTTCACCCGCAGCGGACTGGGCAGCATCGCCATCCCCCGGGCATACGGCGGCCCGCAGGTTTCGTTCGCCACCCTGGCCGACGTGTTCGCAATTATTTCCGCCGCTGACCCGGCCCTCGGGCAGATTCCGCAAAACCAGTTCGGCGTGCTCCAACTGATTCTCGGCACCGGCACCGAACGGCAGAAAAAAATCCTCTTGCAGAGCGTGCTCGAAGGCTGGCGCATCGGCAACGCCGGGCCGGAACGCGGCACCCGCCATACCCTTGAACTCAAGGCCCGGATCACCGCCGACGGTGACGGCTTCATCATTAACGGCCAGAAGTTCTATTCCACCGGAGCACTGTTTGCCCACTGGGTCGCGGTCAAGGCATTGAATGACGAAGGGCGGCAAGTGCTGGCGTTCGTGCGGCGCGGCAGCCCGGGCCTGCGGATTGTCGACGATTGGTCGGGCTTCGGCCAGCGCACCACGGCCAGCGGCACCGTACTGCTGAACAATGTACGGGTGGATGCCGAATTGGTTCTGGACAACTGGCGCATCAACGAAACGCCCGGGGTGCAAGGGGCGATTTCCCAACTGATCCAGGCCGCCATCGATGCGGGCATCGCCCGTGGCGCCATCGACGACACGATTGCCTTCGTACGCGAACGCGCCCGCCCCTGGATCGACGCCAAGGTCGACCGAGCCAGTGACGACCTCTACGTAATCGCTGACATCGGCAAACTGAAAATCGAATTGCACGCCGCCGAAGCTTTGCTGCGCAAGGCCGGACAGGTGTTGGACCAGGTCAGTGCCGCCCCCATCACGGCGCAATCGTCCGCCCGCGCTTCGATTGCCGTGGCCGAAGCCAAGGCGCTCACCACCGAGATCGCCCTGCAGACCAGCGAAAAACTCTTCGAACTGGCCGGCAGCCGCGCCACCCTCGCCGAATTCAACCTTGATCGCCACTGGCGCAACGCCCGGGTCCACACCCTGCACGATCCGGTGCGCTGGAAATATCACGCGATAGGCGCCTACCACCTGAACGGCACCTTGCCGGCCCGACACTCCTGGATCTGACAACCCGACCTCTGGAGCAGCACATGACGCTTTCTCAACACGTCGCGGTGATCACCAGCGATGAACAAGCCCTGATCGTGGCCAGTGACCTGGCCGATGACTTCAAACGCGACAGCGCCTTGCGCGACCGCGAGCGCCGCTTGCCGTATCCGGAACTGGAGGCCTTCTCCCGTTCTGGCCTGTGGGGCATCAGCGTGCCCAAGGCCTATGGCGGCGCCGGTGTTTCCAATGTCACCCTGGCCAAAGTGATCGCCTTGATTTCCCAGGCCGACGGCTCGCTGGGACAGATCCCGCAAAATCATTTCTACGCCCTGGAAGTGCTGCGGGTAAACGGCACTCAAGCGCAAAGACAACGCCTGTATGCCGAAGTGCTCGCCGGCCAGCGCTTTGGTAACGCCCTGGCCGAACTTGGCACCAAGACCGCCCACGACCGCATCACCCAACTGCGCCGCGACGGCGAGGGCTATCGCATCAACGGCCGCAAGTTCTACGCCACGGGGGCGATCTACGCCCAGCGCATCCCCACCTCGGTGGTGGATGAAAACGGCGTGCAACAGTTGGCGTTCGTCCCTCGCAACAGCCAAGGCCTGACGGTGATCGACGACTGGAGCGGTTTCGGCCAGCGCACCACCGGCAGTGGTTCGGTGGTGTTCGAAGACGTGTATGTCGCCGCCGACGACATCGTGCCCTTCCAGAGCGCCTTCGAACGCCCCACACCCGTGGGGCCGCTGGCGCAGATACTTCACGCCGCCATCGACACCGGCATCGCCCGCGCCGCCTACGAAGACGCCCTGCATTTTGTCCGCAATAAAACCCGCCCCTGGATTGACGCCACCAGCGATGTCGCCACCGAAGATCCCCACACCCTCAAGAGTTTCGGCCAACTGAGCATCCGCCTGCACGCCGCCGAAGCCCTGTTGGAACGCGCCGGTGAATTCCTCGACCGGGCCCAGGCCGACACCCGGGCCGACACGGTCGCCGCCGCCTCGATTGCCGTGGCCGAAGCCCGCGCCATCAGCACCGAGATTTCCCTCGCCGCCGGCAGCACGCTGTTCGAATTGGCCGGCAGCCAGGCGACCCTGGCCGAGCATGGCCTCGACCGCCACTGGCGCAACGCCCGGGTGCACACCCTGCATGACCCGGTGCGCTGGAAATACCACGCCGTAGGCAACTTCTACCTCAACGATGAAAAACCGCCGCTGCGGGGGACGATCTGATGGCGGCCGGGAAGAAAAAAATCCTCCTCAATGCGTTCAACATGAACTGTATCGGGCACATCAATCATGGCCTGTGGACTCATCCCGAGGACACGTCGACCCAGTTCAACACCCTCGAATATTGGACCGCCCTGGCGCAATTGCTCGAGCGCGGATTGTTCGACGGGCTGTTCATCGCTGACATCGTCGGGGTCTACGACGTGTATCGACAGTCGGTGGACGTCACGCTCAAAGAGTCGATCCAACTGCCGGTCAATGACCCGCTGCTGCTGGTCTCGGCGATGGCCGCCGTCACGAAGAACCTGGGTTTCGGCCTCACCGCCAACCTGACCTACGAACCGCCCTACCTGTTTGCCCGGCGGATGAGCACCCTCGATCACCTGAGTCGCGGCCGGGTCGGCTGGAACATCGTCACCGGCTACCTGGACAGCGCCGCCAAAGCCATGGGCCTGACGGCGCAAGTCGAGCATGACCGTCGCTACGACCAGGCTGACGAATACCTGCAAGTGCTCTACAAATTGTGGGAGGGCAGCTGGGAAAACGACGCGGTCATCAACGACCGCGAGCAGCGCATTTATGCCCGGCCGGAGAAAGTCCACAAGGTCCGCCACCAAGGCGAGTTCTACCAGGTCGAGGGTTATCACCTTTGCGAGCCCTCGCCCCAACGCACGCCGGTGCTGTTCCAGGCTGGCAGCTCCGAGCGCGGTTTGTCGTTCGCCGGGCGGCATGCCGAGTGCGTGTTCATCAGCGGCCAGAACAAACCGGCGACCAAGGTGCAGGTGGACAAGGTCCGCGCCAGCGCCATCGAGGCCGGGCGCAACCCCGGGGACACCAAGGTGCTCATGGGCCTGAACGTGATCGTCGGCGAGACCGAAGCGGCCGCCTGGGCCAAGCATGCCGAGTACCTGAGCTACGCCAGCGCCGAGGCCGGCGTGGCGCATTTTTCCGCGTCGACGGGCATCGATTTTTCCCAGTACGAACTGGACGAACCGATCCAGTACGTCAAGAGCAACGCCATCCAGTCCGCCACCAAGACCTTGCAGAACAACGACTGGACCCGGCGCAAATTGCTCGAGCAACACGCCCTGGGCGGTCGCTACATCACAGTGGTGGGTTCACCCGAGCAAGTGGCCGACGAGCTGGAGTCCTGGATCGCCGAAACCGGCCTCGATGGCTTCAACCTGACCCGCATCGTCACGCCGCAAAGCTACGTGGACTTCATCGACCTGGTGATCCCCGAGTTGCAGCGACGCGGCTCGTACAAGACTGAATACGACAACGGCACCCTGCGCGAAAAACTGTTTCACGCAGAGGCCCATCTACCCAAGCAACACACCGGTTCGACTTACCGGCACTGACCCTGGGGCTACCGACACTGACCCTGTGGGAACAAGGCACTGTGGGAGCAAAGCTTGCTCGCGATGCAGACACCTCGTTTTCTGGAGACCGCATCAATTTCATCGCGGGCAAGCCTTGCTCCCACATAGCTCTGTTCGCCAAAAAATATGCACCTCCCCCTAAATGACTGGAATAACCGACATGACCAAACACTTCCTCACCCTGCCAGTCAAAACCCTGGCCCTGGCCCTCGGCCTGTTCAGCTCGGCGCTGTTTGCCGCCGACGCACCGCTGAAAATCGGTACCACCGCCGCCTTCGCCATTCCCCTGGAAGCAGCGGTCGAAGAAGCCGGCAAGCAAGGCCTGAAAGTCGAGCTGGTGGAGTTCAGCGACTGGATCGCGCCCAACGTCAGCCTCGCCGCCGGTGATATCGACGTGAATTACTTCCAGCACATTCCGTTCCTGGAAAATGCCAAAGCTGCCGCCGGGTTCGACCTGGAGCCCTTCGCCCCGGGGATCATCAACAACGTCGGCCTCTATTCGAAAAAATACAAAAGCTTCGACGAACTGCCCAAAGGCGCCAGCGTCGCCATCGCCAACGACCCGATCAACAGCGGTCGCGGCCTGCAATTGCTGGCCAAGGCCGGGTTGATCAGCCTCAAGCCGGGCGTCGGCTACAAGGCCACCGAAGACGACATCGTCGCCAACCCGAAGCAACTCAAGATCCTGCAAGTCGAAGCCGTGCAACTGGTGCGCGCTTATGAAGACGCCGACCTGGTGCAGGGCTACCCCGCCTACATCCGCCTGGCCAAGACTTTCGACGCCAGTTCCGCCTTGCTGTTCGACGGCCTCGATCACAAGGAATACGTGATTCAGTTCGTGATCCAGCCCAAGAGCAAGGACGACCCGCGGCTGATCAAGTTCGTCGACATCTACCAACACTCGCCCGCCGTGCGCGCCGCCCTGGACAAGGCCCATGGCAAGCTCTATCAAGCCGGCTGGGAAGGCTGACATGAGCGCCGTCAACGCTCGACTCCGCCACGAAGCCCCAGCGCCACAAAGCGCTGGCCAGACCGAACTGCACCCGGAGCTGAACCGCGCCCACGTACGTTTCATCGGCCTGGGCAAGACCTACAACGGCGCCCAGGGCCCGGTGGCCGCGTTGCAAGGCATCGACCTGGCGATCCAGCACGGCGAGGTCTTCGGCATCATCGGCCGCAGCGGCGCCGGCAAGTCGTCGCTGATCCGCACCATCAACCGGCTCGAACAACCCACCAGCGGCCGGGTGTTGATCGACCGAGTGGACATCGGCGAATTCGATGAGGACCGCTTGGTGGAACTGCGTCGACGCATCGGCATGATCTTCCAGCACTTCAACCTGATGTCGGCCAAGACCGTCTGGCAGAACGTTGAACTGCCGCTGAAAGTCGCCGGCGTGCCCAAGGCGCAGCGCCAGCGCAAAGTCCGTGAGCTGCTGGAACTGGTGGGCCTGCAAGGCAAGCACCAGGCCTATCCGGCACAGCTTTCCGGTGGGCAGAAGCAACGGGTGGGGATTGCCCGGGCGCTGGTGCATGACCCGCAGATCCTGTTGTGCGACGAGGCCACCTCGGCCCTGGACCCGGAGACCACCCAATCGATCCTCGGCCTGCTGCGCGAGATCAACCAGCGGTTGGGCCTGACCATCGTCTTGATCACCCACGAGATGGCAGTGATTCGCGAGGTCTGCGACCGGGTGGTGGTGCTCGAACAAGGACGGATCGTCGAGCAGGGACCGGTCTGGGAAGTTTTCGGCAACCCGCAACATGACGTCAGCCGGACGCTGTTGGCGCCGTTGCAACATGCCATCCCGGAAGAACTGCAAAGCCGCCTGCAGGGGCAGCCGCCGTCGGCGGAGGCGGCGACGGTGCTGCGCCTGCAATTCACCGGCGCTGGTCATGATGAAGTAGACCTTGCCGCCTTGTTCGGTGCCCTCGGTGGGCGGGTGCGCTTGCTGCACGGCGGCATCGAACGGATACAGGGCCACGGGCTGGGGCAATTGCTGCTGGCCGTGAGCGGTTCGTCGTGGGGAGCCGAGGAACTGCGCCAACGAGCGGGCAATTGGGCGCAACGGGTGGAGGTACTGGGGTATGTGGTTTGATCGGTTGTTGCAGGGTTTCATCGACACGTTCCTGATGGTCGGCGTGTCGTCGTTGATCGCATTGCTGGCGGGCATACCGCTGGCGGTGATCCTGGTCACCAGCGGCAAGGGTGGGATTTATGAAGCGCCGGTCTTGAACAAGGCCCTGGGCGCGTTCGTGAACTTGTTCCGCTCGATACCGTTCCTGATTCTGATGGTGGCACTGATCCCGTTCACCCGGCTGATCGTTGGCACGACTTACGGGGTGTGGGCCGCGGTCGTACCGCTGACCATCGCCGCCACGCCGTTCTTCGCCCGCATCGCCGAAGTCAGCTTGCGAGAGATCGACCATGGCCTGATCGAAGCGGCCCAGGCCATGGGGTGCCGACGCTGGCACATCGTCTGGCATGTGCTGCTGCCCGAAGCCCTGCCGGGCATCGTCGGCGGTTTTACCATCACGTTGGTGACCATAATCAACTCCTCGGCCATGGCCGGAGCGATCGGTGCCGGCGGCCTGGGCGACATTGCCTACCGTTATGGCTACCAGCGTTTCGACAGCCAGATCATGCTCACAGTGATCGTGTTGCTGGTGGCGCTGGTAGCGGTGATCCAATTGGGCGGTGACCGCCTGGCACGAGGCTTGAACAAACGCTGACCTGTGGGAGCGGTTGACTTGTGGGGGCAATCCAACCTGTGGGAGCAGTTCAGCCTGTGGGAGCAGTTCAGCCTGTGAGAGCAGTTCAGCCTGTGAGAGCAGTTCAGCCTGTGGGAGCAAAGCTTGCTCGCGACGAACGATAACGCGATCTCCTGACAAGTCGAGGCGTTCGCATCGCGAGCAAGCCTTGCTCCCACAGCCCCCTCACAGGGCTGAGGGTGGGATGCTTTAGACCGCCATCGGCGCGGTCATCGGTGCATGGTGCTGGTAGCCTTCGAGGGAGAAGTCGCTCGGCTCGACCAGCTCCAGCCACTCAGGCTGATACACGCCGGTCTTGGCAAACTCCGGCACGCGCTCGGAAATCACCAGCTTGGGCATCGGGAACGGCTCGCGGGTGAGCTGTTCGTTGAGCATGTCCAAGTGGTTTTCGTAGACGTGGGCATCGCCGATGAAATAGGTGAACCAGCGCGGCGTGTAGCCGGTCAGGCGGCCGATCAGGCTCAGCAGCGCCGCGCCTTCGGTGAGGTTGAACGGCGTGCCCAGGCCCAGGTCGTTGGAGCGGATGTAGAGGGTCAGGGAAATTTCCTTGGTCTCGACATTCGGGTGGAACTGGTAGAGCAGATGGCACGGCGGCAGGGCCATTTCATCGAGCTGGGCGCAGTTCCAGCCGTGGAACAGGATACGCCGGCTGCCCGGGTCCTTGATGATGGTGTCGACGCACTGGCGAACCTGATCGATGGCCTTGTACAGCACCACATAGGCCTGGCCGTTTTCTTCGCCCTCGGCGATCCGCCGGTAACCCTGGGCCAGCGTCTGCTCGATGGCCGCCGGGTTGCTCAGGGGGATCTGCTTGTAAGCGGGCCACTTGCGCCACTGCACGCCGTAGATCTCGCCCAGGTCGTCTTCGCCCTGGCGGAACGGGTTGGCCAGCCATTGGGCGTTTTCGTTGGCGTTCTGATCCCAGACCTTGCAGCCCAGGGCACGGAACTCGGCGGCATTGTTCACGCCACGCAGGAAACCGCACATCTCGCCGATGGCCGACTTGAAGGCCATCTTGCGGGTGGTAATGGCGGGAAAGCCTTCCTTCAAGTCATAGCGCAGCATGGCGCCAGGGAAGCTGATGGTGTTCACACCGGTGCGGTTGGCTTGTTTGGTGCCGTTCTTGATGACGTGGGCCACCAGATCGAGATATTGCTTCATGGGTTACCTGTGTCCTTGAACCCGGGGCCGACGCCCCGGGGTTCGAATTTTAAACCTTGGCCGCCGCAGCCGGCGCGCGATGATAAGCCAGCCAGATCAGCGCCAGGCCACCGATGATCATCGGCAGGCACAGCACCTGGCCCATGGTCAGCCAGTTCCACGCCAGATAGCCGAGCTGGGCATCCGGGACGCGGACGAACTCGACGATGAAACGGAAGATGCCATAGAACAGCGCGAACATGCCCGACACCGCCATGGTGGGTCGCGGCTTGCGCGAGAACAGCCAGAGGATCAGGAACAGTGCCACACCCTCGAGGGCGAACTGGTACAACTGCGACGGGTGGCGCGGCAACTGCGCCGGGTCGCTGAACGGCGGGAAGATCATCGCCCAGGGCACGTCGGTCGGCTTGCCCCACAACTCGGCATTGATGAAGTTGCCAATGCGCCCGGCGCCCAAGCCGATCGGCACCATTGGCGCGACGAAGTCCATCAGCTCGAAAAACGATTTGTTGTTGCGCTTGCCGAACCACAACGCCGCCAGCATCACGCCGATGAACCCGCCGTGGAACGACATGCCACCCTTCCAGACTTCGAAGATCAGCGTCGGGTTGGCCAGGTAGGCGCTCAGGTCATAAAACAGCACGTAGCCCAGGCGTCCACCGACGATTACGCCCATGGACAACCAGAACACCAGGTCGGAGAGCTTTTCCTTGTTCCAGGTCGGGTCGAAGCGGTTGAGCCGTCGCGACGCCAGCCACCAGGCGCCGCCGATGCCGATCAGGTACATCAGGCCGTACCAGTGGATTTTCAGCGGGCCGATAGCCAGGGCTACCGGATCGATCTGCGGGTAAGGCAGCATTGATATTCCTCGTAAACGTCAAAAATACCCGGGCGACGCTGCCACCGCGGGATTAAGCCAGGATTGCGTCAGAACAGAAAACTCAAGCCCACGCAGAATAGCAAGGCGGCGAACAACCGCTTGAGCAAGCGTGGTGACAGCCGATGGGCCAGCCGTGCGCCGAAACGGGCGAAAACCATGCTGGTCAAGGCGATGCCCAGCAGCGCCGGCAAATACACAAAACCGAGACTATGGGCCGGCAGCAACGGATCGTGCCAGCCCAGAATCATGAAACTTAACGCACTGACCAGGGCGATCGGCAAGCCGCAGGCCGATGATGTCGCCACCGCTTGTTGCATTGGCACGCTGCGCCAGGTCAGGAACGGCACGGTCAGCGAACCGCCACCGATGCCGAAAATCGCCGAGGCCCAGCCGATCACCGTGCCGGCCACGGTCAGCCCGGCCTTGCCCGGTACGGTGCGGCTGGCGTTGGGCTTGAAGTCCAGGGCCAGTTGCACGGCAACGATCAAGGCGAACACACCAATGATTTTTTGCAGGTGCGGGCCGGAAATCGCTTCGGCAGTGATCGCGCCGAAACCGGCACCGATCAGGATGCCAACGGTCATCCAGGCGAATATCGGCCAGCGCACAGCGCCTTTGCGCTGATGCTCGCGCACGGCATTGACCGAAGTGAAGATGATCGACGCCAGGGACGTACCGACGGCCAGGTGCGTCAACACCTGCGGATCGAAGCCCTGTAGGGTGAAACTGAACACCAGCACCGGGACGATGATGATCCCGCCCCCCACGCCGAACAACCCGGCCAGCACGCCGGCACAGGCGCCGAGTAGCAGATAGAGCACAAATTCCACCAGTGTGTCCCCGCCCATCCCCGAAATAAGAGCGGCATGGTAACGGATCGAGGGGCTTGGGCTCTACTGAAGGCGATGGATGCCGGGGCGATGTGTGAGTAGAGTGGCTGGAAACACTCGGGTGTCTGCATCACGACACCGGATGGCGAACCGCTGTTGTGGCGAGGGAGCTTGCTCCCGCTGGAGTGCGAAGCACTCCCGAAAAAGCCAGGGTGATCGGTCTGACAAGCCTGGCCCTTGGATTTGGGCTACTTCGTAGCCCAGCGGGAGCAAGCTCCCTCGCCACAAAAACAGTGTCGTTCAGCTTCATTTTTAAACAGGACAACCTGATGTGCCTGATCGTATTTGCCTGGCGCCCCGGCCACGCCCTGCCGCTGATCGTGGCGGCCAACCGCGACGAGTTCTACGCCCGGCCGACCTTGCCCCTGGCCCAATGGCCTGACGCGCCCGATGTGCGTGCCGGGCGCGATCTCGAAGCCGGCGGCACTTGGCTGGGCATCGGCGCCGAGGGGCGCTTTGCCGCGCTGACCAACATTCGCGATCCGGGCCAGTTGCCGGCCTTCAAGTCCCGCGGTGAGTTGGTGGCGCGGTTCCTCACCGGGAATCTGTCGATTGCCGACTACCTGAGCGAAGTCGTGCCTCGCGCTGGCGAGTACGGTGGCTTCAACCTGTTGCTCGGCGACGGTGCCGAACTGTGGCATTACAACGCCCGCGATACCCGGCCGCAGCAATTGGCCGAGGGGGTCTATGGCGTGTCGAACGCTGGGCTGAACACGCCATGGCCCAAGTTGCTCAAGGCCCGGTTGGCGCTGGAGGAGGTGCTGGACGATCCGCAACCCCAGGCCTTGTTGGCGCTGCTGAATGACCCTCAACCCGCGCCCGTGGCGGAACTGCCTGATACGGGGGTGGGAGTCGCGACCGAGATGTTGCTATCGAGTGTGTTCATTGCCAGTCCGGCTTATGGGACGCGAGCGAGTACGGCGCTGATTGTCCATGCCGATGGGACGCGACAGATGGTCGAGCGCAGTTTCGGGCCCCATGGGGGGCATTTGGGGGAGGTGGAGATCAGGACCTAGTTCGGTGGCACCAGGACTGGCCCCTTCGCGAGCAGGCTCGCTCCCACAGTAGACCTCCAGTGAACACCTATATTGTGAACAACCGAGATCCACTGTGGGAGCGAGCCTGCTCGCGAAAGGGGCGCCGCAGGTCTAGAGCGTTTTGTTGGAAGCCGGATTGATCATCCGCGCCAACCCAAGGTTCTTCAGCGCCAGTTGCAAGGAACTATGAATCACCTGCGGGTTGTCGATGGTCATCACTTCCGCCAGCAGTTCCTGGGCCTTGCTGAGGTTGATCTGGCGCAGCATCCACTTCACTTTCGGCAAGTTGGTGGCGTTCATCGACAAACTGTCGAACCCCATCGCCATCAGCAGCACCGCGGCCGCCGGGTCGCCGGCCATTTCGCCGCAGATACTCACCGGCTTGCCTTCGGCATGGGCGTCACGCACCACATTCTGCAAGGCTTGCAGCACCGCCGGGTGCAGGTAGTCGTACAGGTCGGCGACCCGTGGGTTGTTACGGTCGACGGCCAGCAGGTATTGGGTCAGGTCGTTGGAGCCCACCGACAGGAAGTCCACCTGCCGCGCCAGTTCCTTGGTCTGGTACACCGCAGCCGGAATCTCGATCATCACCCCGACCGGTGGCATCGGCACGTCGGTGCCTTCGTCGCGGACTTCGCCCCAGGCCCGGTGGATCAGGTGCAGGGCTTCTTCCAGTTCATGGGTGCCGGAGATCATCGGCAACAGGATGCGCAGGTTGTTCAGGCCTTCGCTGGCCTTGAGCATGGCTCGGGCCTGGACCAGGAAGATTTCCGGATGGTCGAGCGTCACGCGGATGCCGCGCCAGCCGAGGAACGGGTTGTCTTCCTTGATCGGGAAGTAGGACAGGGACTTGTCGCCGCCGATGTCCAGGCTGCGCATGGTCACCGGTTGAGGGTGGAACGCGGCCAGTTGTTCGCGGTAGATCGCCAGCTGTTCCTTTTCGCTGGGGAAGCGCTGGTTGATCATGAACGGCACTTCGGTGCGGTACAGGCCCACGCCCTCGGCCCCACGCTTCTGCGCCCGTGCGACGTCGGCCAGCAGGCCGGTGTTGACCCACAAGGGCATGCGGTGACCATCGAGGGTGATGCACGGCAGGTCCCGCAGCGCATCCAGGCCCAGGGACAGCTGCTTTTCTTCCTCCACCACATCGGCGAACTGCTTGCGCAGCACGTCGCTGGGGTTGGTGTAGACCTCGCCGTGGTAGCCGTCGACGATCATCTGGATACCGTCGACCTTGGAATACGGCAGGTCCACCAGGCCCATCACCGTCGGGATGCCCATCGCCCGGGCCAGGATCGCCACGTGGGAGTTGCCCGAACCCAGTACCGAGACCAGGCCCGCCAGCTTGCCTTCGGGCACTTCGCCGAGCATGGCCGGGGTCAGCTCTTCACTGACCAGGATGGTGTTGTCGGGGTAGACCAGGGTCTGCTGGCGCTCCTGCTGCAAGTACGCCAGCAACCGGCGGCCCAGGTCCTTGACGTCCGAGGCGCGTTCGCGCAGGTAGGCGTCGTCCATCAATTCGAAACGGTTAACGTGGTCAGTCACCACCTGGCGCAGCGCGCCCTGGGCCCACTGGCCGGTCTTGATGACGGTGGTCACTTCGCTGCCCAGGGAGGCATCGTCCAACATCATCAGGTAAACGTCGAACAGCGCGCGCTCTTCGGGACGCAACTGTGTCGCCAGCTTGGCCGACAGGGCCCGCATGTCGGCACGCACGCCTTCGATGGCGGTCTTGAACAAGCCCAGTTCGGCATTGATGTCGGCGACGGTCTTGTCCGGCACAACGTCGAGGTCGGCGGGCGGCAACATGACCACCGCCGTGCCCACTGCCGCCCCCGGTGAACCCGGCACACCGACGAACTTCGCTTCCTGGATGCCCTTGCCCTGGCGGCCGAGGCCGCTGATCGAGCCAGTGGCCTCGGCGTGGGCGATAACCCCGGCCAGTTGCGCGCTCATGGTCACGAGGAAGGCTTCTTCACCTTCGTCGAACTGGCGGCGTTCTTTTTGCTGGATGACCAACACGCCGACGACGCGGCGGTGGTGGATGATCGGTGCGCCAAGGAACGAGGCATAACGCTCTTCACCCGTTTCGGCGAAGTAGCGGTAGCGCGGGTGGTCCGCGGCATTTTCGAGGTTCAGGGGTTCTTCGCGCGTGCCGACCAGACCGACCAGGCCTTCATTGGGCGCCATGCTGACCTTGCCGATGGAGCGCTTGTTCAAGCCCTCGGTGGCCATCAGCACGAAACGATTGGTCTCGGGGTCCAGCAGGTAGACCGAGCAGACCTGGCTGCCCATGGCCTCTTTGACGCGCAATACAATAATCCCCAACGCCGCCTTGAGATCCTTGGCGGAGTTAACTTCCTGGACGATCTTGCGCAGCGTATTGAGCATGGCTCGGGGTCGAACTCCGTCGTCAGTCGCGCGTCAGCAGGCGCGGGGCAAGCTCTTTGAGGGCGCGTCGGTACACCTCGCGCTTGAATGTCACCACCTGGCCCAACGGATACCAATAGCTGACCCAGCGCCAGCCATCGAACTCCGGTTTACCGGTCAAATCCATCCGCACCCGCTGCTCGTTGGAGATCAGGCGCAGGAGAAACCATTTCTGCTTCTGGCCGATGCACAGCGGTTGGCTGTGCGTCCTGACCAAGCGTTGCGGCAAACGATAGCGCAACCAGCCTCGGGTGCAGGCGAGTATTTCGACATCTTCTCGCTCAAGCCCCACTTCTTCATTCAACTCGCGGTACAAGGCCTCTTCCGGCGTCTCCTGGGGGTTGATCCCACCCTGGGGAAACTGCCAGGCGTCTTGATTGATACGGCGTGCCCATAGCACCTGCCCAGCATCATTCGTAAGAATGATCCCCACATTGGGACGGAAACCATCGGGATCGATCACGGCAACAACCTCGCAAACGCATGTCGCCGCATTGTTCCACAAAGGTTGTGAAAGCAGCAACGAGCGTCCCTAGCTTATGTGCACTCTTGTGAAAAGTCCGTATTCTGGACGCCTTTCTTCAGATTTTTCAGCGAGTAACTGCAATGCGGCTGGCTTTATTCGACTTGGACAACACATTGCTGGGCGGCGACAGCGACCACGCGTGGGGCGATTACCTGTGCGAGCGCGGTTTCCTGGACGCCGTCACGTACAAGGCGCGCAACGATGAGTTCTATCAGGATTACCTGGCCGGCAAGTTGGACAACGCCGCCTACCTGAACTTCTGCCTGGAGATTCTCGGTCGTACCGAGATGGAAGTGCTGGCCCAATGGCACTTGGACTACATGCGCGACTGCATCGAGCCGATCGTGTTGCCCCAGGCCATCGAACTGCTGAAGAAGCACCGTGACGCCGGCGACAAGCTGGTGATCATCACCGCCACCAACCGCTTCGTCACCGCGCCGATTGCCGAGCGCCTGGGCGTCGAAACCCTGATCGCCACCGAGTGCGAGATGATAGATGGGCGCTACAGCGGGCGCAGCACGGATGTCCCGTGCTTTCGCGAGGGCAAGGTGACCCGGCTGAACCGTTGGCTGGAAGAGACCGGATACTCGCTCGACGATAGCTACTTTTATAGCGATTCGATGAACGACTTATCGTTGCTGGAGTTGGTGACGCATCCGGTGGCGGTGGATCCGGATCCGAATCTTCGGGCCGAAGCTGAGAAGCGGGGTTGGCCGGTCATCAGTCTGCGTGGCTGAAATAGCTTTCGCGAGCAGGCTCGCTCCCACAGGGATTTTGTGAGCAACGCAAATCCAGTGTGGGAGCGAGCCTGCTCGCGATGGGGCCAGCGCGGTCCCGAGTCTTAAACCGGCTTGGCCCCCATCAACCCCGCAATGGCGACAAAGCAGACAACACTGAACAGCGCCAGGACAAAGGTAAATTTCCCGCCGCCCCCCGCCGACTTGCGCAGTTTGTTCAGCCGCACCAGCAGCCAGAACCCCGCCAGCGCCGCCAAGGTGTAGAGCACGCTGGAAGCCAGCAGCCAGGTCTGCCCCAGTGGCCAGCCGACTTGATGAACCATCCACCAGCCAGTGAAGGGCAGGCTCGCCAGCGCCAGGATCATGACCAGCCAGATGAACAGTCGCGGACGTTGCAGCGTGCGCGCAGCCGCCGTGGCGTCGCCGTTGCGGCGCGTGCGCCAGACCCAGACGGCCAGCCCCAAGGCACCCACCAGCAGTAATACGGTGGCGATGCCGTGGGCGATCTTCAGTGCGGTCAATGTTTCCATGGGTTCGATTCCCTTAAGTCTTGCTCACAGCCTAGCCCGGCTTTATCAACCCAGGAACAACTGATAGGCCGGGTTATCGCTTTCATCCCAGTACGGGTAGCCGATTTCTTCCAGAGCGGCCGGGACCAGGTGGCGCTCATCGTGCGGCACCTGTAGCCCAGCGACCACACGGCCGTCCGCCGCGCCATGGTTACGGTAGTGGAACATCGAGATGTTCCAGCGCCCACCCAGCTTGTTGAGGAAGTTGAACAGCGCCCCCGGACGCTCCGGAAATTCGAAGCGCAGCACCACTTCGTCGATGACATGGGCCGCATGCCCGCCGACCATGTGACGGATGTGCAACTTGGCCAGTTCGTTGTCGGTCAGGTCCAACACCGGAAAACCTTGTTCGGTCAGGCTGGCGATGAGCGCGCTGCGCGGGTCGTTCTCCGGGTGGGTCTGCACGCCGACGAAGATGTGCGCTTCGCTGCCGGTGTTGTAGCGATAGTTGAATTCGGTGATCTGGCGCTTGCCGACCGCTTCGCAGAACGCCTTGAAGCTGCCCGGCTTCTCGGGGATGGTCACGGCGATGATCGCTTCGCGGCCCTCGCCCAGCTCGGCGCGCTCGGCGACATGGCGCAAGCGGTCGAAGTTGACGTTGGCGCCGGAGTCGATGGCCACCAAGGTCTGGCCGCTGATGTTTCGTGACTCGACGTATTTCTTGATCCCGGCCACGCCGAGGGCGCCGGCAGGCTCGGTGATCGAGCGGGTATCGTCGTAGATATCCTTGATCGCAGCACAGATCTCGTCAGTGCTGACGGTGATCACTTCGTCCACGTGGTGCTTGCAGATATCAAAAGTGTGCTGGCCAATCTGTGCCACGGCAACGCCGTCGGCGAACAGTCCCACGGTCGGCAGCACTACGCGCTCGCCCGCGGCCATGGCCGCTTGCAGGCAGTTGGAGTCGTCCGGTTCGACGCCGATGATCTTGATGTCCGGGCGCAGGTATTTCACGTAGGCCGCGATCCCGGCAATCAGCCCGCCGCCGCCCACCGGGACGAAGATCGCATCCAGGCGCCCCGGGTGCTGGCGCAGGATCTCCATCGCCACGGTGCCCTGCCCGGCAATGGTATGGGGATCGTCATACGGGTGGATGTAGACGTAGCCCTTTTCGTCGACCAGTTTCAGCGAATAGGCCAGGGCTTCGGGAAACGAGTCACCGTGTAAAACCACCTTGCCGCCACGGGAGCGCACGCCTTCGACCTTGATTTCCGGCGTGGTCTTGGGCATCACGATGGTGGCCTTGACCCCCAGCACCTTGGCCGCCAGGGCCAGGCCCTGGGCATGGTTGCCCGCCGAAGCCGTGACCACGCCGCGTGCGCGTTCTTCTTCGCTGAGCTGGGTCAGCTTGTTATAGGCCCCGCGAATCTTGAACGAGAACACCGGCTGCAAGTCTTCACGCTTGAGCAAGATGCTGTTGCCCAGCCGCTCGGAGAGCTGGCGAGCGGTCTGCAGCGGCGTTTCTACGGCAACGTCGTAAACGCGCGAGGTGAGGATCTTTTTGACGTACTGTTCAAGCATCGGAAAGCATCACTGAGCGGGTTGGGCAGGGCCAAGGAGTCTAACCCGGCTTTTGGCTGGGCGACCACACGATTAAGGCACTTTGAGCGCAGAAACCCCCGTGGCGAGGGAGCTTGCTCCCGCTGGGTCGCGCAGCGACCCCCTTCGATATGCGGTAGACATCAATCACGACTGCTTCGCAGCCGAGCGGGAGCAAGCTCCCTCGCCACACGGGCTCGGTGCCAATCAGGCAATGACCAGGGCCCTTTCGGCGCCTATAATGCCGGCCTTTCGTTCTCTCTCGGCACCTTCGGAGCCCGCATGACCCAGGATCAACTCAAACAGGCCGTGGCCCAGGCCGCCGTCGACCTCATCCTCCCGAAGCTGGATGACAAGAGCGTCGTCGGGGTCGGCACCGGCTCCACGGCCAATTGTTTCATCGACGCGCTGGCGCAACACAAGGGCGCATTCGATGGCGCAGTCGCCAGCTCCGAAGCGACAGCTGCGCGCCTCAAGGGCCACGGGATCCCTGTGTACGAACTCAACACCGTCAGCGACTTGGAGTTCTACATCGACGGCGCCGATGAAAGCGACGCGCACCTGAACCTGATCAAGGGCGGCGGCGCGGCCCTGACCCGCGAGAAGATCGTCGCGGCGGTGGCCAAGACCTTCATCTGCATCGCCGATGCCAGCAAGCTGGTGCCGGTGCTCGGCGCGTTCCCGTTGCCGGTGGAAGTTATCCCCATGGCCCGTAGCCATGTAGCCCGCCAACTGGTGAAACTGGGCGGCGACCCTGTGTATCGCGAAGGCGTGCTGACCGATAACGGCAACATCATCCTGGATGTGCACAACCTGCAGATCACCAACCCGGTGGAACTGGAAAGCCGGATCAACGCCATCGTCGGCGTGGTCACCAACGGTTTGTTCGCTGCGCGTCCGGCGGATGTGCTGTTGCTGGGGACTGCTGATGGGGTGAAGACCCTGCGGGCTGAGTAAGCCTGGGGTCTAGTGATCTGAATTCGAACCCTGTGGGAGCGGGCTTGCTCGCGAATGCGGTGTGTCAGTTGGCACATATGTATCTGATACACCGCATTCGCGGGCAAGCCCGCTCCCACATGGGCTCTGCGCCAGGCCAGGATCAAGGCTATGGCTTCTTGAACACATAGAACAAATTCGGCTCGCTCACCAGGTACAGGGTGCCATCGTCGTCCATGGCGAGGCCTTCGGCCTGGGGCACGGTTTTTTGCAGGCCCTGGCCGCCCTTGCTCAACGACAGCGTGCTCAACGGCCGCCCGTCGATATCCAACTCGATAATCAACCGCGACTCATCGGACAGCGCCAGCAAATGGCCGCTGCGTTCATCGTATTGCAGGCTTGAAAGGTCGCGCACGAACAGCCCGGCATCGCGCTTGGGGTTGTTGATCACATGAACTGCGTAGGACTTTTCCGGATTGAGGTGGGGAAACCCATGCACTTCATAAATCAGCATCGGGTCGCGCTCCTTTGCCACGAACAGGCGTTTGCCCACCGAGTCGTAGGCCAACCCTTCGAACCCCTTGTTGCCGCTCATGTGTACACCGAGGGTCATTTGCTCGGCATCGGCGGCGTCGAGGTATTGGGTGTCGGCGTCCAGGTGAATCTTGATCAGGCGTTGCTGGCGCTCGTCAGTGATGACGTATGTGTCTTCGCTGATGAATTCCACCGCCTCAGGGTCGCCAAAGCCGATCAGGGCGATGCGCCGTAAAATCTTGCCGTCCAGAGACAGCTCGATCAGCTCGGCGTTTTTATTGGTGACGGTGAACAGGCTCTTGCGGATAGGATCGAACGTCAGCGCGGAAACGTCATCGTCCAGCCCCTCGATCACCTGCGCCTCGACCGTGACCCGGTATTGGTCCAAGGCGATGGTCGTTTCGCTGATGGGTTTCCAATAGCTGTTGAGGTTGAACCAGGCGCGCTCGAACAGGCGCAGGTGCTGGCCGGCGGCGATCAGGAGGATCAACGCCAGCGTCAGCAGTATCAGGATCAAGGGTTTGGGGCGGGCGAGTCGACGCATGTTGGGGTGGGCTCGGATAAGAACAGGTGAGTGGAAATACCACGGCTGCCTGAACTGAAACTTAATGGCTGTGTGCCACACCCTACAACGAAGGAAGACTTTTCCTACAGAGTTAGTACTGTCAGCGCTGTTTTTCGAAACGATAGAACAGGTTCGGCTCGCTGACCATGTACAGATTGCCGGCCTCATCGACGGTGACACCTTCAGCACGAGGGATCGTGTCTTTCAGGCCGTTGAAGCCGCCCAGCAAGGTCATGAAACTGACCTGCTCGCCTTTTTCGTCCAATTCCAGCAGCAGGTGAGAGTCGGCCGAAAGCACCAGCGTATGGCCAGTGCGCGGATCGATCGCCAATGCCGAGAGATTGCGCAGGTCCAGTTCATTGCTCACATGAATCTGCTTGTCGCCCTTGAGCAACTGGCTGCCGTCGCTTTTCCAGGTGAACAACGCCGGCGGGCGCTCTTCGCCGAGCACCAGCTGCTGGTTGCGCGGGTCCCAGGCAACCGCTTCGAACCCTTTGTTCTGGTTCTGCGAGGCACCCAGGTCGTAGTGGGGAAAGTCAGTGCTGTTCAGTTCGCGGGTGTTGGCATCCACCTGGACGATCGACAGTGTGTGATTGCGCTCGTCGGTAATGGCCAGCAGGCCATTGGTCATATAGGCCACGCCTTCAGGGTTGCTCCAGCCCACCAAGGGCATCTTGCGCAGCACGTCGCCCTGCAGGGTCAATTCCACCAGGAACGGGTTCTTGCCCATGACGGCGAACAAGGTCTTGGTCTGTGGGTTATAGGCCACATCGGACGCCTCGTCCTTCTCCATGTCCGGCAACGGCTTGGCGTCGATCACGGCGCGATAGTCCGGCAACCAGATGCTTTCCTGGCGCTCGGCCGGGCTCTGGAAATGCTCCGATAGCCAAAGCAGGCCGCGGTCATCCCAATGCATCGCAAACGCTAGCCCATAGGCTGCGGCCATTGCCAGCAGTGACCACGCATACCAGGGCAGGGCGAAGCGAGAGCGGCGGGCAGGTTTGGCGGCAGGCAGTGCTTGGGTTTTGGCCATCAGGGAATGCGTTCCGGAAAGTTCGGCTAGGGGAGTGGCTGGCTCAGATGCCGCATTCCCCGGAATTATCCGGATGGCATGTGAAAAAAACGGTAAATGACCAAATAGGCGCCCTGTATACCCTGTGGGAGCGAGCCTGCTCGCGATAGCGGTCTATCCGACACATTAATGTTGGCTGACACACCGCTATCGCGAGCAGGCTCGCTCCCACAGGGGTGGTGGTACAGGTTGGCTGTTAGCGAACGCTGCTCTCGAAGCGGCTCGCCCCTGCCAGTTCCAGGACCAGTTCATCGCCCGCATTCAGCGGCCCGACGCCCGCCGGGGTGCCGGTGAGGATCACGTCGCCGGCCTGCAGCGAGAAACAACCGGCCATGTATTGGATCATCGGCACGATGGGGTTGAGCATCAGGCTGCTGTTGCCGTCCTGGCGCACTTCACCGTTGATGGTCAGGCGCACGGGAATGTCGGTCAGGTCGGCAAACGTATCCTTCGAGACAAATGGCGCGATCACTGCCGCGCCGTCGAAGGACTTGGCGACTTCCCACGGCAGGCCCTTGGCCTTGAGCTCGGCCTGTTTATCCCGCAGGGTCAGGTCCAAGGCTGGGGCGAAGCCGGAGATCGCGTCCAGGACTTCTTCAACGCTGGGCTTGGTGGACAGTGGCTTGCCGATCAGGACTGCGATTTCCGCCTCGTAGTGCACCGAGCCACGATCGGCGGGAATGCTGAAACCGCCTTCCAGCGGCACCACGCAACTGCCCGGCTTGATGAACAGCAAGGGTTCGGTGGGCACCGGGTTATCCAGTTCCTTGGCATGTTCGGCGTAGTTACGGCCAATGCACACCACTTTCCCCAGCGGGAAATGAATACGTGTACCGTCGACATACTGGTGCTGATAGCTCATTACCGACTCCTGCTTCTTGGATTCATCAGGTATTTTTAGGCGTCAAACCGCGAAAATCTTGCCTGGGTTCATGATGCCGTTCGGGTCGAATACCGCCTTGACGGCTTTCATGTATTCGATCTCCACTGGCGAACGACTATAAGTCAGGTAGTCGCGCTTGGTCATGCCCACGCCGTGTTCGGCGGAAATCGAGCCGTTGTACTTCTCGACGGTTTCAAAGACCCATTTGTTTACGGTCGCGCACTTGGCGAAGAATTCATCCTTGCTCAGGTTTTCCGGCTTGAGGATGTTCAAGTGCAGATTGCCATCGCCGATGTGACCGAACCAGACGATTTCGAAGTCCGGGTAATGTTCGCCAACGATCGCGTCAATTTCCTGCAAGAAGGCCGGGACTTTGGAGACGGTCACCGAAATATCGTTCTTGTAGGGCGTCCAGTGGGAGATGGTTTCGGAGATGTACTCGCGCAATTTCCACAGGTTCTGTAGTTGGGTTTCGCTCTGGCTCATCACGCCATCCAGCACCCAGCCTTGTTCCACGCAGTGCTCGAAGGTCTCCAAGGCTTGGTTGGCGATCTCTTCCGTGGTGGCTTCGAATTCCAGCAGGGCGTAGAACGGGCACTCGGTTTCGAACGGCGCCGGTACGTCGCCACGACCGAGGACCTTGGCCAGGGCCTTGTCGGAGAAAAATTCGAAGGCGGTCAGGTCCAGCTTGCCCTGGAAGGCGTGCAGCACCGGCATGATCGAGTCGAAGTCCGAGGTGCCGAGCACCATGGCGGTGAGGTTTTTCGGCGCACGGTCCAGGCGCATGGTGGCCTCGACCACGAAGCCCAGGGTGCCCTCGGCGCCGATGAACAGCTGCCGCAAGTCGTAGCCGGTGGCGTTCTTGATCAGGTCCTTGTTCAATTCCAACACGTCGCCCTTGCCGGTGACGACCTTCATGCCCGCCACCCAGTTGCGGGTCATGCCATAGCGAATGACCTTGATCCCGCCGGCATTGGTGCCGATATTGCCGCCAATCTGGCTGGAACCTGCCGAAGCGAAGTCCACCGGATAGTACAGCCCATGCTCTTCGGCCTTGTTCTGCAGTTGCTCGGTGACCACGCCCGGCTGGCACACGGCAGTGCGGTCGGTGAGGTTCACATCGAGAATCTGGTTCATGTAGTCGAATGACACCACCACTTCGCCGTTGGCGGCCACGGCAGCGGCGGACAACCCGGTACGCCCGCCCGACGGCACCAGCGCAACATTGTGCACATTGGCCCAACGCACGATGGCCTGGACCTGTTCGGTGGTCTTGGGAAAGACAATGGCCGAAGGCGCCGGGGCGAAATGCTTGGTCCAGTCCTTGCCGTAAGCGTTCAGGGAGTCGGCATCGGTCAGGACCTTGCCAGGCTCAACCAGGGTCTTCAGCTCATCTATCACGGCAGGATGGGTCATCGACAGAACTCTCGAACAATTCATGGTCATCCTGAGAACGCTTCACGTCGCAGGAATGAGTGTTTGCGGGGTGCGTATGCTAGCATACCGACCCCGCAGCGTAGTGCCCAACGGCTGTTCTGCGGCGACGGCTGTCACGCCGGTCGGGCCAGCATGCGCTGTCCGATTCCCTGCCATTTTTCTCCGGGACACAGGTTTACGCAGATGAGCAAGACTTCTCTCGATAAGAGCAAGATCAAGTTCCTTCTTCTCGAAGGCGTCCACCAATCGGCTGTCGACGTCCTCAAGTCGGCGGGCTACACCAGCATCGAGTACATCACCAGTTCTCTGCCGGAAGCCCAGCTCAAGGAAAAGATCGCCGATGCTCACTTCATCGGTATTCGCTCCCGTACTCAACTGACCGAAGAGATCTTCGACCACGCCAAGAAACTGGTCGCGGTCGGCTGCTTCTGCATCGGCACCAACCAGGTTGACCTCAACGCGGCGCGCGAGCGCGGTATCGCGGTGTTCAACGCGCCGTACTCCAACACCCGTTCCGTGGCCGAACTGGTGCTGGCCGAAGCGATCCTGCTGCTGCGCGGCATCCCTGAGAAGAACGCTTCCTGCCACCGTGGCGGCTGGATCAAGAGCGCGGCCAACTCCTTCGAAATCCGTGGCAAGAAGCTGGGTATCATCGGCTACGGTTCGATCGGCACGCAGTTGTCGGTACTGGCTGAAGGCCTTGGCATGCAGGTGTTCTTCTACGACACCGTGACCAAGCTGCCCCTGGGCAACGCCACCCAGGTCAACGACTTGCACGAGTTGTTGGGCATGTCCGACATCGTGACCCTGCATGTGCCGGAAACCGCTGCCACCCAGTGGATGATCGGCGAGAAGGAAATCCGTGCCATCAAGAAGGGCGGGATCCTGATCAACGCCGCGCGTGGCACCGTGGTCAAGCTCGACGCCCTGGCCGACGCGATCAAGGACAAGCACCTGATCGGCGCCGCCATCGACGTGTTCCCGGTGGAGCCACGCTCCAACGATGACATCTTCGAAAGCCCGCTGCGTGGCCTGGACAACGTGATCCTGACCCCGCACATCGGCGGTTCCACCGCTGAAGCCCAAGCCAACATCGGCCTGGAAGTGGCGGAGAAACTGGTCAAGTACAGCGACAACGGTACGTCGGTATCGTCGGTGAACTTCCCGGAAGTGGCCCTGCCGGCGCACCCTGGCAAGCACCGCCTGCTGCACATCCACGAGAACATCCCGGGCGTGATGAGCGAGATCAACAAGGTCTTCGCCGAAAACGGCATCAACATTTCCGGTCAGTTCCTGCAGACCAACGAGAAAGTCGGCTACGTCGTGATCGACGTCGACGCCGAATACTCGGACCTGGCGCAAGAGAAGCTGCAGCACATCAATGGCACGATTCGTTGCCGCGTGTTGTTCTAAGCAGATCTGGCGTGCAATAAAAAAACGGGAGCCCCAAAAGGGCTCCCGTTTTTTTTATCTGACACCCCATCAAACCCCTGTGGGAGCGGGCTTGCTCGCGAAGGCGGTGTGTCAGTGGATATATTGCTGGCTGATACACCGCCTTCGCGAGCAAGCCCGCTCCCACAAGAATCTGCGTTGTGTCAGCCGGTGTTGTGTTACTTCACGTTGACAGTGATTTTCTCGGACACGATCGACGGATCGAACGGCATGTGGCCGCTGTCGCCCAGGATCAGTTGCAAGGTGTGCTTGCCCGGCGCCAGTTTGATGGTGGCCTCGGTTTGCGCCTTGCCGAAGTGCATGTGGTTGGCGTCGGTCGGAATCGGCGCGCCTTCGGCCGGCAGCTTGTCGACATCGATCAGCAAATGATGGTGGCCGGTATTCTTGGTTATATCGCCGGCCGGGGCCAGGGCGATGTCCTTGACGCCGAACTTGACCTTGAATTCCTGGGCGACCGTGGCGCCGTCTTCCGGGGAAACGATGAACACTTCTGCACCTTTGGGCGCCGGCGTCGCGGCACTTGCCAGCATCGAAGCGCCCAATAACAGACCGGCCAACGCGGCACGAGACATAAAGCTTTTCATTTTTTTCTCCAGTTTTTTCATGAAATCCGCCTGGCCATCACAACTTCATGACCAATCGTTGTCGAAGCCTGCAACAACCATAGCAAAGCGAGCCTGAAACGAGCGTCGCTTGTATAAATACAAAGGAGTGACCATGCGCTTTCTGCCTGGCCTGATTTGCCTGCTACCCCTTTTGAGTCCCCTGGCTCATGCCGAACTGATCGACGACATCAATGACCGTGGCGAGCTGCGCATTGCTCTCGAGGCCAACACCGCGCCCTTCAACTTCAAGGAAGACGGCAAGCTCACCGGTTTCGAAGTGGAGCTGGGTGAAATGCTCGCGGCCGAACTCGATGTGCGCCCCGACTTCGTGGTCACCGATGCCGCGGATCTGCTGCCCGGTGTGGAGAGTGGCAAGTACGACGTTGCCATCAACCACATAGCAATGACCCCGGAACTGGCGGAACGTTTCGACCTCAGTACGGCTTATAGCCGCCCGGATGCGCAACTGCTGGCGAGCAAGGAGGAGCCGCAGCGTCCGTTGGTCATGGCGCAGTCGTTCCAGCCGGAAGAAAAGAGCGGCCCGCCGCCGAGCCTGGTGATTCCGTTCCAGAAGGGCAACCCGGCGTTCAAGGCCAGCCTGGATAATGCCCTGGCGCGGATCAAGGATGATGGGAGGCTGGAGCAGTTGTCGCAGAAGTGGTTGGTTAAGCAGGACTGAGGAAAACCTTGAATCAAGCGCAACTCTTGTGGCGAAGGAGTCTGCTTTCGCTCGGCGGCGCAGCCGTCGTAAAGCCGATGACGCCGTCTGCCTGGAAAAATCACATCATCCGGATTGGGGCCGCTTCGCGGCCCAGCGGGAGCAAGCTCCCTCGCCACAGGGGCCAGTGTCCATCCGGTTCGGGTGGGTTTGCCTTCAAGGCCTGCGCCAGACACTCGCCAACCAAGGCTGCTGCTCCCGCGGCAGTCCCGCTGGTCGGTAGTAATGCTCCAGTTCCACGAAGCCGGCTTCGCCAAGCAGCGTGCGCCAGCCCGCGAGGTCGTGGTAGGCGCCGAAGCGCTGGCCGTTCCAGCCTTCCTGGTTTTCGCCCCGAGGGTTGGAGCTGAACAGCACGCCGCCGGGCTTGAGCGTGGCGTGCAATTGCTTGAGCACCCGCGGCAGTTCCTGAACAGGGACATGAAACAGCACCGCGTTGGCGAAAATTCCGTCAAAGCGCTCGGCCGGCAGGTCGAGCGCCAGGAAGTCTTGTTGCCACACCTCGCAGCCGCTGTCCTGGCGCGCCATCCGGGCAAACTCTTCTGAGCCGTCGAGGCCGACCGCGACATGGCCCATGGCCGTGAATGTGCGCAAGTCGCGCCCCGGGCCGCAGCCCAAATCCAGGATGTGCAGCGGTGCCTGGCCCTGGATATGGCGCAGCAAGGCGTCGATGTTCTGGCTGACATCATGGTCGCGGGTGCCTTCGCGGAAGCTCTCCGCCACGGCATTGTAATGGCCCAGGGTCGTGGCAGTGATGGCGTGCAGGTCTTCGGTGGTGTGTTTCATGATCGCGGGCTTGGGTGAGGAGTTTCAGCCGACTATACCGCAAGCCCGCGGACCTGCCTGTGGGAGCGCAGCTTGCTCGCGATTGCGGTCGTCCAGCGGGCATCCATGCTGGATGGAACACGGCTATCGCGAGCAAGCTGTGCTCCCACAGGCTCGTCCATAAGGGGCTTTGTGTATTGGAATTGTGGCAAGGGCTCAATGCCCATGACTTCTGCCCACATGCGAATGCTCCACCTCCGGCGCCACCGCCCCGCTCACCTCCAACCGCTGCAAGATCCCGCATTGATCCAAATCCGGTCCTTCGCCACAGCGATGGCGCAGGTCGATCAGTTGCGTCTGCAGGGCCAACAAGCCATCGATGCGGGCCTTGACGTGCTGGATGTGTTCGTCGATCAGCGCGTTGACGCTTTCGCATTGGTCCTGAGGGCTGTCGCGCAGGGCCAGGAGGCTGCGGATTTCTTCCAGGGTCATGTCCAGGGTGCGGCAGTTGCGGATGAAGGTCAGCCGCTCGGCGTGGGCCTGGGTGTAGACACGGTAGTTGCCGTCGCTGCGGGCCGGTTCAGGCAGCAAGCCTTCGCGCTCGTAGTAGCGGATGGTTTCGACCTGGCAGTCGGTGATTTTCGCCAGTTCTCCGATCTTCATGGTGCGACCTCCCAAATAGGTGCTTGACCCTATAGTGGCTACAGGGTCTTTACTGCGCAACAGGCACTTTTCATGGACGTTACCGATGAGCGATTCCCTTCACATCCACAAAACCGACCACAACCACGGCCACGGGCAGTCCTGCTGCGCCTCGAAAGCGGCGCCGGCGGTGGTCAATCTCGGCAAAACGCCGACGGACGGCGCGCGCCTGAGCAGTTTTCGCATCGAAGCCATGGACTGCCCCACCGAACAGACGCTGATCCAGAACAAGCTCGGCAAGCTCGAAGGCGTGCAGCGACTGGAATTCAACCTGATCAACCGCGTGCTGGGCGTGACCCACGACCTGCCCAGCGACGCGCCGATCATCAAGGCCATCGAGTCCTTAGGCATGCAGGCCGACCCGCTGACCGCGGGCGAGAAACCGCAAAGCCACGACCTGCCCGCCCCGGCCAAGCCCTGGTGGCCGTTGGCGCTGTCCGGCGTGACGGCCCTGGGCGCCGAGGTAATCCACTTCACCAATGCCGCGCCAAACTGGGTGGTCGCGCTGGTGGCGTTGGTGTCGATCCTCAGCGGCGGCCTGGGTACCTACAAGAAGGGCTGGATCGCCCTGAAGAACCGCAACCTGAACATCAACGCGCTGATGAGCATCGCTGTGACCGGCGCCGTGTTGATTGGCCAATGGCCGGAAGCGGCAATGGTGATGTTCCTGTTCACCGTGGCCGAACTGATCGAAGCCAAATCCCTGGATCGGGCGCGCAACGCCATCAGCGGCCTGATGCAGATGGCCCCGGAACAGGCCACCGTGCAGCAGGCCGATGGCAGCTGGCAGGTTCAGGAGGTCAAGGCCATTGCCCTCGGCGCGCGGGTGCGGGTGCGGCCCGGCGAACGCGTCGGCCTGGACGGTGAGGTGATCGCCGGACGCTCGACCGTCGACCAGGCACCGATTACCGGTGAAAGCCTGCCGGTGGAAAAAATCGCCGGTGACAAGGTGTTCGCCGGCACCATCAACCAGGCTGGCGAACTGGAATATCAGGTGACGGCGGCGGCCGATCAATCGACCCTGGCGCGAATCATCCACGCCGTCGAACAGGCCCAAGGCTCCCGGGCGCCGACCCAGCGCTTCGTCGACCGCTTCTCGACGATCTATACCCCGGCGGTGTTTGCCCTGGCCCTGGCGGTGGCGATCATTCCACCGCTGTTCATGGGCGCATTGTGGTTCGACTGGATCTACCGGGCCCTGGTGCTGCTGGTGGTCGCTTGCCCGTGCGCGCTGGTGATTTCCACCCCTGTGACCATCGTCAGCGGCCTCGCCGCCGCCGCGCGCAAAGGCATCCTGGTCAAGGGCGGCGTCTACCTGGAGGGTGGCTACAAGCTCGACTATCTGGCGTTGGACAAGACCGGCACGATCACCCACGGCAAACCGGTGCAAACCGACTATGTGGCCTTGGACCCTACTCTGGAAAGCACAGCCCCGGCCCTGGCCGCCAGCCTCGCCGCCCGCTCCGACCACCCGGTGTCCCGGGCGATTGCCAACGCGGCGGTGGATAAGCAAGTGGTGCAGCAGGCTGTGGATAACTTCGCGGCGCTGGCCGGGCGCGGCGTGCGCGGCGACATCGACGGCCGGACCTATCACTTGGGCAACCACCGCTTGGTGGAAGACCTCGGCCTGTGCTCTCCCGAACTGGAAGAAAAACTCTTCGCCCTGGAAAAACAAGGCAAGTCCGTGGTGCTGCTGCTCGACGCTACAGGCCCCTTGGCGTTGTTTGCCGTCGCCGACACCGTGAAGGACTCCAGCCGCGAGGCCATCCGGCAACTGCATGAACTGGGCATCAAGACCCTGATGCTCACCGGCGACAACGCCCACACCGCCGAAGCGATTGCCGCGCAAGTGGGTATGGATCAGGCGCGGGGCGACTTGTTGCCAGAAGACAAGCTGCAAGCCATCGAAGCGCTGTATACCCAGGGTCACCGGGTCGGCATGGTCGGCGACGGCATCAACGACGCCCCGGCCCTGGCCCGTTCGGAAGTCGGTTTCGCCATGGCGGCGGCCGGCACCGACACGGCTATCGAGACCGCCGACGTCGCCTTGATGGACGATGACCTGCGCAAGATTCCAGCGTTCATTCGCCTGTCGCGGCAGACGTCCAGCATCCTGAAACAGAACATTGTCCTGGCACTGGTGATCAAGGCCATCTTTCTCGGCATCACCTTCGCCGGGTTCGCCACCATGTGGATGGCGGTGTTTGCCGATATGGGGGTGAGTTTGCTGGTGGTGTTCAATGGGTTGCGGTTGTTGCGCAAGTAAGTAAAGGCCAGGGTGACTGGGCTGGCCTCATCGCGAGCAGGCTCGCTCCCACAGGGGGCCTCTGGTGCTCACAGAATAGGTGTGCGCTGAAGATCCCTGTGGGAGCGAGCCTGCTCGCGATGGGCTGCACAGCAGCCCTGATGATTCAACGCCAACTCAATCACGCTTCGGCTCGCGGATCTTGTACCAGGCCACATACAGCGCCGGCAGGAACAGCAGCGTCAGCAACGTGGCGATGATGATCCCGCCGATCATCGCGTAGGCCATCGGCCCCCAGAACACTTCCCGGGCAATCGGGATCATCCCCAGGCTCGCCGCGGCCGCCGTGAGCAGAATCGGCCGGCGGCGGTGTTCGGTGGCCTCCACCACTGCGTCCCAGGGTTCGTAGCCGTCACGTTCGTATTCATCGATCTGGGTCACCAGGATCACCGAGTTACGGATGATGATGCCGATCAGCGCGAGGATCCCGAGAATCGCCACGAAGCCCATGGGCGTGCCCGTCGGCACCAGCGCCAGCACCACGCCAATCAGCCCCAGGGGGGCGACGCTCGCCACCAGAAACAGCTTCTGCACGCTGTGCAGTTGGATCATCAGGAAGGTCGCCATCAGGAACAGCATCAGCGGCACGACGCTGGCAATCGGCCCCTGGGCCTTGCTGCTCTCCTCCACCGTACCGCCCGTGGCGACCTTGTAGCCCACCGGCAGGCCGGCGGCGAACTTGTCGATGTCCGGTTGCAACTGCTTGACCAGGTCGGTGGGCTGGATCTCGTCGCGCACCGCGGCCTTGATGGTGATGGTCGGCTTGCGGTCCCGACGCCACACCAGCGGCTGCTCCAACTCATAACGCACCGTGGCAAACGCCAGCAACGGAATCGAGGTGCCGCTCGGGGTGACGATTTGCAGGTTCTGCAGGGTTTCCGGCGAGCCGCGCTCGGCATCTTCGGCACGGCCAACCACGTTGATCAAATAAATATCGTCGTTGACCTGGGTCACCGGCGAGCCGCTGACAATGCTGTTCATCAGCCTGGCCACGTCATCGGAAGACAAGCCCAATTGCCGCGCCTTGTCCTGGGCAATGTCGATGCGCAGCACTTTGCCCGGCTCGTTCCAGTCGTAGATAATTTCGCCAATGTGCGAGTTCTTGTCCAACTCGGTGGCCAGTTCGATCGCGTGCTTTCGCACTAGGTCGATGTCCTTGCCACTGACCCGGTACTGAATCGGCCGGCCCACCGGCGGGCCCATTTCCAAGGCCTGGACATAGCTGCCAATCCCGACGAAATCCTCACGCAGACGCTTTTGCAGGCGTTCGGTCAACGCCGTGCGCGACTCCAGGCCTTTGCTGACGATCACCAGTTGCGCGTAGTACGGGTTCTGCAGTTGCTGGTCCAGGGGCAGGTAGAAACGAATCGCGCCTTCGCCGATGTAGGTGCTCCAACGCGCGATGTCCGGATCGTCCTTGAGGGTCGCTTCCAGGCGGTCCACGGCTTTGCGGGTCTCTTCCATCGAAGCGTTTTGCGGCAGGTTGAGGTCCACCAGGATTTCCGGACGGTCCGAGGACGGGAAGAACTGGTTCTGCACGAAACGCATGCAAAACACCGCCAGCACGAACAGCAGCACAGTGATACCGATGGCCCACCAGCGATTGCGCATCGCCCACAACAGGCCGCCGTTGAATGCCCGGCCGATCCGCCCCGGCTCGGCGCTGTGGGGTTTGACGTTGGCGCTGAGGATGTGCACGCCGATCACCGGCGCGAACAACACCGCGACGATCCACGATACCAACATCGCCACGGCGATGACCGCGAACAGGGTGAAGGTGTATTCACCGGCGGAGCTGGCGTTCAAGCCGATGGGCACGAAACCGGCCACGGTCACCAGGGTCCCGGTGAGCATGGGAAACGCCGTCGAGGTGTAGGCGAAGGTCGCGGCCTGTTCCTTGCTGTCGCCTTTTTCCAGGCGCGTGACCATCATCTCCACGGTGATCATCGCGTCATCCACCAGCAGGCCGAGGGCGATGATCAACGCGCCGAGGGAAATCCGCTGCATGGTGATGCCGCTGTATTCCATGAACAGGAAGACCATCGCCAGCACCAGCGGAATCGAACAGGCCACCACCAGCCCGGCCCGTACGCCCAGGCTGATAAAGCTGACGACCAGTACAATGATCACCGCCTCGAACAACGCACTGGTAAAGCCGCCGACCGCCTCTTCCACCACCTCGGCCTGGTCCGACACGGTGTGCACGCCAACACCCACTGGCAGGTCGGCGGTCAATTCGGTCATGCGCGCATGCAGCGCCTTGCCGAAATCCTGAATGTTGCCGCCCTTTTTCATTGCAATGGCGAGGCCGATGGCCGGTGTGCCGTTGAAACGGAACATCGGCGTGGCGGGGTCGACGTAGCCGCGACGGATGTCGGCGATGTCGGCCAGTCGATAGAACCGGTCATTGAGCCGCAGGTTGACGTTGGCCAGGTCTTTTTCCGACTGGAACTGCCCGGACGTGCGCACGGAAATCCGCTCCGGCCCGGCATCGATCACCCCGGCCGGGGTCACGGCATTCTGCGATTGCAGGCTCTGCACCACCTGGCGCTGGTCGATGCCCAGGGCGGCGAGCTTGCGCGTGGAGAAGTTCAGGTACAGCACTTCGTCCTGCTCGCCCACCATCTCGACCTTGCCCAGGCCCGGTACGTCACGGATCTCGGCGCGCACCTGTTCCACGTAGTCGCGCAATTGGCGCATCGACAGGCCGTCGCCGGTGAAGGCGTACACCGAACCGTAGACATCGCCGAATTCGTCGTTGAACCCAGGCCCTTGCAAGCCTTCGGGGAAGTCGCCACGAATGTCGTTGATCTTCTTGCGCACCTGGTACCAGATCTCGGGGATTTCCTTGGCCCCGGTGGTATCGCGCAAGTACACGAACACCGTCGACTCCCCTGGTCGGGTGTAGCTTTTTACATAGTCGAGGGAGTCAAGCTCTTCGAGTTTCTTCTCGATGCGGTCGGTGACCTGCCTGAGGGTTTCTTCCTGGGTCGCGCCCGGCCAGCGGGTCTGGATGATCATCGTCTTGATGGTGAACGAGGGGTCTTCCTCGCGACCCAGGTTCATGTACGAAAACACGCCCATCAACAGCGCCACGAACATCAGGTACCAGACGAACGACTGATGCCGCAGGGCCCATTCGGATAAGTTGAAAGGCCCTTTCATCGTGCGTCCTCGTCGAGTTTCACTTTCTGTCCTGGCTGGAGACTGTGCACGCCGGCACTGACCACGCGGTCGCCGGCCTTGATGCCGTTGGCCACCAGCACCGAGTTGGCCGAACGTTCCAGGATCTGCACGTCACGGGGTGAGACGGTCTGGGTGTGCGGGTCGACCAGCCAGATGCGGGCTTTGCCGTCGATTTCTTGCAGCGCGCTGAGCGGCAGCTCGATGCGCGGTTCGATGGTCGAGCTCAGGGTCACGCTGATGGCCGTGCCCAGGCGAAAACCCGGCGGTGTGTCGGTCAGCGTGAGGCGCGCGCGACGGGTGCGGGTCGCGCTCTGGGCCTGGGGTTCGATCTCACGGACGATGGCACTGGTGTGGATGCTCGGGTCCAATTGCGCGGCGACTTCGAACACCACGTCCGTGGGCAATCGTTCGACCAGCCCGGCCGGCAGGTCGATCACCGCTTCCTTGATGTCCGGGCGGGCCAGGGTCACCACTTGCTGGCCGGCGGTGACCACCTGCCCGGCTTCGGCGTTCCAGGCGGTGACGACGGCGTCGTGGTCCGTGTGCAATTGGCTGTAGTTGAGTTGGTCGCGGGCCTGTTCCACCGAAGCCCGGGCCTGTTCAAGGGACGCCCCGGTGGTTTTCAGGTCGGTCTGGGCGATGTCCAGTTGCGCCTGGGCGCCGACGCCACGGTCGAACAGTTGCTGCTGGCGACGGGCATTGGCCTGGGCATTGATGTACTGCGCCTCGATCCGCGCCAGATCGCCCTGGGCGGCACGCAACTGGTTCTGCTGGTCGGTGGGATCGAGCGTGGCGAGCAGGTCGCCCTTCTTCACTTCGGCGCCAACATCGACGTTGCGGCTGGCAATGCGTCCGGGCACGCGGAAACCGACGTTGCTCTCGTAACGCGCCTGAATATTCCCGGCGAACCGCCCGAGGGCCTGCTGGTCGAGGGCCCGGACTTCAACGGACAACACCGGACGCACCGGCTCAGGTGGCGCTTCCTCCTTGGAGCAGGCCGCCAGCAACAGACCGGCCGAGACCATCCACACACGCTTCATGGCTGGGCTCCCGGTTTGGTTTTTTCATAAGTGTTTTCAGCGATCTCGACACGTACGCCGGGGTGCAGCAACTGACCGCCTGCGGTGACGATTTTCTCTCCCCCCTTGAGGCCTTCGCTGATGATGACCTTGCCGGTCAGGTAGCGGCCGACGGTCACCGTCTGCAACTGCGCCTTGCCTTCGCCGTCCACCCGCCACACGGCCGGCTCACTGAGGTTCTTGGTCAGGGCCGACCACGGCAACTCGAAGGCGGTCTTGCCGGCGGACTTGGCCGTGGCGCTGACCACCGACCCCAGGCGCATGCCTTCGGGCAAGTCATCGAGGGTCACCTTGACCTGCACGGTGCCGGTCTGGGCGGACACCGCCGGGGTGATCTCACGCACCGTGCCGGTGGTCTTGATGGTGGGGTTATCCAACAGGCTGATGGTGATCGCAGGGTCAGACGGCGGTTCGCTCAACAGTGACTCGTAGATGTTGAACACCGCGTCGCGTTCACCATCCCGGGCCAGGCTGAAGATCGGCTCCGTGGCCTGCACCACTTGGCCGACTTCCGCCTGGCGCGCAGTGATGATGCCCGGCGCTTCGGCAATCAACGCGGTGTAGCTCAGTTGCTCACGGGCATTGGCCAATTGGGCCTGGGCGGCGGTCAGTGCACTCTGGCTGCTGCGCAGTTGGGCCTGGGCCGCGTCGTATTCGCTCTGGCTGGTGTAGCCCTTGGGCAGGAGTTTCTGTTGGCGCACGAACGCCGCCGCGCTCTGCTTGACCCGCGCCTGCTCGGCGGCCACCTGGGCCTCGGCGGAGTCGACGTTGGTCTGCAGGTCCCGGGGATCGAGCCGGGCCAGCACTTGCCGGGCCGAGACCCGGTCGCCGACATCCACCTTGCGCTCGATGATCTTGCCACCCACGCGAAACGACAGGTCGGCCTGCACCCGGGCCTGGACATCGCCGGTCAGGGTCACCGAGGCCGCGTATTCGCTGGGCACGGCCTGCTGCACGAAAACCCGTGGCAGGGCCTTTTCTTCGGGCTTCTTGTCACCGCACCCCGCCAACAACGCACACACGCCCAAGCCAACAATCAATTTGATTCCGGGACCAGCCATGCAGACTCCTTTGCGTTGTACGGACGTACCAGTGACGATACGACTGTGAGCTTAGAACAGGGTTCACTCAAAGCACAGCAATCGGGCAGACTTGTTCCCGACGCCCATGCAAAGGAAATCTGCATGCTCAAGACATTGGCGGTGGCCAACTATCGATCGATCAATAAACTGGTCATCCCCCTGGGCCGACTGAACCTGATCACCGGTCCCAACGGCAGTGGCAAATCCAATCTGTACCGCGCCCTGCGCCTGCTGGCCGAGACGGCCCAGGGCGGGGTGGTCAACGCCCTGGCCCGTGAAGGCGGACTGGACTCGACCTTCTGGGCCGGGCCAGAGGAAATCAGTCGCCGCATGCGTAACGGCGAGGTGCCGGTCCAGGCAGTTGCGCGCCAGGGCGCCAAGCGCCTGCGCCTGGGGTTCGCCGGCGAAGACTTCAGCTATTGCATCGCCCTGGGCTTGCCGGAGCCCAGTCGTTCGGCATTTTCACTGGACCCGGAAATCAAGCGCGAATGCATTTGGGCCGGCCCGGTGTTTCGGCCGGCCAGCCTGCTGGTGGACCGCAACGGGCCGATGATCCGTGCCCGCGAAGGCCGTTCATGGGATGTACTGGCCCAGCACACGCCGACCTTCGACAGCCTGTTCGACCAGGTCGGCAGCCTGCGCACTTCGCCGGAGGTCCTGCAAATGCGCGAGTTCATTCGTCGCTGGCGCTTCTACGATCATTTTCGTAGCGACGCCGACGCCCCGGTGCGCCAACCGCAACTGGGCACCCGCACGCCGGTGCTGCATCACGATGGGCGCGACTTGGCCGCGGCGCTGCAGACCATTCTTGAAATCGGTGACGACGAAGCCCTGCACGCGGCCATCGGCGACGCGTTCCCCGGGGCCCGCCTGGACATCGAGAAACTGCAAGGCGGACGTTTTGCCATCGCGTTCCAGCAACATGGTTTGCTGCGGCCACTGACCGCCGCCGAACTGTCGGACGGGACCTTGCGCTATCTGTTGTTGGTGGCCGCCCTGCTCACCCCCAGGCCGCCCTCGCTGATGGTGCTCAACGAACCGGAAACCAGCCTGCACCCGGACCTGTTGCCGGCCCTGGCGCGGTTGATCATCCGTGCCTCGGCCAATTGCCAGGTCTGGGTGGTGTCCCATGCCACGCGCCTGATCGCCGCCCTGGAACAGGATGAGCAGTGCAATTGCATTGTGCTGGAGAAAGACCTTGGACAGACCGGGATTGTCGGGCAACGGGCGTTGGATGAACCGGCGTGGCATTGGCCGGATTGAGTGGCGCCTGACAAACCGAATCGCGAGCAGGCTCGCTCCCACAATGGGCCGGTGTTGAGCTCATGCTTTCTCGCCACTGGATTTGCCGCGCAGGCTAAAGACGACTATTTTCCTTGCGCCGCAGGGAGAATTTTTGTCATCTCCCTCACCCTTACAAGGAAGAAGAACATGGCTGACGTAAAAGTGCCGCAGCGACTGGAACCGCAGGAAATAGTGAAATTATTGGTGGCGTTGCGCCGGGCGTTGAAGACCAGGGTGGGCTGATTTGCGCGTTTGATCTTGTGGCGAGGGAGCTTGCTCCCGCTGGCCTGCGTAGCAGGCCCCCGACAGTCTTCAGGTAGACCGCGATAGCAGGTTTTGCGACTGCTGCGCAGCCGAGCGGGAGCAAGCTCCCTCGCCACAGGTAATCCTGTCCCCTACCCAAGCAATCTTTCGAGCGTAAAAAAAACGCCGACGCTGTATCAGCCGTCGGCGTTTGAAACCGCAAAAGGGTCTACCGCGCGAATCAGAACGCCGGCAGTACCGCGCCGCTGTATTTCTTCTCGATGAACGCCTTCACTTCAGGGCTGGTCAGGGCCTTGGCCAGTTTCTGGATGGCCGGGCTGTCCTTGTTGTCCGGACGGGCCACCAGGAAGTTCACGTAAGGCGAGTCCGAACCTTCGATCACCAAGGCGTCCTTGGCTGGGTTAAGACCTGCTTCCAAGGCGTAATTGGTGTTGATCATGTCCAGGTCGACCTGATCCAACACACGCGGCAGCATGGCCGACTCCAGTTCCTTGAACTTGAAGTTCTTAGGGTTCTCGGCAATGTCCTTCGGCGTCGCCAGGGCGTTTTTCGGATCCTTGAGTGTGATCAGGCCAGCCTTCTGCAGCAGGATCAGCGCACGGCCGCTGTTGCTGCCTTCGTTAGGGATGGCGATGGTTGCGCCGTCCTTCAGCTCAGCCAGGCTCTTGACCTTTTTCGAGTAGCCGCCAAACGGTTCGACGTGCACGCCGATGACCGTCACCAGGTGAGTGCCTTTGCCTTCGTTGAAGCTCTTGAGGTAAGGCAAGGTCTGGAAGTAGTTGGCGTCCAGGCGTTTCTGGTCGACTTGTACGTTGGGTTGGACGTAGTCGGTGAAAACCTTGATCTGCAAATCCACGCCTTCTTTAGCCAGGGCCGGCTTGATCAGCTCGAGAATTTCCGCGTGGGGTACTGGCGTGGCGGCCACGACCAGTTTCTCTGCGGCCTGGGCTAGGCCCGAGGCCAGGGCTGCCGCCAATGCGGTGAACAACAGAACCTTTTTCATGCAGTGTCCTTATCGAAAATCACGGTCGTCATGGACGACGGCTAAATGTGGGTGTGCCAGTGAAGTGCTATCGCTGGCGTGATGCGGACAATACCGATATTTTTTATTCCTTAACAATATCTTTTATTCAAGTTCATATTCATATTATTCATATACAAGACGACGCTTTTGTGGCGAGGGAGCTTGCTCCCGCTCGGTTGCGCAGCGACCGCAAGAAAGCTTGGGTCCGCTGCGCGGCCCAGCGGGAGCAAGCTCCCTCGCCACAGTTGAATAAGTCCCGGTCTAGAGCGTTTGGCCCAATTGATTGAGCAACGCCTTGAGGGCTGTAAGCTCGGCGTCCGAACCCAGGGCAATGACCTGCGCCACTTGCTGATCGATCAGCTCCAGGGCCGATGGTTGGGACGGCAGATTCAAATGCTCCGGCAAAATTTCATCCCCCGTGCTCACCAACAACGCGAAGTGAATGACGTTCTCCAGTTCGCGGGTATTGCCCGGCCAACTGTGCCGCTCAAGGGCTTGCTGCGCGGCTTCACTGATCAGCGGCACGGCCAGGCCGAGTCGCTGGCTGTAGATGCCCAGGAAATATTCGGCCAGGGACAGGATATCCCCCACCCGTTCGCGCAGGGCCGGCAGTTCGAGCCGGCCTTCGCCCAGATAGTGATAGAGCCGTTCATGGAATTTTCCCGCCGCCACCGCTTGCGCCAGGTCGATGCTGGTGGCCGCGACCAGGCGGACATCCACCGGACTGGGCTGATGGGCGCCGACACGGGTGACTTCATGGTTTTCCAGGGCCGCCAGCAGCTTGATCTGGATCGGCAGCGGCAAATCGCCGATTTCATCCAGGTAAAGGGTGCCGCCGTTGGCCGAACCGAACCAACCGGCCCGGCTGCTGGCGGAGCCGCTGTAGCTGCCGGCGGCATAGCCGAACAGTTCGGCGTCGGCGTAGGTCGGGCTGATGGCGCCGCAGTTGACCGACACAAACAATCCGCCGCGCTCGCTTTCGCGATGGATATGCCGGGCCAGCAGTTCCTTGCCGCTACCGGTTTCGCCGCGTATCAGCACCGAAATCGCCCGGGGCGCCAGTTGCTCCAATTCCTGGCGCAACTGCCGTGAACGGGGATCGACGAACACCAGCGCCTTGGCGCGAATGCTCAGGGGGCTTTTTTCCGCATCGGGAAAGGTCAGCAAGGGCTGACCGAAGGTTTCATGCAAACTCATGGCAGGCTCCCGCCCCAGACCGCCGGGAGACGGAGGGCGCTAAAATTCAGGCGCGGCGCAGGGCGTGATGCTCCATGCGGTTTTGCAGACGGTAGAGATAAGCGAAACCCTGCTCCCAACGCTGGTGGCCAGACTTCACATTGATATGCCCCGCCCCCGCCAGGATCCCGGCCTCGGCGCCCCAGTTGCGCGCCAGTTCCAAGGCGCGTGGGGCGCTGACGGCGGCGTCGTTGTCGGAGCTGACCACTTGGCTTGGGAACGGCAGCAGATCATTGGGAATCGGCGCGAAGTTGCGCAGCGCCGGGACGCAGGCCGGCCGCTCGACATCCGCCGGCGCCACCAGCAATGCCCCACGCACCTGCCGCAGGTACTGCACCGGCGCGGTGGCTGCCCAATGGGCTACGGTGATGCAGCCAAGGCTATGGGCAATCAGGATCACTGGCGTGCTGTCGGCGGCCACGGCCTCGGCCAGCGCCGCAACCCAGTCTTCACGCCGGGGCGTAACCCAGTCGGCCTGCTCGACCCTGGCGCTGTTGGGCAGGCTGTTCTGCCAGTGGGTTTGCCAATGATTTTCCGGCGATCCTTGCCAGCCCGGCACAATCAGGTAGCGAATCGATTCGTTGCGCATGGGTGCTCTCCTGCGTGTCTGTTCCCGGACGAGTATAGGGAGGAGAGTTACATTATTTAAGGAATAAGAAGGTATTTGTTAATAACCATAAAGAATAATCGTGTATCTCTGTGGGAGCGGGCTTGCTCGCGAAAGCGGTGGGTCAGTTGACGCTGATGTTGCCTGACACGACGCATTCGCGAGCAAGCCCGCTCCCACAGGTTCGTGCATCACTCACTGCGGCCCTTTCGCAACAGCACATCCAGCTGATCCACCACCACCGCCCAGTCCGCATCCTCGAGTATTTCGTCGCGCAGCAACTGCCGCTGGCCCTCGCTCCAGAAGAAGGCATCGGACAGGTGCAGGTCGGGTTTAAGGGGAGAATGGCTGGCAATGAATTGATCGATGCTGACGGCATCGTCCGGCAGGCCGAGTTGTTTGAACAAGGCGGGAAGCGTATGGATCGGGGTTTCCATGCGGGACTCCTGAGCATGAATGGATGGCAGGGTTCTATTCCTGCAGTCTAGTCCCTCGGAGCCGAGCACACCGTGGCGAGGGAGCTTGCTCGCGCCGGGCCGGTGCGACGCTTCGGGCGAAGTGGTCCCACGATTTTTGCGGTTGCTGCGCAACCGAGCGGGAGCAAGCTCCCTCGCCACGAAAGCGGGGTTTGATCCCGCTACCGAGGTAGTGACTTCAACGCCTCGTAAGGCCCCTGCGCCCAGCGCATGACCCGCTCACGCAACAGCGTCGAAGCCTCCCGGCGCTTGTCCTCGGTATCGCCAACAAACGCCTGCGCCGGCTGCTTGGCGTGCTGCCCCACCGTCGCGAATACTTGCTTGCGCTGCTGATCATCGAGACCGAAAAACGTCGCCAGCCTGCCTGTCATTGCCTCGGGCAGTTCGGTGTAGTTGAGCGCCACTCCAGACAACGCCTGGCAGTGTTCCAAACCCGTCGCCAACAACCGTCCCACCCGACGCGAGATGAAATCCTCCCGGCTGCTGAATGGCAGTCCATCGTCCAGAACACTCGTCCCGATCATACCCGGCACCATGTGCATGCCGGGACGGCGCAGGTGAGAGACAGAGATTTCCAAGGGGTCGCGGTACACGAACAACCAGGGCGTGTCGGGAAAGCACTCACGCAACAGTGGCAGCTCACCGATGTTCCACGCATCGAGCTTGACCACCAGCCGTTGCTCCACGCCTCGGCGGCGCTGCCCATAAGCCGACATCAAGCCCTTGAGCGCCATACACCGTTCGGCGGGCGGCAGATCACTGCGCAGCAGCGTATCCAGGGGCGGCGGTTCCGAGATGACGATATGGTCATCCAATTGGGCGAGCATCTGGCTGATCAAGGTCGAGCCACAACGGGAAGCGTGGAAAATGAACGCGCTGGGCGCAAGTCCCAAAGTTTGTCGTTGCCATTGACCGAGCGCGGCCAAGGGAGTCTGGCGGCGGAACGCCTGGTTGAAGGGCAGGCGCAGGGCGTCTTCCACCGCATCTCCAAAGAACGGCTGAGACAGTCGCATGTCGCCGAACCAGCACCAATCGACCCGCCACTGCCCGGCCTCTTGCCATACGCGGATCGGCAGCCAACCGTGCAGGTTCAGGTCTTCCACTGTTCTCTCCACTGCTGGCGGCCGTTGCGCATGGCAGTACGCAGTTCTTCCCGGGTGAAATGAAGCCCTCGTTCGGCTCCCAGCGCCAGCGCCGATTCAATGAAAACGTCGAGGTCAGGCAGGCTCTGCAAGGTGCGGGCGAGGTCTGGATCGGCTTCCACGCGTTGTTGAAAAAGGGCGAAGTCGCTTTGCCTGATGCTGGCGGCGGGGGTGGTGGATAAACCATCGGCGATCTGC
The DNA here is from genome assembly GCF_017498305.1 of Pseudomonas sp. OA65. Classification (NCBI taxonomy): domain Bacteria; kingdom Pseudomonadati; phylum Pseudomonadota; class Gammaproteobacteria; order Pseudomonadales; family Pseudomonadaceae; genus Pseudomonas; species Pseudomonas sp. OA65. Next base: position 40,293 of record NZ_JAGDEZ010000029.1, read on the forward strand.
TGGACCAGCCACGGCCCGGGGCGACAATCGAGCACCAGGTGAACCCGCGACTGAGCGCTTCGATTCACAACGCGATGAGGCCGCGCCAGGTCGAGAAACCAGCACTCGCCCGCCGTCATCGGAATGATTTGGCCATCCAGGAAAAAATCCACGTCAGGTGGGCTGAGCAGCGGAACGTGCAAACGCAGATCAGCGTCCGGCCCGCCCAGGTCATAGTCGCGATGTTCGTGGATGCACCCACCGGGCCCGAGCCGCAGCAACCGGGCCGAGACGATCTCCAGCGGCCAATCTCGCAACGCCTCATGCCAGCGAATGTCCGCTGTCCAAGGCGCGCGATGCACGGGCTGACCGCGTCCGGGCGACAGTTCGGTGATGGCATCGGCCGCCGAAATCAGCGCCACGCCGCTCCAGTCGCCGCTGTGATAGGCACTGTTGAAGTGCCCCTGCCAGCACGCGTTTTCAACGGCCGCCAGTGCCTGCAACAGCAACGGCAAATTCACCGCCACTGGCAGTCGGGAGAACGCCGGGCGCGCCTTCATGGCTGCGCCCGGTTATTGCGTCACCGTGGCAGGCTTCGGCAGCGTGATATCACCCTGGGCCCAGGCCGCTTCGCGGTTGGCCAGCGCCGTGGCAATCGACTGGACTTCGGTCGATTGCACTTCGTTCGGCAGCGGGTCGAGGCCGGCGCTGGCGAAGATCTGCCCGTAGGCGTTGCGCAGGTCGGCGTAAGCCAAGTCCCGACGCAGGTCGGCCTGCAAGGTGTTCAGTTCACCCTGGATCAGGTCCAACTCGCCAATGCCGGCGGCTTGGTGACGGCTGCGCAATTGACCGACAATCTGCCCGTCGATGTCCGCCAGTTGCTGGCTGGTCTTGAACTGGCGCATCGCTTCGCGATAGTTGGCATTGGCCACGTACAGCTGCGCCAGCACGGCAATCGACATCGCCTGGCGGCGCGCCGACGCCACTTCTTCACCGGCCTTGGCCACGTCGATGGCCGCCGGGGCGGAGATCACGTTGAACAGGTTCCAGGTGACTTTCACGCCATAGTCGGCCCAGCCCTGCTCCACCAAAAACGAGTTGCTGTCGTAATGCCCACCGGCGGAAAACTCCAGCCCCGGCAGCAGGCGCAACATGGCCTTGCGGGTTTCGGCGGCGGTGATGCGGGTCTGGTAATCCTGCTCGCGCAGTTCCGGACGGCTGGCCAGCGCTTCCTGTTCGAGACGGGCCAGGTCGACCTTGAGTTCCGGGATGGTGTATTCATCCTGGGTCGCCAGGGTCAGTTCGGTGCCCAAGGGCAAGTTGATCAGCGTCGCCAATTCAGTCTTGGCAAGGGACAGCGCCCGGCGTTGCTCTTCCAGTTGGCGGGTGGCCTGGATCAGCGAACGCTGGTAACCCAAGGCTTGCACCGGGTCGCCGATGCGCTGTTCGCTCATGCTCTGGCTGTTGTCACGTGCCGCCTCGACCCGGGCCATCAGGCTGTCGATCTGCTTGAGCAGGCGCTCGGCGGCCATGGCGCGCCAGTAGGCCGAACGCACGTCCTGGACGATGGTGTTGATCACCTTGCGCCGACGTTCCTGCACGATCAGCCGCTGGTCCCCGGCTTGCTTGGCGCTGATGTAGCTCACGCCGAAATCGAGCACGTTCCAGACCATGGTCAGGTCCGCCACCTCACGGTCACGGTCCTGGGAGGTCGACGGTTCGAGGGACTGGGTACCGGTTTCCACGCTCTGGCTGCTGGAGGCACTGACGTTGTTACGGCCCACATACCCGGCGTCCAGGGCCATGCGCGGCAGCATGTCGAAACTGGCCAGGTCCAGCTGACGCTTGGCCAGGGCTTCCTCCATGATCTTCAAGCGACCTTCGAGGTTGTACTTCACCGCCCGGGCCATGGCCTGGTGCAGGGTCAGGGGGCCGCTCAGCGGCTCCTGATCCTTGTACATGTTCTGCAGGTCGGTTCGAGCGCGCTGTTCGCTGACGCTACGCTCGATCGGATCGCTGGTGACTGCACAGCCACTCACCACCAACGCCAGCACACTCATACCGAATAACTTCTGACTTCTATTCATTCCCTGGATTGCCCCTGGCTGCCCCAATATTTTTTAGAATTCAGGCCTGCACTTGGCTGATGCCGACCTGTCGTAACGCGGTTGCCAGGCTGTCGACCTGATGTTGTTCAGTGTCCTTGAGCTGTTGCAGTTGTTGACCCAGGGTGGGTGCCCCGAACATCCCGCGCACCCCTTGGGACACATCGCCGCCCTGCATCGACTGGCTACCGAAAGCCTCCATCGATTCGCCCTCGGACGCGGAGTCCTGGCCGAACAGGGTTGAAAGCGTACTGCTGCCGAACACCCCGCCATCGCCCCCACCAAAGCCCAGGAACCCCTGGCCGCTACCGTCGCCGGCGGCGTCAGTGCTGAACACCTGAGCGATATAGCTCGGCGCCAGCGCACCATGGTTGATGAAAATATCCCCGATCGGCCGCAGGCCCCCGCCCACGTCCCGTTGTTCGAACAGCGGCGGGAAGCCCAACGGCGAACCGAGGTTGCCGGTCGGCGGCATGAAGACGATCGGTTGCAGCGGCACCTCGGACGGCGGGATCACCGTGACCGGGTCGGACGTCAGGAACTCCGGCGGCGGCTTCACGTCGTTGGGCACGACGGTGTCGATCGCATAGTTGTTGGACACCGCCACGCTGGCCCCGGCGTTGCCCGTCAGGTCGCTGACGTTGCTGGTGTCCAGGGCGATGAAGTTGCTCGGGTCGGTGAGGTTCACCGTTGGCGTGAACGTGGCCGTCCAGGTCTTGCCGCCGTCGCTGGTGGTCAGGTTGGTCAGTTCACCGTTGGTGACGCTGAGGTCCGACAAATCAAAATCCGTCACCGCCTCGCTGAAGGTGAAGGTCACCTGGGTCGTCTCGCCCACCGTCAGGTTCGGGTCGGCGACCACGATGGTCGCCGTCGGCCGGCTGGCGTCGAGTGCATAGTTGCTGGAAATCGCGATACCCACGCCAGCGTTGCCGGCCAGGTCCTGCACGGTGCCGGCGTCGAGCAGGATCAGGTTGGTGGCATCGTTGACGCCCGCGGTCGGCGTCAGTGTCGCCGTCCAAGTCAGGCCGCCGTCATTGCTGGCGAGGTTGGACAACACACCATTGGCGACACTGAGGTCGGACAAGTCGAAACCGGACACCGCCTCGCTGAAGCTGATGGTCACGGTGGTGCTCTGGCCAATGCCCAAGGTGGTATCGCCGACGGTGATGGTCGCGCCTGGACGAACCGTGTCGATCGCGTAGTTGTTGGAGTTCACCACGTCGACGCCACTATTGCCCGAGGCGTTGACCACGCCGCTGGTGTCCAGGCTGATCAGGTTGCTGGTGTCGGTGATGCTGGTGGTCGGGGTGAACGTGGCCGTCCAGGTCACGCCGCCGTCGGAGGACGACACGTTGCTCAGGCTGCCGTTGCTGATGGTCAGGTCGCTGTTGTCGAAACCGCTGACCGCTTCCGAGAAGGTAATGGTGACCTGTGAGGTTTCCCCTATCCGCAGCGCACTGTCGGCCACCACGATGGTGGCCGTCGGCACCTGCGTCTCGACGGCATAGTTGGCTGAATCGGTGGTGCCGGTCCCGGTATTGCCGGCCGCATCGCTCACGCCGGTGTTGTCCAGGGTGATCAGGTTGCTGGCGTCGGTCACGCCCAGGGTCGGCGTGAAAGTCGCGGTCCAGGTCAGGCCGCCGTCGCTGCTGCTGACGGCGCTCAGGGTGCCGTTGGCCACGCTCAGGTCAGCGTTGCTGAAGCCGGTCACCGCCTCGCTGAAGGTGATGGTCACCTGGGCGGTTTCACCCGGTTTCAACACCGAATCGCTCAGCACGATGGTAGCGGTCGGACGCTGGCTGTCGACGCTGTAGTTGTTTGAATCGGTGGTGCCGCTGCCGGCGTTGCCTGCCAAGTCGGCGACGCCGCTGTTGGCGAGGGTGATGAGATTGCTGGTGTCGGTGATCCCAGCGGCAGGCGTGAAAGTCGCGGTCCAGGTAATGCCGCCGTCACTGCTGCTCAGGCCGCTGAGGGTTCCGTTGGCGACGGTCAGGTCGGCATCGGTGAAGCCCGTCACGGCCTCGTTGAAGGTGATGGTTACCAGCGAGGTTTCGCCGGCGGCAATGGCGGTGTCGGCGACGACGATGGTTGCCGTCGGGCGCACGGTGTCGATGGCGTAGTTGTTCGAATCGGTGGTGCCGACGCCCGCGTTGCCCGAGACATTGACGACACCGGTATTGTCCAGGGTGATCAGGTTGCTGGTATCGGCAATGCTCGCGCTCGGCGTGAACGTGGCCGTCCAGGTGACGCCGCCATCGGTGGATGACACGTTGCTCAACGTGCCGTTGCTGATGGTCAGGTCGCTGTTGTCGAAACCGCTCACCGCTTCGTTGAAGGTGATGGTTACCTGGCTGGTTTCACCGATGCTCAGGGACGTATCGGCTACTACGATGGTTGCCGTCGGCACCTGGGTGTCGATGGCGTAGTTGGCCGAGTTGGTCGTGCCGGTGCCGGTGTTGCCCGCCGCGTCACTCACGCCGCTGTTGTTCAGGACGATCAGGTTGGTCGCGTCACGCACGCCGAGGGTCGGCGTGAAAGTCGCGGTCCAGGTCAGGCCGCCATCACTGCTGCTGACAGCGCTGAGTGTGCCGTTGGCAACGCTCAGGTCCGAATTGTCGAAACCGCTGACCGCCTCGGAGAAGGTGATGGTCACCAACGAGGTCTCACCGACACTGAGGTTCGAATCGGCCAGCACGATCGTCGCGGTGGGACGGTCGGTGTCCAGCGCGTAATTATTGGAGTCGGTGCCGCCGACATTGAGGTTGCCCGCCAGGTCGATGATACCGCCACTGTTGAGCGAGATGACGTTGCTGGTGTCCGTGACACCCGCGGTCGGCGTGAAGGTGGCGGTCCAGGTGATACCGCCATCGCTGCTGCTCAGCCCCGAGATCACGCCGTTGGCGACCGTCAGGTCGCCACTGGTGAACGCCGTCACGGCCTCGCTGAAAGTGATGGTCACCAGCGAAGTCTCGCCGGCGGCAATGGCCGTGTCGGCCACGACGATGGTCGCGGTTGGGCGTACCGTGTCGACCGCGTAGTTGTTGGAGTCGGTGGTGCCCACGCCGGCATTGCCCGCGCCGTTGATCAAGCCGGTGTTGTCCAGGGTGATGACGTTGCTGGTATCGGAAATGCTGGCGCTCGGCGTGAACGTGGCCGTCCAGGTGACGCCACCGTCGGTGCTGCTCATGGTGCTCAGGGTGCCGTTGCTGACGGTCAGGTCTGAATTGTCGAAGCCGCTGACCGCCGAGTTGAAGGTCACGGTGACCACGGTGGTTTCACCGATGCTCAAGCTGGTATCGGCAATCACGATGGTCGCCGTCGGTACATTGGTGTCGACTTGGTAGTTGTTGGAGTTGGTGGTGCCGGTACCGGTGTTGCCCGCCCCATCGTTGATCCCGGTGTTGTTCAGGACAATGAGGTTGGAGACGTCGGTGACCCCCAGGTTGGGCGTGAACGTGGCGGTCCAGGTGATGCCGCCATCGCTGCTGCTGACCGCACTCAGCGTGCCGTTGGCCACGCTCAGGTCGGAATTGTCGAAACCTGTGACCGCCTCGGAGAAGGTGATGGTCACCAGTGAGGTTTCGCCCACGCTCAACGCCGTGTCGGCCACCACGATGGTCGCAGTGGGACGCTGGGTATCGACCGCATAGTTGTTGGAGTCGGTGGTGCCGCTGCCGGTATTGCCCGCGCCGTCCACGACTCCCGTGTTATTGAGCGTGATCAGGTTGGTGGCGTCGCTGACGCCCGCACTCGGCGTAAACGTCGCGGTGTAGGTGATGTTGTCGCTGGTGCTCAGACCGCTGAGGCTGCCGTTGGCGACGGTCATGTCCGCCAGGGTGAAGCCGGTCACCGCCTCGCTGAACGTAATGGTCACCACCGATGTTTCGCCGACGCCGACGGTGGAGTCGGCGACCACGACGGTGGCGGTCGGACGCGCGGTGTCGATGGCGTAGTTGTTGGAGTCGGTGGTGCCGCTGCCAGCGTTGCCCGCTGCGTCGCTCAGGCCGGTGTTATCCAGGGTGATGAGGTTGCTGGTGTCGCTGGTGCTGGCACTTGGCGTAAGCGTACCGGTCCAGGTAATGCCGCCGTCGCCGCTGCTCAGGCCGGTGACCGTGCCGTTGGCGACCGTCAGGTCGGCGGCGGTAAAGCCCGTCACCGCTTCGTTGAAGGTGATGGTCACCAGCGAGGTTTCGCCGACGCTCAGGGAGGTGTTGGCTACAACGATGCTAGCGGTGGGCCGCTGCGTGTCGACCGCGAAGTTGTTGGAACTGGTCGTGCCGCTGCCATTGTTCCCTGCCGCATCGGCCACGCCGGTACTGGCCAGGATGATCAGGTTGGTGGCGTCGGTGACGCTGGCGCTCGGGGTAAGCGTCGCGGTCCAGGTGATGCCGCCGTCACTGCTGCTCAGCCCGCTCAAGGAGCCGTTGGCCACGGTCAGGTCCGCCAGGGTGAAACCGGTGACGGCCTCGCTGAAGGTGATCGTGACCAGGGAGGTTTCGCCGATGTTCAGCGCGTTATCGGCCACCACAATGGAAGCGGTCGGACGCTGGGTGTCGACGGCGTAGTTGTTCGAGTCGGTGGTACCGCTGCCGGCGTTTCCGGACAGGTCGGCAATGCCGGTGTTATCCAGGGTGATCAGGTTGCTGGTGTCAGTGATGCTGGCGCTCGGGGTCAGCGTCCCGGTCCAGGTGATGCCGCCGTCACTGCTGCTCAGGCCGGTGACCGTGCCATTGGCGACCGTCAGGTCGGCGGTGGTAAAACCACTCACGGCCTCGCTGAAGGTGATGGTCACCACGGAGGTTTCCCCAGCGCGCAGCGCGGTGTCGGCTACCACGATGGTGGCGGTCGGGCGTTGCGTGTCGATGGCGTAGTTGTTGGAGTTGGTCGTGCCCACGCCGGCGTTGCCATTGAGGTCCGCCACGCCCGTGTTATTCAGGACAATGAGATTGGACGTATCGGTGACTGGCGCGTCCGGCGTCAGCGTGGCCGTCCAGGTGATACCGCCGTCGCTGGTGCTTAGGCCGCTGAGCGTGCCGTTGGCGACGGTGAGGTCGGCGGCTGTGAAACCGCTGACGGCCTCGGAGAAAGTAATGGTGACTGTCGAGGTCTCGCCAATCCTCAGGGCGGTGTCGCTCACTACGATCGAGGCCGTGGGCGCCACGGTGTCGTTGACGATGTAATTGTTCGAGTCGGTGGTGCCCACCCCGGCGTTGCCGGCCAGGTCAGCAACACCGGTGTTGTTCAGGGTGATGATGTTGGTGGTGTCGGCAATGTTGCTGGCCGCGGTCAAGGTACCCGTCCAGGTGATGCCGCCGTCGCCACTGGTCAAGGTGCCGACGCTGCCGTTCTGCACCGTCAGATCCGACGCGGTGAGGCCGGTCACGGCTTCGGAGAAGGTGATGGTCACCGTCGACGTGCCGCCGGAGTTCAGGTTGGTGTTGGCCACCACGACCGTCGCAGTGGGCGGCGTCTCGTCCGGCACATAGTTGGTGTTGATGGTGCCGCCATCGCCGTAGACGTTGGCCACCGACGCCGGCGAAACACCCGCCGTACCCGCACTCGTCCCACCCACGCCGCTGCCGCCGACGTTGCCGGCCAGGGCGGCGAAGTTGGCGGCGGTGATCAGGATCGAGCCTTTGTTCCAGATGGCGCCGACACCGACGCCGCCCGCACCACCTGCCTGGAGATAGCTACCGCCCGCCCCGCCGCCACCACCGCCACCCCCGGCGCCGACGTTGTTGGAAATGGTCGAGTTGCCGATGATCCGCAGGGTCGCGCCGGTGTCGTTATAGATACCACCGACCGCACCGCCGCCGTCGCCGCCGAAGTTGTCATACCCGTCACCACCGCCGCCACCGCCGATGGACAAGCCACCGCTGCTGGCCGTACCGCCGGCCGAACCGGTGCTGTAGCCCGGGTAAGCCGCACCGCCGGCGCCACCCGTGGTGGAACCACCACGCCCGCCAATGTTGAAGAAGCCGCCACCCGCGCCGCCCTGCCCGGCCGAGCCATTGGAACCCGTGGAGTTGAGCGTGTCGCCGCCCTTGCCGCCGATACCGCTACCGACCGCGCCACCGCCACCACCGCCGCCACCGGCGTACTGCGGCGTCACACCGCCGCCGCCACCGCCGCCCGAGGCGGCGTTCGCGGTCACCGTGACGTTGCGCAGGGTCAAGGTGCCGGCGTTATAGATGCCTCCGCCCTGGGACACCAGCGCATCGTCGCCGCCGTTACCACCGTTGCCTGCCACCATGCCCCGGGTAATCACCAGGCCATCGAGGGTGGCCGTGGTGCCGGACGTCACTTGCATGATCTGGGTGCGGTTCTGACCGTCGAGAGTCACGTCGGCGACGTTGTCGTTATTGAGGTCGCCATCGATGGTGATGTTTTTGTCGACCACCAGCACCTGGGTCAGGGCGACGGTCATGGTGTTATTGAACGTGACGATGTCGCCGTTCTGTGCCGAGCTCAGGGCAGCGCGCAAAGAACCGATACCCGAATTGAGATTGTTGGTGGCGGTCCAGGTGGCCAGGCCCCACTGGTACTCGCTCATGGCACTGGCCGAGAGCACGTTGGCGCTTTCGATGGTGCCGGTGGCGATTTCCAGCTCCCAGTCGCCGCCCAGGCCGGTGCGGTCGTTGGATGCCGCCACGTCGCGGCCGGTCAACTGCGCCAATGAATCCACCAGGCTCAGGCCCCGCTCGCCTTCGGCGGTGTAGCAGCCGTAGATCAGGATATCGCCGCCGGCGTTCATGTCCTGGCCGATCTGCGCCAGGACTTCGCTGCGGGCCTGGACGTTATCCGCCGACAGGTAGCTGTTGCCCAGCCATAAATCACCGGCGTTACCGTGGGCGATGATCTGCACCGAGCTGACGCCCTGGTGGGTGTCCAGGTAATCGGCAATCTGCTGCAGGCCGTCTTTGGTGGCATCCAGCTGCACCACCTCGGTACCGGGCGCCACGCCTTCGAGCAGGTTGGCGGAATCCTTGACCCGGGAATCGACAAACACCACGGATTTACCCGGCACGGCGGCCTGGGTGGAATCGACCTGGCCCTGGGGCGCTTGAGCGTCGGCCGGCTGGTCCGCCGTGGGGGGCTTGGCCGCCTCGGCAGTGGGTTGGGCGTCCGGCTGCGCGGCATCGGCCACGGTGGCCGCCACCGCGCCGTCGAACAGCATTCGCGGCTCCAGGGACATGATCATTGGCGATGCCAGGGCCTGTGCGCCCTCGGTTACCCGCGATTTGCCTTTGCTCCACCACATGACGATCACCTGGACTCGAACTTTTTGAACGCAAATGAAAAAAACCGCGGTCAGCTGACGGCGGCGTCGGTTTTCATACGAATGACATTGGCGGCGCTGGAGGACCCATCGCGCCAGAACGACAACTCGGCATACTTTTCAAACAGATCCGGCGGCAACAAGGTCCGCCGGGCTTGCGGCGCGACCTTGGGCTTGACCTTGTGCAGGCCGGCCACGCCCAGGGCCTGGTCGAAGGCCGGTGCGTCGTAGGTCAAGTGATTGAAGTCGTGTTCGAACCAGGGCTCGCCGATGAACTCGTACACCAGGCGCATCACCCGCTCCGGGGCCTGGCTCAACAAGTCGTAGTCAACGATCAGCAGCGACTCGGCGTTCTCGCCGTAATAGGCCTCTTTGAGCGCCGTCCAGGCGAACCCCACCAGGCGGTTGCGCTGGGCCAGGGTTTCACAGCGGCTGTAGACGGTGTTGCGCTCATCATCGTCGTTGAACAGCTTGGTGTTCTCGAACGGGTTGGCGCGGTAGAGCCGCTCCAGGCTGTCGAGCACCCAGGCCACGTTGCGCACGCAAGCGATGGTCTTGGCTTGGGGGAACAGGTCCTGCAAGGCTGGCAGGCGTGCGCACCACTGGCGGTTCGTATCGAAGATGACCGGCTTGTCGGCTTTGTCGGCGTAGTAGGAATCGAAGAGGCCGCGCAAGAGGCGGCGGCGCAGGTCGGTGTCGATCACCGAGCCGAACTCGCTGCCGGCGCTGCATTGCTGCAGGACGCTGCTGAACAGCGTGCCGACGGGACTGGTCATGCCGGCATGAAAGCGCGGGTTCTGCAACAAAATGGCAGAGAGCAGGGTCGAGCCTGAGCGCGGTAGACCGGAGATAAAGTGAAACTGCGGCAATCCATTCACCTTGTTTGTAGTCCCTTTGTAGCCGAAGCGTAGCCGAGGAAACAATCTTCGCCTAGTAGTACTTTGATATCAGACTCATCCCAAGCCGTAAAAAAAGATGGACGGTAGCGTCGCCCGGGAACCTGAATCGTTTAAGCCGTGTCGCGACATTTTTCCGCTCGCTTCGCCCGGCAAAATCAAACATCCCGGTCTACGCTCAGCCGTGCGTGACCAGGCCAGGGAATCAAGGAGTCGGGCTGATCGCACTCTTGTCCTTCACGTCCGGGCACTGCAAGACCAATCACCTGAAGGATGAGGAATCTATGGAAGTATTCATCGGCACTATCCAGTCGTTCGCCTTTAACTTTGCACCCAGGGATTGGGCGCTGTGCAACGGGCAGACGCTTGCCCTTTCCCAATACCAGACCTTGTTCGCCCTGATCGGCGTGACGTACGGAGGCAACGGCCAGACCACCTTCATGCTGCCCAACCTGCAAGGTCGCCTGCCGTTGGGCCAAGGCAACGGGCTGGGCCTGACCCCGCGCGTCATCGGCGAAATTGCCGGCACTGAAAACGTCACGGCAACGATCAACAACCTGCCCAACCACACCCATGCCCTCACCGGCATCACCGCCTCGACCACGTTGCAGTTGGCCAACCCGGCCAGCAACCCGGTGAATACGCCCACGGCCACCAACTCGTTCATCGGCACCTCAGGCACCGGGCCGGGCTCGGCGGCGATCTATTCCGACCAGATAGGCGCTTCGCCAGTGCCGCTGCAAGGCGTGACCACCACCGTCAACGGCACGGTGGCCCCCACGGGCGGCAACACGCCGATGACGGTCATGAACCCGTTCCTGGCCATCAACTTCAGCATCGCCCTTCAAGGCTACTTCCCGTCCCGTAACTGATGAGCCGCCGGAGGATTGCGGTCCTCCGGCCTTTTGGAGTGTCGACATGCTGCAACAGGTTCATAGCCGCCATTTCCAACCGCTGCTGGGCCAGACCGGCAGCCTGACCCTCCCCGACGGCAGCTGCCTGCCGGTGCGCTTCGAAACCCTTGAAGAAAGCCCACGGGCGAAGATGCCGAACACCACGCGGATGCCGTTCAGCGTGGAATTCAACAGCCTGGAAGGCACTGAATTCGTCGACGGACTCTGCGCTCTGGAAGTGCCGGAACTGGGCAAGATCGAGGCGGTGTTCGTGTCACGGATACCGCCCATGGGGCGGGATCCGGCGCTGGGGTATTTCTACATCGCGTTTAACTGACTGGACTCATTTCAAACTGTGGTAGCGAGCTTGCTCGCGATGGCGTCAGCCCAGACGACCCGGAACCTGTGGCGAGGGAGCTTGCTCCCGCTCGGCTGCGAAGCAGTCGCAAACCTGACAAAACGGTCCGCCTGGAAAAGACAGAAGGCCTGCTTCGCAGGCCAGCGGGAGCAAGCTCCCTCGCCACAGATTCCGGGTGGATGGAAGATAGCCTTCGCGAGCAAGCTCGCTCCCACAGGGGTACGGCGTCATTCAGTCGCCTTTCGGATACCAGACCAACCGCTCCGCCGCCGGGTTGCGCTCTTGTACTTCGAAACCCAGCGCCAAGTAGTGTCGGCGAGCGTGGGGGTTGCTGGCCCAGACCACGGTCGCCACTGGGCAGCGGATCTGTTGCGCGGCTTTCTGCACCCCTTGCAGCACTGCCCGGCCATAGCCTTGGCCACGGGCCTGGGGAATGAAGGCCAGGTACAGCACGCGAATCTCATTGGGGCCGAAATCCGTGCTCAAGGCGCCAATCGCCGTGCCGAGTTTTTCCACGACGTAATGCATGGCATTGGGAAAGTTCTCCCCCAAGCCTTGCTCCTGCACCTGGAACTGCTGGGCAATCACCTGTTGCACTTGCTCGTGCTCACCGTCGATCCATTGCAAGTCCGGCCGCGCCGCCTGGTACAAGCCCTGCAGGAATGGACCATCGCTGACCCGCGATGGACGCACCACCAATCCTTCTGCCGCCACTGAATCCATGCTTGCCCCCTAGGCCTAGAACCCGCTTTCCCTGACCCCCAACGCCGCCAACCGACGCCACGCCGCTCCCAACACCGACTCGCCCTTGCCCTGCAACACCGCCACGCCACGCAGCGGCTGCACCGGGGCAGACGTGTCGCCCACTGCACTCAAGCGCACACCGTATTGCGCCTGCACCGGCTCGGCCCGTTGTTGCGAGTCGCGGCGCACCGCAATCGGTCCGTGATGGTCGGACGTCAACGCTTGCTGTTCGACCCAGGCCACGCCATTGGTGTCGATTTCATTCAACTGCACAGCCATCGACGGATGCATCGGATCATCCGCGATGAACCGTCCCGTGGCGCCCGGCGCGACCCGCCACAGCTCGGCTTCGGTGAGGTAGCCGCGCAACCGCGAATCGGTCTGCACCACCCGCGCCAGCGCCTGCGTCGGTGACAGCCAGCGCCCTACCGCCAACTGCGGCATCAAATCGCGCACCTGGCCGGCATGGGGCGCACGCAACAACAGCCGTTCGCGCTGGGCCACCAAGCCGCGGTATTCGGCCACTGCTTCGGCCAGTTGCTGTTCGACGATGCCGGCATCGGCGGCGGTTTCGCTGCGCCCGGCCTGACGGCGCATCTGCAACTGCTGGATCTCGATTTCCCGGCGCACAATGGCCAGGCGCGACGCCATGTCCGGCGACTCCAACTCAATCAAGACATCGCCCTGGGCCACGGTCTGGCCGTCGCGCACATTCACCTGCTTGACCCGCGCAGCCACCGGCGCGTGCAAGGCACTGGCACGTCCAGCCTCAAGCATCGCAGGCACTTCCACCGCGCTGCGCCAGGGCAACAGCAACACCAACAGCAGCGCCAGCAACACCAGGCCACTCAGGAACATCCGCCCGCCGTGGGCTTGTTCACGGCGACTCCACCACTGCCGCCACTCATTCACGATGGGCATAAAAATGAACCACACCAATTCCACCATCATCAGAAAAATGCCCAGCACCTTGAAGAACAGGTGATAGACCGCCAGGGCAATCCCGAAAAACAACAACGCCCGCCACAGCCAGGCGCCATAGCCCCACACCAGCAAACGGCGACGCATCTTCGGCGACCAGGGTTCCGGCGCCGCCGCGCCATACCCGAACAAGGCCTCGCGCAGGCGCCAGCGGCACAGGGCAAACGCACGTCCCTGAAGGTTATCCACTGCCCAGAAATCGCTGAGTAGGAAATACCCATCGAAGCGCATAAAGGGGTTCAGGTTGATGATCAACGTGGTGATCCAAGTAGCGCTGGCCAGCATGAACGCCGCGGTACGTGCCGGCCCGTCGGGCAACAGCGACCAGGCCAGCAGCGCGATGCACGCCAGCAGCAATTCGGCCAGGACCCCACCGGCACCGATCAGCAACCGTGCGCGGCGATCCCTGATCCGCCAGGCGTCGCTGACGTCGGTGTAGAACATTGGCAACAGCACCATGAACGCCACGCCCATGCTCTGCACCCGACAACCGGCGCGCTTGGCCATGAAGGCGTGGCCGAATTCGTGGCACAGCTTGGCGAAGAGCAACGCCGCCCCGAACGCCAGCGCACCGCCGAGGCTGAACAGGTGTGGAAACGTCGCGACGAATCGCTGCCAGTCCCGCGATACCAGGAAGATGCCGAGGCCCAGGGTCAGCGGCAGGCCATAACGCAGGATCCCCGGGCCAAACCGCGCCAACCAGGGCCAGGCCCGATTGAGAAAGGCGTCCGGGCGCCACAGCGGAATGCGAAAAAAAAGGTATTGATGCAGCAGTATCTGCCACAGGCTCTGGCGCTGCGCGGCGGTCTTGAACAGATAGCTGTCGCGCTGTTGCGGGTCCATCGCGCTAATCAGATCATGGCCGCGCAAGAAGCCCAGCAACTGTTCCAGCGATTCGCCATTGAGCGGCAGGCCCGGTTCGCGGTTCGCAGCCGCCAGCACCTGCTGCGGATCGCCCAGGGACCAGTGCCGCAACATGCGCATCGCCGCCGCGCCCAGCTTGAAATAGCGTCCGCGCACCGGATCGGCCAAGGTCCACTGCGGCGAACCGTCCGGGTCGGGGGCCGCCGGAGACAGTTGCAGGTCCGGCCGCAGGCTCGGCAGGTCCATGCTACAGGCCTACGCTCTGGCGCAGGCCGGCCAGCGGTCGCCGCAACAGGTACAACGCCAGCGGCGCACGGTCACCAAAAACCTTCGCCGTGCCTCGCAGGCCAATGCGCGGCGCAGTAGCATCGAAACGCGCATCCAATCGATACGCCAGTTGCCCGGCGGCGGTAGGCTGCGCTTCATAGGCCGAGCGCTCGAGCCAGGCCAAGTGCCGCTGCAACGGGTCGCTGTCGAGAAACAACGCCACTTGCGCACCGGGTTCCAGGGCAATCGCGTCGCCCACCGCCAATTCAATGCGCAACTCGGCCTGGTTCGGGTCGGCGATTTCCATCAGGCGCTCGCCGGTCTGCACGGGTTTGCCGAGCCAGCGCTCGGCGTCGGCGAACACCGCAATGCCGTCGCGCTCGGCGCGCACTTCGCTGCGCTTGAGCAGTTCAAGTGCGTAGTTGCGCTCGGCGCGTTTCTGTTCGACGCGGGCGGCGAGCAAGTCAATCTTCGAACTGGATTCAGCGTCGGCAAACGAGCGCTGGGAATTGGCCTTGAGTTCGGCCTCGGCCACGCCCAACGCCCGCTCGGCCACATCGGCCTGAGCCTTGAGACTGGTACTTTCGAAACGCAACAACAGGTCGCCGTTCTTGACGCTCTGGTTGGGCTTGACCAGGAATTCGGCGATCACCCCATCCAACGGCGCCGCCACCACTTGCCCGCCCAGCGGCACCACTTCGGCCGGGGCCAACACGGATTGGCGCACCGGGATCAGCAAGCCCAGCAGCAACAGCGCCACCAGAGCGATTTGACGCTTGCGCGTCCAACGCAGGCGCCATGGCTTGCGCGGTTGCAACGCCAACCACGCATGGCTGTAGGTGTCGCCCAGTTGCGACAGCAGCACTTGTTCGGGTGGTGTCCAAGACAGGTCGCGGGCCAACCACAAACCGCCGAACACCTGGCCCTGATGATCGATCAGCGGCAGCCAGAACACTTGCCCGGCCGACAGGCTGCGCCAGTCTGCCCGGACGGACTCGCTCACCCCATCGGCGGCAATCACCCGGGCCTGGTTCAACTGGCCCAGCTTGAACAACTGCGCCACCGCCTGCTCGACAAACGCCACGAACGGCGCGTTCGGTTCCACGGTACTGACGCCAGTCACGGCCTGGACCTTGCCGGCGATCAACAACGCGGCGTGGCGAAAGCCGAACAGCGCCTGGCCGTCGTTGACCAGGCTGTAGCTCAGTTGCGCAGGCGTCCGCGCAGCCCGGGTCTGGCGTTCCAGATCAAGAAAGCGGGCAAACACCTGTTCGGTGCTGCCCGTAACCGGCGCGTTCACTTCGACTCCGCGAAACGCGCCGTGCCGCTCATGCCGGACAGCAAGCCGCTGGCATCCGGCACGCTCGCCACCAGCAGCAGCGTCTGGCTGCCCTCATCGATGCGCGCGCCCAGGCGCTTGACCGTCGCTTGCAGCGGCTGGCCGGTTTCATCAGGAACGAAGGTAAAGGGCTGGCCGGGCTTGAGCTTGCCCATCCAACGCGAGGGGACCAACAAATGAATTTCCAGCGTGCGGTTGTCGACGACGTCCAGCAATGGTGCGCCGGCCGCGACGCTTTCATAACGCTGGACCTTGCGCACCACCACCTGTCCGTCGAACGGCGCGATCACGCTGCAACGCTTGACCTGAACCTGGTAGACCTGGGATTGCGCCTGGGCCTCGCTGAGCCGCGCCTCGGCCCGCGAGACCTCGAAACGCCCAACGGATTTCAACGCCGCGAGCTGCCGGTTATGGGCCAGTTCCTCACTGGCGCCTCGGCTCGCCGCCTGGGCCGCATTGAGCTGGGCCTGATAGGCCGAACAATCGAAACGCGCCAGGATGTCGCCCTTCTTGAACGACTCGCCCTCACTGAACGGCAACTCGACAATCCGCCCGGCCAACTCACTGGCGAGCACCGCCTGATCCCGCGCCCGAAGCACGCCACGCGCCTCGCTGCCCGACGCACTGGTCGAGACGTTGCTCTCCAGCAACGGATCATCGGAAGCCGGCGCCTGCGCCTGAACCCCGCACGTTACAAAGGCCAATCCCACAACCCAACTACTTAAACGCCGCATGACCGTTACTCCCTGACGGATGGGCGGAGTCTACGACAGCGGTGGGGGGCGTCAAGGGAGTAGCGGTGAAGAGGGGGAAATCTCTGTGGCAACGGTGGTGTTGACCTCGCGATTTCCTCAACTTAGTGATGACCTCACTCAACCCCGTACGCAGAGATTAAATTCTCTGGCCGTTGGGGTGAAAACACCGGCTTTGGCCGGTTTTTTCGTTTCTAGGGATTGAGAACAACTCCAGAGTTGAACGCACTCCTTGTGGCGAGGGAGCTTGCTCCCGCTGGACTGCGCAGCAGTCCCAAACCCTAACGCCTCGGTGTATCAGGCAGATCGCATTCAAATTGCTTGGGGTTGCTGCGCAACCCAGCGGGAGCAAGCTCCCTCGCCACAGGTTCTGTGATCGACGGATCATCGCGCTGCCTACTCCACCAACCTCAGCACCCCATCGCAATACACCACCTCGCGCCCCAACCACCCCACATCAACATGAGGCAATACCGCCGAAGGTTTGCGCAATTCACGCAGCAGCGTCGAGCCGTGGGACAGGCGGCCACCCATGCGCGCGATCACCGCACGGGCGCTTTGATAGTGGGCGTGGCGGCCAGGGTCCAGGGTGTCTTCCAGCAGGATGTCTTTGCCCAAAATGCCCTGGGCCTGCCCCGGGTAGATCAGGAAACCGCTCGCCTGCTCGGTGCCTTCACGACCGTCCTGCCAGAAGCTGCCGTCGCGGCTGCGGATGTGCGGGTGCGGGGCGAACCAATGCGCCTGGTCAGCGGCGGGCATGGCGTGGTGCAGACGGAAAAAGATCCGCATCAGATTGTCGCGATACCACTCGCGCACCTGCAAGTAATAACCGCGCAACCCCGGCAGACCGGCGCCATGGGCCAGGCGAATCGCCAGGGGCCATTGTGGGAATGCCTGCAATGGCAGCGCGGTGGGCGCCGGGCGTGGCGTCGCCGGATCGGTTTCCCAAGGGAGGCGATGAGGGCTGTGTTCGAGATTGTCGTAGGCGGTCGGTGGCCGCCCCAGCCAGTCGCCGCCACTGCTGGCCAAGGCGCTGGCGATGCACAGGTTGCCCTGCACCACGAACACGTAGAAACGGGTAAACCAGTCGGCCAGTTGCTGGCCGTCGGCGCCTTGCTCGGTGAGTTCGTGCAGTTCTCGATCAAAACGTCGCAAGCCGTTTTCCAGCGTCAACAAATGCCCCCGGGCGATGCGTTGCATGCGCAGGAACAACGGCAGCGAACGCAGCAGGCGCAGTGGCCGCCAAGGCAGGTGCGGTGTCGCGCCACCGACCTCGCCAGCGTAGCTACTGGCGCTGATGCCCCAGTCGGCCAGTCGGGCGAGAAACAGGTCATTGTTGATATACGAAGCGCCGCCAAACACTGCCGTGAAGGGCTCGTTGTCCTGCAGTACCCGCGAATCCCAACGCGCCATGATCGCTGGAATGCTTGCCGCCGCGCGACGCTGGGCGTACTCCACCAACACGCTGGGTTGGGGCGGCAGGATCTCGGCGATGTTGGCAGCGGTCAGGTGACGGCGCCAGCCGTAGTCGCTGATCGGCCGGTATTGCAGCAGCCACAGTTGGCTGCCGTCCCAGGCCCATTCGACGTCGCCAGGCACGTAGTGAAAGACCCGCAGTAGGCCTTGCAGAAAGCGCCATAGCGCTTCGGCGGTCAGGCCGTGGGATGGCTTGAACGTGCCGCTGTTCCACGCCTCGCCGAGCCGGGAAATAACCGCGCGCTCGGGGCTCACTTGGCCATCGGCCAACGACTCCAGATGCCCTTCGACCCATTCCAGTTCAACGGACAGGTGACGCACGAACGCGATCCCCGACAGCCGTGGCGCGATGAAACGCTGCACCACCACTTCCTCGACACCCGCCGTACTCAGCTCGGCAATGCGCGCCGGCACGTTGTGCGTCGGTTCGCGCAGGAACGTGGTGCTCAAGCCGGCGTTGGCCGCATCGGCCTGGTCTTCACCGTAACTGGAGGAGCGCACCGCCCAGGTAGCGTCCGGCTGGCCGTCCAAAAAACCCCGCAGGCGCGGATCATCGCAATGGTTGAGCGACAGCGCCGCCGGCACCGGCTGCCCCGCCAGCGCCGCGAGACGCAAGCGGCCGCCTTTGGTATGCGCGACAAAACCACGCTCGCCAGACTCCAGCCATGCCGTGAATTCAGCGGGCGAGTCGATCCACGGGTAGTGGCCCCAACCGGGTTTCAAGCTGATGGTCAAATCGGCACGAGCCAGAATGGCCGACCAGGCCGCCGCCTGCGCGACGCCCAGTACCTTGTCCTGATCGCCCCACACCAGTTCGACCGGGTCGGTAATCCACTCCAGCAATGGCAACGCGGTGTCGGCACGCACCAGGTCCCAGTGCGGTACAAAGGCTCGGCAACGAGCGTAGCCGGCGCCCATGCGCTGGTATTGCGCGGGCGTCCAGGCCTGGCTGGAGAACTTGTGGGCAAACAGCGTCGGCTTGTTCGCCAGCAGCCAATGAATGGTCATGCGAATCGGCAGTGGCGACATCAATGCCGGCAGTCGCCGCTGCCACAAAAACGCGCCCACCGGCGCCAGCAACACGCTGCGGCAAAAGTGCCCCGGCTGCCGCTGCAAGGCGTGCAGCACCAGCAAGGCGTTGACTCCGACCGCCATGATCGCGCTGCCCTTATCCGTTGCCGCCAGCAATGCCTGGGCGTAGGCCGCCAGGTCCTCGCAAGGGGCTTGGGAGTTGTTGCCGAAACCGGGCAATTCCAGGGACACCACGTCGTAGCGTTGGAAATGCGGCAACGCGTCGTCCCACCAATCGGCGGCGCTGCCGTTGCCCGCCAGCAGGTACATCCGGGGCTTGTTCATGGACGCTCCTTAGGCCAGGTCGCGCAAGGCAGCGTCAAGCGTCGGGTAACGGAACGTGTAGCCGGCCTCGACGAGACGATTGGGCACCACGCGCTGGCCGTCGAAAAACAACTGGGCCATCTCACCGGCCAAGGCACGCACTGGCGCGGCGGGAATGTGGAACCACACTGGGCGCTTGAGCACCTTGCCGACGCGTTCGGCGAACAGCGCCTGGCTGACCGTCTCCGGTGCCACCAGGTTGTAGGTGCCGCACAGGCTTTCATCATCGAAGGCTCGGGCGATCACTTGGATCACGTCATCGCGATGCACCCAACTCATGATTTGCCGACCGTCGCCCATCCGCCCGCCGAACCCCAGGCGAAACGGAATCAGCAACGGCAGCAAAGCACCGCCCGGGCCAAACACCACGCCCAGGCGCATCACCACCTGCCGCACGCCCAACTCAGTGGCAGGCCGGGCTGAGGCTTCCCAACGCACACAGAGTTCAGCCATGAAGCCATCGCCCTGGGCGGCGCTTTCATCGAGGCTTTCGCTGGCGTCACGCACGCCGTAAAAACCCACGGCTGAGGCCTGTATCCACAACGCCGGTTTATGCCGGGCGTTTTTCAACCAGGTCATCAAGGCCTCGGTGGTATTGACCCGGCTGGCAATGAGTTGCGCCTGGCGCTTGGGACTCCAACGCGGCCCGGCCACCGGGGCACCCGCCAGGTTGATCACCACATCGAACATTTCGTCATGGCCCAGCTTGCCCAGCGAACGCAGGCAGCGGGCGCGGCCGTCAAACAGATAGGCTGCTTTCAACGGATCGCGGGCCAGTACGCTGACCGTGTGCCCGGCGTCGAGCAATTGATTGACCAGGGTCTCGCCGATAAACCCGGTGCCCCCCGTGACCAGCACGCGCTTGTAGGCGCCGCCGGCAAATGGGTTGGCCGGCTTGCCTGCCCGTTGCATGCGCAAGGCCGCCAAGCCGTCGCGAATCCCCGAGGCCGTGACCCCGATGGCGAACAAGGTCAGCAGCCAGCCGCGCCAACCGAGGTCGATCGCGCTCAGGCCGGTGGGCAAACTCGCCCACTGCGCCAGTTGCACGCCGTACAGCGCGAAGAAGGCCCCGCCGTTGACCGCCAGCACCGTGTGCATGATGCGCTCGATGGGCGGTAGCTTGCGGCTGCGGTCCTCGACCACGAAGTCCCAGAGTGTCAGGCAAATCTCCAGGGCGAACAGCAGCGCGATGACAATCGCCCAGGTGCCTTCGAAGGCCAGATGCGCCATGCCCAGAAACAAGATCCCGTAGAAGCACGAGCGCAGGGCATGGATCGACAGCTCCAGCCGCGCACTGTGGCGATAGGGCAAGGCTACGGTGAGTTCGTGGTGATACAGGGTGTCCAGCGCACCGAGGATTGCCTGGGCGATCAGCAGGGCGATGGCCCAGTCCAGCGGTGAAAAATCAGCCATGGTTGGATGCACTCGGCGCGTTGTCAGTCAGGGAGGTGCGGCGGTCGTGGCGATAGAGCCAGAACAGCGGCGGCAATAAAACGAGCAGTGCGAAGCTGTCGAACCACAGGTGCGACCAGACCTGTGCCTGGGCGGAAATCAGCATGTCCTGGGGCGCCCAGAGCAGGATGCCGGCGATTAACCATCCCCAAGGCATGGCGCGCTTCAAGCGATTGCCTATGTGGACGAGGGCGAGCATGTACAAGGCGTAGCTTTGCAACGTGGCGCCGAACAAGGCCAGCCACCAGACTTGTTGTGCGCGGGCCGTCGCGGGCACGGCATTGATGCCCCAGAACGCTTGTTCGATGGTGTTCAGATAGTGATCGAGCAAGCCGGAATGACCCGCCCACGTTAGCGTGACGCCGGCGAGCAGGTGCATCAGGGCCGCCGCGTACAACCAAACGACCAGGGCTTTGCGAAGAGGGCTGTGAGAGGTTGGCATTCCATGTCCTGAAGGCTTGCTTGAGGGCGGCCAGTCTAAAGGAAATGGGAGGGGCTTTACTGGGCTGATGGGCTGGCAGCGATAATTAAATCTCGCCAACGAGACCTGCTTCGCAGGCCAGCGGGAGCAAGCTCTCTCGCCATAGGGATTTAAGTGTCAGGTTAGCGGTGAATTGAAGATTGTCATCGCGAGCAAGCTCCCACAGGGGTTTTGTGTCGAACTCAATATCGAGACCAACCCCGATCACCTGTGGGAGCGAGCCTGCTCGCGATGGCGTCAGCCCAGACAACCCGTGGCGAGGGAGCTTGCTCCCGCTGGCCTGCGAAGCAGGCCCCAGCATTCCTTCAGGCACACCGCATTGCCCGGTTTTACGACTGCTGCGCAGCCGAGCGGGAGCAAGCTCCCTCGCCACGGGTTCTGTGTACCGCTTACCTACAGCTGAGTCCTAGGAGATTTCCTTCAAGTTGCGGCGATGTTGGTGAACTTGTCCGCCTTTGGGCTCACCGCTAGTCTGGGTTTGTCACTGAAAAAACGGTGACACGGACGTGCAAGTCCGAACAAACTGTTTAGGATGCAACGCTGCATCGCTCAGGGGCTTTCTTCTGCCCTCTGGCTTTATGGCGGCTGCGCGCAGGAGATCCTTGGATCTGCTGGGTGTCCTAAACAGGCCCGGTCTTGCACACCTGCGTACGGCCGCCACCCCATTCGCGTGCAAGCGGACGGTGACGGTTCCCAACTAATTACTGTTTAGGGTATCTCTCATGTTCAAAGTAACGCCAAATCCGCCAGGAAGCCCTGGCAACACTGCCGACAAATCCTCGAAAGCCAAAAAACTCGACGAAGCCGCCGAGCGCGCCCTCGACTACTACCTCAACCCCAAACCTGCCGATAAATCCTCAGCCAAATCCCAAACCGCCCAGCTCTTCACGGTCGCCCCGGACATCGACACCGAAACCTTGCTGGCCAATGCTTCCGAAGACCTGCTGTCCATCAGCGCCATCGCCGCCGACCTGGCCGATGATGTCGACGGTTCGCGCCGCAGCGTGATCCTGGCGATCAGCCGGATGGCCGATGGGGTGCATTTGTTGGTGGAAAGGGCGATGGATCGGCTGGAGGTTCAAGCGGTGGGCTGACAGGCCTGCGGTGAATTGAAAACCGCCTTCGCGAGCAGGCTCGCTCCCACACTGGATCTGTGTCGAACCGAAACATCGGGATCAACACCGATCAACTGTGGGAGCGAGCCTGCTCGCGATAGCGTCAGCCCAGACACCCCATAACCCGTGGCGAGGGAGCTTGCTCCCGCTGGGGCGCGCAGCGGCCCCAAAAAAAGCGATGAGTGCTACGCACTCAAGCGGGAGCAAGCTCCCTCGCCACAAAAGCTACCAAGCCACAGAATGATCAACTCCCCGGCCCTTACCGCTCGTGCAACGCCTCGGACCGGGCCTTGATGATTGGCTTGAGCAGGTAGCTGAGCACGGTTTTCTTGCCGGTGATGATGTCCACCGAGGCCACCATCCCAGGGATGATCAGCAAGGGTTTTTCAGGCGTGCCCAGATGGCTGCGTTCGGTGCGCAGCTTGATGATGTAGTAGGTGGTCTTCTTGTCTTCATCGGTGATGGTGTCGGCGCCGATCTGTTCCAGCTTGGCTTTCATCCCACCGTAGATGGTGTAGTCGTACGCGGTGAATTTCACCGTGGCGTCCTGGCCGGGGTGCAGGAAGGCGATGTCCTGGGGACGGATTTTCGCTTCCACCAGGAGGGTGTCGTCCAGCGGCACGATTTCCACCAGGTCGCTGCCGGGCTGGATCACGCCGCCGATGGTGTTCACCAGCAGTTTATTGACAATACCGCGCACCGGCGAAGTCACCAGGGTACGGCTCACGCGGTCTTCCAAGGCCTTGCCGGTGGCTTGGGCCTTGTTCAGGTCGGTGCGTGCTTCGTTGAGTTGGGTCAGGGCTTCGCTGCGGAACTTGCCGCGGGTCTCGTCGATCTTGCGTTGCACTTCCTTGATCGCCGATTCGGCGCGAGGAATCGCCAGCGTCGTGGCGTCCAGTTGCCCGCGGGTCTCGACTTCGGCGCGCTTGAGTCGCAGCACTTCCACCGGCGACACCGCGCCTTGGGCCACCAACGGCTCGGACATGTTGATTTCCTGGCGTTGCAGCGCCAGGCCGGAGCGGTACTGCGCCTGCTTGGAGACGAACTCTCGCAGTTCCTGTTGGCGCTGGATCAACTGCTCCTGCAAACCACCGATTTCATCGTGCAACTGCTGGCGGCGGCTGAGGTACAGCGACTCTTCGCTGGCGGCCTGGCCCGGCACCGCCTTGAGCACATCGGCCGAGAAGTTCAGCGGCCGGTCATCGACCTCGGCACTCAGGCGTTCGACCCGCAACAGCATGGACAGGCGATCCGCTTCGGTCTCGCCGACGTTGGAGACGAACCGCGTGTCGTCCAGGCGAATCAACGACGCGCCCGCTTCGACGATCTGCCCTTCCTTGACGAACAGCTCAGCGACGATGCCACCTTCCAGGTTCTGGATCTTCTGGATCTTGGACGAGGGGATCGCCTTGCCGTCGCCCTTGGTCACTTCGTCGATCTCGGCGAAGTTGGCCCACAGCGCCAGGAATACAAAGAAGCCGATGATGCCCCAGATCGTCAGCCGCACCACCCGGGGAGCGTCCTCGATCAGGGCTTTGTTGACCTCGGGCAGCGGTTGGCCGTGCAGCGAGTCGGTGCCTTTGAAATAGCGACCCACCGCGCCCTTCAAACCTGATTTAAGCAACACTGATCTGCCCCTTCTTCAACGCTTCCATGACAGCGGCTTTCGGGCCATCGGCGAGGATCTGTCCACGGTCGATTACCAGCAGGCGGTCCACCAGCGACAGCAAGGATGCCCGGTGCGTCACCAGCAGCACGGTCTTGTTTTCCACCACGGCGGCCAGGCGCTGTTTCAAGCGTTCTTCACCGGTGTTGTCCATGGCGCTGGTGGGTTCGTCCAGCAGCAGGATCGGCGGGTTGAGGAGCAACGCGCGAGCCAGGGCGACGTTCTGGCGTTGGCCACCGGACAGGTTCTGTCCGCGCTCACCCACTTGCAGTTCATAGCCTTGCGGATGCAGGCGGGCGAATTCATGCACGCCGGCCAGCTCAGCAGCCTGGAGCACCAATTCGTCTTCGACGTAACGGGCACCGGAGGTCAGGTTGTCCCGCAGGGTGCCGGCCAGCAATTGGATGTCCTGGGGCACGTAGCCAATGTTGTAGCGCAGCTCGCTGACGTCGATCTGGCGGATGTCCACGCCGTCCACCAGCAAGGCGCCGTCATCGGGCTGATAAAGGCCCACCAGCAACTTGGCCAGGGAACTCTTGCCCGAGCCGCTGCGGCCGATGATGCCGATTTTCTCGCCCGGCTTGATCACCAGGTTGATGTTCTTCAGCGCGGGGTTCTGCTGGTTCGGGTAGGTGAAGTTCAACTGCCGGCATTCAACGGCGCCCTGCAACACCTTGCGACTCAGCGGGCGCTCGTCGAAATTGCGCTCCTGGGGCAGCTCCATCATCTGGTCGACCGAGGTCATCGTCACCCGCGCCTGCTGGTAACGGGTCAGCAGGCCCGACAGCGAGGCCAACGGGCTGAGGGCGCGACCGCTGAGCATGTAGCAAGCTACCAGCCCACCCATGCTCAGGTTGCCGGCGATGATCAGATAAACCCCGAAGACGATCATGATCACCCCGGCCAATTGCTGGATCAGCAAGGTGATGTTCATCGCCAGGCCGGACAGCATCTTCACCCGCAGTTCGAGGCGACTGAGGGTGCCGATGGTCTGTTCCCATTGGTACTGGCGCTCGCTCTCGGCGTTGTTGACCTTCACCGCGTCCAGCCCAGCGAGGGTTTCGATCAGGCTCGACTGGCGCTCGGCGCCCAGGGCCATGGTGCGCTCCATGGTCGCGATCAATGGCTTCTGCAAGGCATAGCCGATCAGCAGGGCAATCGGGAAGGCCAGCACCGGAATCCACACCAGGTGCCCACCGATAATCGCGATGACCATGAAGATCAGCAGGGTGAACGGCAAATCGATCAGGCTGGTGAGGGTTAGCGAGGCGAGGAAGTCCCGCAGGCTCTGGAACTCATGAATGTTCTGGGCAAAGCTGCCGACCCGCGCCGGGCGATGTTTCATGGCCATGCCGACGATACGCTCGAACAGCGTCGCCGAGATGATCAGGTCGGTTTTCTTGCCCGCCAGGTCCAGGCACAGGCTGCGCAGCATCTTGAGGATCAGGTCGAACACATAGGCGCCGGTGATACCAACGGCCAGTACCCACAGGGTCGATTCGGCCTGGTTTGGCACGACGCGGTCGTAGACGTTCATCACGAACAGCGGCGCGGCCATGGCGATGATGTTGATCAGCAGGCTGGCGGCGATGGCATCGGCGTACAGCCAACGGGAGCGCTTGAGGGTGTCGCGAAACCACGAACGCGCCCGGGGAATGAGCGTGCCGTGGTTAACGTCAAATTTATGCTGCGGCTGGGCGAAGAACACCTTGCCGCTGTAGTCATCGGCCAGCAGCTCGCGGCTGACGGTCACCTCACCGCCGTCGCTTTCGCTGAGCAGCAATCGCGCCTGGTCGTCACCGACCCAGCCCAGCAGCACGGCGCTGCGGCCGTCTTTAAGCAGCAGCAGCGCCGGCATGGCGATGGTCGGAATCTGCTCGAGTTTGCGTTGCAGCACCCGACCTTGCAGACCGGCACGGGCCGCCGCGCGCGACAATAATTCGACGCTCAGCCGTTGCTTGGGCAGCGGCAGGCCGGTGGTGAGCATCGCCGCGCTGGCCGGCTTCTGGTGCAGCATGCAGAGCGCCAGCAGACCGTCCAACAACGGGTCGTCGTGCAGCGTGCGCGGGTCATGAACTAGTTCGACTGGACTGACTTCTGATTCCACGCTCGGCACTCTGACTGATTAAAACGGGTGGTAGGACTCAATTCATCCCAGGCAACTGGACCTTGGGTTTCACGTCGTTCTGCACAACCGATGCCAACGGCGCGACCACACCCTGGCTTTTCAACAGCTGGCCCATGGTTGCCTTGATCCGGTACTGGGTGAACAGCTGCACATTCTTGATTTCCGCCAGACGACGGGAAGCGCTGAACAGCTCGTTTTCGCTGTCGAGCAAGTCGAGCAGCGTGCGTTCGCCGAGGCTGAACTGCTTCTGGTAGGCGGTGCGCACATTGGCGCTGCGATCAACGTATTGCTGGGCGACCGGCACCTGGGCGTTGGCGTTGTTCAAGGCGTTCCAGGCCAGGCCCAGTTCTTCGTTCAACTGGCGCAGCGCGTTGTTGCGGATGTCCAGGGCCTGGTTGGACAGGTACGACTTGGATTCCAGGTCGGCCTTGTTGCTGCCACCGGCATACAGGTTGAAACGCATGCGCAGCATGGCTTGCCATTCATTGTTGTGGCCGTTCTGACCGTCCAGGTCGTTGTCGGCGGTGCGGCCCAACTCGGCGTCGAAGCGTGGGTAGAAGCTCGACTTGGCGGCTTCGTACTGTTGCTCGGCGGCGGCGATGTCGGCTTCGGCCGAACGCAGCACCGGGCTGCTTTCCAGCATCTGGGCGCGGGCTTCGGTCAGGTTGGCCGGCAGCAATGCCAGAAAATCGGCAGGACGCTCCAGTTGATCTGGCAGTTGGCCGACGGCGCTGAGGTAGTTGGTCTCGGCATCGGCCAGGTTGGTTTGTTCGGTGATCAAGTTGTTGCGGGCCTGGGCCATGCGCGCTTCGGCCTGGTCCAGGTCGGCACCGCTGCCCACGCCACGGGAAGTGCGCAGCTTGATCTGATCGAAAATGCGTTCGTGGCTCTTGAGGTTTTCCTCGGCCAGGCGCACGAACTCACGACGGGTCAGCACGTCCAGGTAAACCTGGGCCACCGTCAAACCGGTGCGCTCGGAGGCGTCCAGCAACGAATAGGCACGGGCATTAACGGTGGCTTGTTGACGCCCCACTTCGCTGGATGTCGCGAAACCGTCAAAAACCATTTGCGACAAGCGCAGGCTCGATTCGCTGCGGTTCAGGGTTTCCCAATGGTTATTACCGCCCGAACGGGTGGTGACACTGTCGGTGCCTTCGCGGCCATATCCGGCTGCAAGGTCCACTCTAGGCAGGTAGCCGCCCTTGGCCGCCTTGAGTTGGTAATCCGCCGCGAGACGACTGTTCACGCCGGCCTGGATTTCAGGATGGACATCCAAAGCCTGCTGCATGGCCTGCGGCAAGGTTTGTGCTTGTACGAAACTGGCGGCGAGGACGAAGGGTAAAGCCTTGAGCAGGTGCGAACGCATGGTTGGATTATTCCCAGAACTCTTGTCTTGAATCACAGCGAAACGTGGCGCTGCATCGGATGATGGCAACCGGAATGACCGTATGTCGGAAAGTTCAAAACAGGAGCTGGAACACGCGCTGAAAGAACAGGTCGCCGCTTAAATATCAATGTGACATTACGTCGGCAATTGTTTAGGATGGCCGGCAGAAGGTCAATAGTTTGGCACAAACAAAATATTCGGAAAAACACAGCCAAAATATTGACATCAAAAAGCGTCAAATAACCTTACTTTGTGAATATGAACGTCCAGACCGCTGCTGCCTAAAAGCCGCCGGGTCCATGGAAGTCTACTGAGCGTGGCACCCGGAGAGTCTTCAATGAGCAGTGTTATTGCCGTTGTCAAAAGCATTGTTGGTCAGGTTTTCGTCGTATCCCCAGAGGGCATTCGGCGCGTACTCATTGAAGGCGATCGCCTGAACGTAGGCGACCAGTTGGACACCGGCCCTGCCGGCGCCGTCACATTGGAGCTGGCCGATGGCCGCACCCTGGACCTGGGCCGCGACACCCAGTGGAGCGCCAATGCTCCGGACTCGTCCACTGACCTGGCACAAGCCACCGCCCAGGCCGCGCCGTCGGTAGAAGAACTGCAACAAGCCATCGCCGCGGGCGTCGACCCGACGACTGCCCTGGAAGCCACCGCCGCCGGCGCCACTGCCGCGGGTACAGGGGGCGCCGCCGGTGGCGGCCACAGCTTTGTGGTGCTGGATGCCACCGCCGGCAGCGTCGACCCTACCGTCGGTTTCCCAACCGAAGGCCTCGCTGCGGCGGCGGCCACCGATGACAACACCCTGGGTGGCGATACCACGGCCGATACGACCGCCAACGCCGTGCTCAATGCGACCATGACCCTGAGCGCCACGCCGACCCTGACCGAGGCCGGCGGCGTGCTGGTGTACACCGCGACCGTGACCCAGGCCCCGCAGACCAACCTGACCGTGACCTTGTCCAACGGCGCGGTCATCGTGATCCCGGCTGGCCAACTGACTGGCAGCGTCAACGTTCCACTGGCGCCGAACGACACGGTCTACAACGACCCAAGCCAGATCAGCGTGACCGTCACCGGCACCACCGGCGGCACCGGCATTGCCGTCACCGTGCCCACTGCGCCGGCCGTGACCCAGATCACCGACACCGTCGACACCACCACCGTCACCCTGAGCGCGGGCAATACGGTCACCGAAGGCGGGCAAATCACCTACACCGCCACCTTGACCAACCCGGCCCAGACGCCGGTGACCGTGACCTTGAGCAATGGCTCGGTCATCACCATTGCTGCTGGCCAAACCACGGGCACCGTCAACGTCGATACACCGGCCAATGACGTCTACAACAACGGCAGCACCGTCAGCACCACCATTACCGGTGCGACCGGTGGCAACTTTGAAAATCTGGTGCCGAGCACCACGCCAGCGGTTACAACGATTACCGATTCGGCGGATACCACTGGCCTGACTCTGTCTGCCAGCAACACCATCACCGAAGGCGGCCAGATCACCTACACCGCAACGCTGACCAACCCGGCCCAGACCCCGGTAACCGTGACCTTGAGCAATGGCTCGGTCATTACCATTGCTGCTGGCCAAACGACCGGCACGGTTGCCGTGGATACCCCGGCTAACGACGTCTACAGCAACGGTAGCACCGTCAGCACCACCATTACCGGTGCGACGGGTGGCAACTTCGAAAACCTGGTGCCGAGCACGACGCCAGCGGTTACGACGATTACCGATTCGGTCGACACCACCGGCTTGACCTTGACCGCCAGCAACACCATCACCGAAGGCGGTTCGATTGTTTACACCGCCACCCTGACCAACCCGGCCCAGACTCCAGTGACCGTGACGTTGAGCAATGGCTCGGTGATCACTATTGCTGCTGGCCAGACGACCGGGACCGTCAACGTCGAGACGCCAGCCAATGACGTCTACAACAACGGCAGCACCGTCAGCACCACGATTACCGGCGCAACCGGCGGAAACTTCGAAAACCTGGTGCCGAGCACTACGCCTGCGGTCACCACGATCACTGACTCGGCCGACACCACTGGCCTGACGCTGACCGCCAGCGAAACCATCACCGAAGGCGGCCAGATTACCTACACCGCCACCTTGACCAACCCGGCCCAGACCCCGGTAACCGTGACCTTG
Source organism: Pseudomonas sp. OA65 (assembly GCF_017498305.1). Classification (NCBI taxonomy): domain Bacteria; kingdom Pseudomonadati; phylum Pseudomonadota; class Gammaproteobacteria; order Pseudomonadales; family Pseudomonadaceae; genus Pseudomonas; species Pseudomonas sp. OA65. Next base: position 70,017 of record NZ_JAGDEZ010000029.1, read on the forward strand.
AGCAATGGCTCGGTCATTACCATTGCTGCAGGCCAAACCACGGGCACCGTCAACGTCGATACACCGGCCAATGACGTCTACAACAACGGCAGCACCGTCAGCACCACCATTACCGGTGCGACCGGTGGCAACTTTGAAAACCTGGTGCCAAGCACGGCGCCTGCGGTCACCACGATTACTGATTCGGCGGATACCACTGGCCTGACCTTGACCGCCAGCAACACCATCACCGAAGGCGGCCAGATCACCTACACCGCAACGCTGACCAACCCGGCCCAGACCCCGGTAACCGTGACCTTGAGCAATGGCTCGGTCATCACCATTGCTGCTGGCCAAACCACTGGCGCTGTCAACGTTGATACGCCTGCCAATGACGTCTACAACAACGGCAGCACCGTCACCACCACGATTACCGGTGCGACCGGTGGCAACTTTGAAAACCTGGTGCCGAGCACTGCGCCTGCGGTCACCACGATTACTGATTCGGCAGATACCACCGGCCTGACCTTGACCGCCAGCAACACCATCACAGAAGGCGGCCAGATCACCTACACCGCGACGCTGACCAACCCGGCCCAGACGCCGGTGACCGTGACCTTGAGCAACGGCGCGGTGATCAACATCGCTGCCGGCCAGACGACCGGGACCGTCAACGTCGAGACACCGGCTAATGACGTCTATAACAACGGCAGCACGGTCAGCACCACGATTACCGGCGCAACCGGCGGTAACTTCGAGAATCTGGTGCCGAGCACGTCACCTGCCGTTACTACGATCACCGATTCGGCCGATACAACCGGCCTGACGCTGAGCGCCAGCGAAACCATCACCGAAGGCGGCCAGATCACCTACACGGCGACGCTGAGCAACCCGGCCCAGACCCCGGTGACCGTGACCTTGAGCAACGGCGCGGTGATCAACATCGCTGCCGGTGCGACCACCGGCACCGTCGCCGTGGATACACCCGCCAACGACGTCTACAACAACGGCAGTACCGTCAGCACCACCATCACCGGTGCGACGGGTGGCAACTTTGAGAATCTGGTGCCGAGCACTGTGCCTGCGGTCACTACGATTACCGATTCGGTAGACACGACTACCGTGACGTTGACTGCTACGCCGACCGTGAATGAAAACGGCACCATCACTTACACCGCGACCCTGACCGATGCCAATGGCAATCCGGTCACCGCGCAGAATGGTCCGGTGACGGTCACGCTCGACAGCGGCAAGACCATCACTATTGCAGCCGGCGCAAGTTCGGGTGCGTTGGATGTCGCTGTGGGTAACGACGTTTACCAAGGTCCGACCACCGTCACCGAATCGATTGCCTCGGCATCGGGCGGTAATCTGGAAGCCATCGCGCCAAACACCGCGCCAGTCAGCACTGTGGTTAGTGATGTTGATGACACCACCACTGTGACGTTGACTGCTACGCCGACCGTGAACGAAAACGGCACGATCACCTATACCGCCACCCTGACCGGTGCCGATGGCAAGCCAGTTACCGCACAAAACGGTCCGGTCACCGTGACTTTGGAAAGCGGCAAAACCATCACCATCGCTGCTGGCGCAAGCTCGGGTGCGTTGGATGTAGCCGTCGGCAACGATGTGTACCAAGGCCCAACCACCGTCACTGAGTCGATCAAAGATGCATCCGGTGGCAACCTCGAAGCCATTGCTCCGAACACCGCGCCAGTCAGCACCGTGGTCAGCGATGTCAACGACACCACTACCGTGACGTTGACCGCCAATCCGGCCGTGAATGAAAACGGCACCATTACTTACACCGCCACCCTCACCGGTGCCGATGGCAAGCCCGTCACGGCACAAAATGGTCCGGTGACCGTGACGCTGGAAAGCGGCAAAACCATCACCATCGCTGCTGGCGCAAGCTCGGGCGCGTTGGATGTAGCCGTCGGCAACGATGTGTACCAAGGCCCAACGACAGTTACTGAGTCGATCAAAGATGCATCCGGCGGCAACCTGGAAGCCATTGCTCCGAACACCGCGCCAGTCAGCACTGTCGTCAGCGACGTCAACGACACCACCACCGTGACGCTGACCGCTACGCCGACCGTGAACGAAAACGGTACGATCACCTACACCGCCACCCTGACCGGTGCCGACGGCAAGCCAGTTACCGCGCAGAACGGTCCGGTCACCGTGACGTTGGAAAGCGGCAAGACCATCACCATCGCTGCCGGCGCAAGCTCGGGTGCGTTGGATGTAGCCGTCGGCAACGACGTCTACCAAGGCCCAACCACCGTCACTGAGTCGATCAAAGATGCCTCCGGTGGCAACTTGGAGGCCATTGCTCCAAACACCGCCCCAGTTAGCACCATCGTTAGCGATGTCAACGACACCACCACCGTGACGTTGACCGCCACTCCGACCGTGAATGAAAACGGCACCATCACTTACACCGCGACCCTGACCGGTGCCGACGGCAAGCCAGTTACCGCGCAGAACGGTCCGGTGACCGTGACTCTGGAAAGCGGCAAAACCATCACCATCGCCGCAGGTGCAAGCTCGGGCACGCTCGATGTCGCTGTGGGTAACGACGTTTACCAAGGTCCGACCACCGTCACCGAATCGATCAAAGATGCATCCGGTGGCAACTTGGAGGCCATTGCTCCAAACACCGCCCCAGTTAGCACCATCGTTAGCGATGTCAACGACACCACCACCGTGACATTGACCGCTACACCGACCGTGAACGAAAACGGCACCATCACCTATACCGCCACGCTGACCGGTGCAGACGGCAAACCCGTCACGGCACAAAATGGTCCGGTGACCGTGACGCTGGAAAGCGGCAAGACCATCACCATCGCAGCGGGCGCTAGCTCGGGTACGCTCGATGTCGCTGTGGGTAACGACGTTTATCAAGGTCCGACCACCGTCACCGAATCGATCAAAGATGCATCCGGTGGCAACTTGGAGGCCATTGCTCCAAACACCGCCCCAGTTAGCACCATCGTTAGCGATGTCAACGACACCACCACCGTGACGTTGACTGCCACACCGACCGTGAACGAAAACGGCACGATCACCTATACCGCCACCCTGACCGGTGCCGATGGCAAGCCCGTCACGGCACAAAATGGTCCGGTGACCGTGACGCTGGAAAGCGGCAAGACCATCACCATCGCCGCTGGCGCAAGCTCGGGTGCGTTGGATGTAGCCGTCGGCAACGATGTTTACCAAGGCCCAACCACCGTCACTGAGTCGATCAAAGATGCATCCGGCGGCAACCTGGAAGCCATTGCCCCGAACACCGCGCCAGTCAGCACCGTGGTCAGCGATGTCAACGACACCACTACCGTGACGCTGACCGCCAATCCAACCGTGAGCGAAAACGGCACCATCACTTACACCGCCACCCTCACCGGCGCCGACGGCAAGCCAGTTACCGCACAAAACGGTCCGGTCACCGTGACTTTGGAAAGCGGCAAAACCATCACCATCGCCGCCGGCGCAAGCTCAGGCGCGCTCGATGTCGCTGTGGGTAACGACGTTTACCAAGGCCCGACCACCGTCACCGAATCGATTGCCTCGGCATCGGGCGGTAACCTGGAAGCCATCGCTCCAAACACGACGCCAGTCAGCACTGTAGTTAGCGATGTCGATGACACCACCACCGTGACGTTGACCGCCACTCCGACCGTGAATGAAAACGGCACCATCACTTACACCGCGACCCTCACCGGCGCCGATGGCAAGCCAGTTACCGCGCAAAACGGTCCGGTCACCGTGACGTTGGAAAGTGGCAAAACCATCACCATCGCCGCCGGCACAAGTTCGGGCACGCTCGATGTCGCTGTGGGTAACGACGTTTACCAAGGCCCAACCACCGTCACTGAATCGATCAAAGATGCATCCGGTGGCAACCTCGAAGCCATTGCTCCGAACACCGCCCCAGTTAGCACCATCGTTAGCGATGTCAACGACACCACCACCGTGACGTTGACCGCCACGCCAACCGTGAATGAAAACGGCACCATCACTTACACCGCGACCCTCACCGGCGCCGATGGCAAGCCAGTTACCGCGCAGAACGGTCCGGTGACCGTGACGCTGGAAAGCGGCAAAACCATCACCATCGCTGCTGGCGCTAGCTCGGGCATCTTGGACGTGGCTGTCGGCAACGACGTGTACCAAGGCCCAACCACCGTCACTGAGTCGATCAAAGATGCATCCGGTGGCAACCTCGAAGCCATCGCGCCTGACACCGCGCCAGTCAGCACTGTGGTTAGCGATGTTGACGACACCACTACCGTGACGTTGACCGCCACGCCAACCGTGAATGAAAACGGCACCATCACTTATACCGCCACCCTGACCGGTGCCGACGGCAAACCCGTCACCGCACAAAACGGTCCGGTCACCGTGACGCTGGAAAGCGGCAAAACCATCACCATCGCCGCCGGTGCAAGCTCGGGCACGCTCGATGTCG